>PMWA01000042.1 GCA_003166335.1 Methanobacterium sp. | reverse complement strand
ATAGTAGGAGTTCTGGGAAACCTTTTTGGTTCCCTGATTTCTTATTATGTTGGGTTTTGGGGAGGTAGGCCTTTACTTGAAAATTATGGTAAATATATTCTAATTACTCCCACTAAGCTTGATTTAGCAGATGAATGGTTTGAAAAATATGGTCACGAAGCAGTCCTAATCAGCAGATTTCTACCCATTATCAGAACTTTTATATCACTACCTGCTGGAATAGCTGAGATGGATATTAAAAAATTCATTATTTATACTGTAATTGGGTCAGTACCATACGTCTTTGCTCTTGGATATATTGGTGTTTTATTAGGTCCCAGCTGGCCTACATTAGAAAGTTACTTTAATTACTTGGATATAGTTGTGATTGTAGCGATTATATTAATTGTTATTTACTTTGTTTATAGATATTGGTTTAAAAGACGAAAATAAAAGCAAAATTTTATATTTTTTTTATAGCTTTTGGATAATATTAATCATTTTTACATTAATTAAATATTAAATAAAACAAAACTTTATTTGTAGATCGTTAAAAACTATTTTTATAAAATTATTTATAATCAAATATATTTCACAAAAAAATTGTGGATATTAGGATCAAATTAAGGTGATAAAAAATATGGAAAAATTAAGTTCATTTAGATTGACTATTAGACTATACTTAGCAATTGCATTTCTATTTCTGCTACTCTATGTAATAATAACCGCTGTAGGTTATTATGTAGGGATTGGAGGATACACATTATATGCCTTATTGGCCATAGCTATCGTTTTAGGCCAGTACTTCTTGGGACCTAAGCTGGTGGAGATGACTATGCATGTGAGATATGTGTCCGAACAGGAAGCACCCCACTTACATGAAATGGTAGAAGACTTAGCGGCCAAGGCTGGTATACCTAAACCTAAAGTAGGTATTTCTGAAGTTAATATCCCTAATGCTTTTGCTTTTGGTAGATACAAAAGAGATGGGAGAGTTTGTGTAACTAGGGGAATCTTAGGTTTACTTGACAGAGGTGAATTAAAGGCTGTTTTAGGACATGAATTATCTCATATAAGACATCGTGACATGGCAGTCATCACTTTAGTAAGCGCCGTTCCATTAATCTTCTATTACATCTTCATAAGTACCCTATTTAATAACCGTGGAGGAAATAATAATTCGGGACTTATTGGTATAGCTGCCTTAGCCGGATTTTTCGCGGCACAGTTGATAGTTCTATTTGTATCCCGGATTAGAGAGTATTATGCAGATCAAGGAAGTATAGAGTTAGGTAATCCGCCATATGAACTGGCTAGTGCGTTATATAAACTGGTATATGGATCATCCACAGCCAATAAGGATGCAGTTAAAGAAATTGAGGGTGTCAAAGCATTTTTTGTAAATGATATTTCAGATGCTGGTAATGAGATCGATGATTTTAAACAGATAGATACAAATGGAGATGGCTCTATTAGTGAATCTGAGCTTGAAGAACTTAAATACACTCCTACCCGCATTAGTACACGCAATAAAATTACAGAATTACTTTCTACTCATCCTAATATGATGAAAAGGGTTAAAAGATTAGCTGAGCTAAGCTAAATCATCTAACCTACTTTTTTTTTTAAATCCTGAAATACCAGTATAAGTAATCTAAAAATGTTTTAAAAATTTCCGTGTTGTTTGAATATCAAGCTGTCCTGGGACTGATTCAAAATCCACCGAGGCAAATGTTAATGGAGAACCGAAAAGTGGTGCCACCACTCGGGTATATTTGCCCAATTCACCCATAGAAATTCCAATGGTGTTACTAACACGGGAAAGCACTTCCAGAACAGTTAAAGTGTCCTGGATATTTCGAGGCATCACCGCAAATTTGGCAATATCACCCACCTCCTTCTCTTTTTCCACTATATTTAAAAGTTCCGTCATACTCGGTGTTTTCTCAAAGTCATGATATGAAATTATACTGGATTGGGACGATTTTATTACTTTTGATCTATATTTAACCTCTGTTTGTAATTCAATATCAATAAAATCCACTATTTCTGCAACTTCAACGAGGATTTCAGTTCTCTCTAATTCAGATCCCTTAAAGAATCCTCCTTCTTCACGCATTCGGTTGGTAACTATAAATCTATGATTGATGTTATCAATTAAATTTCGAATCTTATCAGAATCTGGATTATCTAGAGCATCAATCCTTAATTCTAGGATATCTGCTCCGAGTTTTATGGCTTTATTTGCTGATTTTAAAGCTGAATCAATACTTTTCCTAAGTATGGGAACGCATATCAACGGTTCGGCTGACAAGTAAAATGACTCCCCTTAAATTTTAATTTAAGTATGATAATTTAAGTTCATTAGTTTTATTTATATAGTTATATCCAAATTTAATTTATATCAAGTCTACCTTAACTTATTTGAAATTAAATCGTTTTAACTTGTAATCTCTAAAATTCAAATTTAATGTGCAATCTATAAAAATAACTAGAATTATATATTGCCTATATAATCTAAAATAATTATGTTATTATAATTAATCTAACTATGGTGATTATTTTGAAGTTAACTTCCATTGGAGCCGATATCTCCAGTAATGATGTATCTTGCAGTAATAAACTAGTGAGAAATGTAAAACGGGATATTTCACTACTTCTTGAAATAGGAGCTTTTAAAGCTGATTTAACCAATATCACGGGAGACGATTTAGTTATAAGCGCATTTGTGCCGAATAAAAATTTAGAAACAGTGAATGCGGGTATTGTAGAAATCTTGCGAAAAAATGCAGAAAATTTAGGAGATCTTAGTGGGATATCACCCCAACCTGAAGGAGCTGGTGAAGGCATATCCTATGCTGAAGCAGTTATTAGACAGGATAGATATCCTGATGCCATAATATTAGCGTTTGATACATATGGGGGAGAATCATTTGTTGGAAAAGTAGCAAACTCTGCAATCCAATCTGCTAAAGGTATGGATGGTGTGACGGATGTTGGGGGACAAATAACAGGCGGTGTACGCAGAATACCCGGAGTGGGTTATGTATCTGATAAAACAGACGACCCTGTAATAGCTGTAACTGTAGAAGATATAGAAAGTATAGGTGTAATTGCTGGAGCCATGGTGGGATCTGTTCTAGGTAACAAGAATGTATATCTTGTAAAAAGAGGTAGTCCATCTTATGTAATACCGGGAAGTGTTATAATATCCGTTTCAGCTTACATGAATGGTAATGTAATGGATTTAGCCGTGCCACTATCAAATCGTATGCGGATTTTACGATAAATCATATAAAATATAATAATACAATTTAAGGAATTTCATATTCAATAAAATTAATTAGAAAAAATTTTTTAGGAGAATATTAAATGATAATTCTTGATGAAAATACGAAATGTGTAGTGCAGGGTGTTACTGGAAAGCAAGGATCATTCCACGCTCAGGAGATGCTTAAATACAACACTAAAATATTAGCAGGAACATCCCCTGGAAAAGGTGGACAAAAATTAGGAGAAATAACTGTTTATAACTCAATAAGGGAAACAAAGAAAGAATTAGACATCAATGCATCTATAATATTTGTCCCAGCACCTTTTGCCATGGATGCTGCCTTTGAAGCTATTTCACAGCTTGATATAGTAGTTATAATCACCGAACATGTCCCAGTACACGATTCCATGCAGATAGTAGAGTACGCCAGACAGAATGACACCATTGTCATCGGACCTAACACTCCCGGAATTATAACTCCTGGTGTGGGTAAATTGGGAATAATGCCCACCCACATATTCAAGGAGGGAAACATTGGCATAGTATCTCGAAGTGGCACCCTCACCTATGAAGTCGCTCAACAGATAACTCGGGCTGGAATGGGCCAAAGTACCTGTCTAGGTATCGGAGGTGACCCTATAGTGGGAATGGACTTTGCAGATGTATTACAGATGTTTGAAGATGATAATGATACTGAAGCCATGGTTATGATTGGAGAAATTGGAGGCAACGCCGAAGAAAAAGCCGCTGAATACATCGCAGAAAGAATTCAGAAACCTGTCATAGCCTACATTGCAGGAGTAACCGCACCACCCGGTAAAAGAATGGGCCATGCAGGAGCCATAATCGAGGGTGAAAGTGGAACTGCAAAAAGCAAGATAAAAGCTCTGGAAACTGCAGGTGTGCAGGTGGCAAGCAGACCCTCAGAAATAGCAGGTTTTATAAAAGAATATTTATAAGTCCAAATTGTTAATATCAAATTTAAAATTTTTAATATAATAATTATTACACATAAATAATATTGTTTATTACATTTTTTTATGCAAAAAACCTAGTTTTAGATGAGAGATATGATAAAAAAAGATGAAATTATTGAAAAGCTTTTAAATAATGAGATTAAATTACATGAAATCGAAAAATTTACCAAAACTGTTGATGAAGCAGTAAATATAAGACGTAGTTTCATAGAGGAAGTCTCCAAAACTTCTCTGAAGCATATTTCCAATTACTCACTAAATATGGAAGAAATTATAAAAAAAAATATAGAAAATCCCATAGGAACCATTCAAATACCAGTAGGATTAGCAGGGCCACTTAAACTCAATGGTGAATATGCAAAGGGAGATTTTTATGTACCGTTGGCTACCTCAGAAGGTGCACTGGTGGCATCTGTTAACAGGGGCTGTTCAGTTATATCTGCTGTTGGAGGAGCTACAGTTCGCATAGCAGATGATAAAATGACCAGAGCACCAGTTATAAAGGCTAAATCTTTGGATCATGCATTGGAAATAAAAACATGGATTAAAGATAACTTCAAAGAACTTAAAAAAGCAGCGGAAGTTACCACTAGACATGGTAAGCTTCTAAAAATAGATCCTATAATAATGGTGGGTAGATATCTATATCCTCGATTTGTTTTCACTACTGGAGACAGTATGGGGATGAATATGGTTACTATAGCCACTGAAAATGCTTTGAACCTTTTAACTTATAAAACAGGCGCTCATGAAGTAGCTTTAAGTGGTAATGTTTGCGTCGATAAAAAACCGTCTAGTTTAAATCTCATTGAAGGCAGAGGTAAAACTCTTGTAGCAGAACTTATAATTCCCAAAAAAATTGTGGAGAAAAAACTTAAAACAACCTCAAAAGCCATAGTTGAAGTTAACATCGCTAAAAACCTGATTGGATCAGCAGTATCAGGAAGTATGGGATTTAACGCCCATTACGCTAACATGATTGGTGCGATCTATCTAGCTACAGGACAGGATGAAGCCCACATTGTAGAAGGTAGTTTGGGAATAACCACCGCTGAAGAAATGGATGGAGACCTTTATTTCTCAGTAACTTTACCTGATGTACCATTAGCCTCAATTGGTGGTGGAACAAGACTTGAAACAGCTAAAGAATGCTTGGAAATAATGGATGCCTATGGTACTGGTAAAGTGAAGAAATTTGCGGAAATAGTTGTCGGGATAGTATTAGCCGGTGAATTATCGCTCATGGGAGCATTGGCTTCTGGACACTTAGCCCGAGCACACAAAGAGCTTGGAAGAGGTTGAAATCTGATTTTTACGGAGATTATAACTAAATGAATATACACGAATTCATTAATGACTATTTTCACATGAGTCGCTACATTGCCTTAGGTAGTCTGGATGGTATTTTAGCGGTGATGGGTGTGACTTTAGCTGCCAGTGGCGTGGTTAGTGTCGGGGGATTACATATCCCTAACTTTGTAATAGGTATTACTGGTCTGAGTGGTGGTGTGGCTTTATCTCTTTCAAATGCCTTCGGTGCTTTCATTGGTGAAAGGGCAGAGGAATTTCGTAATATCCGTGAATTAGAGCATAAGATGATGTTAGATGAAGGTAAACTGGATGATACTGTTGTCCACAAGCAGGCTAAAAGAAGAGTTTACATGAGCATGTTTACTCATGGATTTTCAAGTTTTATAGGTTCTCTGGTGCCAGTTACGCCATTCTTAATTTTAACCAGCAGATTTACAGCTACTGTGACGACTATAATCCTATGTTTCACTGCCTTGGTGATATTAGGCATCTATTTGGGAATAGTATCCCGAGGAAGCTTGTTGAAAACTAGTTTAGAAATAGTTATTGTAGGAATTATCATAGGATTGGTGAGCTTCATTCTGGGTGGACGTTAAGAATATTAGTTCAAATACTTTGTTTATATTATTAAATTATCAATTTATTTCATTTAATTCAAAAAAATTAGATTATATTTTTTTATACTAATGAGTTGTTATTAAAATAATTGATTATAGATTAGATAAATCAATTCCGTAGACCTTCTCCACGTTTTCCACATGAATTTTGTAGGCATCTTCTTCAGTTAAAGTTTCATTTCGTAATAATTCCCTTGTTCTTCTGGGAACGGTTTTAGGACCTAAAACTGCCCCCGGTCTACTATTCATATCTAAATAATCAGTTTCCATAAGAAAATCATTTCCTTTTTTCAATCCTTCAATTATTACCTTTCTTGTAGCAATTAGAGAAGGTTTTAATCCATGATTTTCTTCTTCAAGAATTGATGGGCCTGAAAAATGTTTAACAACCTTGTATCTATCCATACCGGATTCATCAGCCATTTTAGCAAACTCTGAAAATTGTTTTTCTCCAGAAGTTTCCGTATGAAGTTGCACCGCACATTCTACTTCCGCTGCAAGTTCCATAGCATATAAAATAAGTTTATTATGTATTTCCAACTCTTCAGTAGAAACTTCATAATGTGGCCGTCCAATTTCGCCTATTCCAATTGCTTTACCTTCACTAACTAACTTCTGTGCATTATGGAGAGCATCTCTCATCATATCTTCTGCGTTTTTTAAAGATATTCCTTCCTTTATGAGTCTACTAAGTTCTGCAGGATGCGCTCCTACCATTGCAAATGCATTTACATCAGTATTAATATTTATTTTATCAACATATTTTATCACCTGTTCCATAGCTTCCTGGAAACTACATGAAACTCCGATTGTCCAAGTAGGTTTGTTAGGGATGATCATAACATTTCCACCAGCTCTTTGAAACTTTTTAGCTACCTCTATAGGTCCTTCCCCGTTTATGGGATCTACATGTATATGATTATCAGTTACAAGTATATTTTCCATTATTTAACTTCCTATCAACTCAAAAATTATTTTAATACTTCAATTAAAGCTTCCTTGAACACATCAACCGGGGGTTCAATACCAGTCCAAATTTTAAATGATTCAATTCCTTGATATATAAGCATTTTAACTCCAGTAACTGTTTTTGCACTTGCTTTAACTGCTTCCCTTAAAATACCCGTCTCTAGGGGGTTGTAAATGATATCATTTACAATGAGGTTTTCATGCATCATTTTTGAGGTAACTAATGGTTTTTGATGTATATTAGGATACATACCAATAGGAGTGGTATTTATGAGTATATCTGCATCTTTTAACTCATCTTTAAGTTTTTCTCCAAGATCAATTGCTTCTACATCAGCATTAAATTTCTCATCTAGATTCTTTTTTAATATAACTGCTTTTTCTAAGGTCCTGTTAGCTATAATTACTCTTCCTGCTCCATTTATTATAATTTGGAAAGATATGGCACGTGAAGCACCTCCCGCACCGAGTATTACAATTTTTTTATCTTTAACAGTTGTTGTTTCCTCAATAGCTCTAACTGCACCTAATCCGTCAGTATTATACCCTTTAATCTCATCATCAAATTTTATGGTGTTAACAGCCCCTATAAGTTCTGCAGTGACATCAAGAACGTCAAGATATTTCATAACCTCTGTTTTATGTGGAATGGTCACGTTTAAACCTTTTATATCCAAAGATCTAGCTCCCATAATGGCAGCTTTAAGTTCACTTTTTTTTACATGAAAGGGAACATAAACATTGTCTAAGTTAAGAGACTTGAATGCAGCATTGTGCATATATGGTGATAAAGTATGTTCTACTGGATCACCTATCAGTCCAAATAATTTTGTTTTACCAGTTATCATAAAGCATCGTATACTAAATTTAGATGACAAGAATAATAAATATTAGCAGTAACAAAATAGAAAACAAGGAACTTTTTGAAATAAGATAACATAATATTACGCGAGGTGATGAAATGAATCCCACAGAGAGATTCAATTTACTAGTAACATTTAAAGGTCATAAAACTTCAATTGCAGGGGAAGAATTGCTAGGTATAGAAGAGATAGAGTTAGCATTGCAAGATGAAAAAAATTTATTTGATATAAAAGAAACTGAATTTCAGAATGTAGTATTGATAGAGTCAAATACTGATCCATTAGTGATTGCACAAGAGTTAGCTGATGCATCCACAACTGTGATATCCAAAATTGTGCCTATTGAATTAGTAGTAAGAACTCGTCCAGATCTTATTGCAGAAAAAGTTTTAACTATCAGCAAGGATAAGATAAAGACCGGTGAAACTTTTATCGTTAGAGGTGATGTAAGGGGAAGGGAGCGTATTAAATCAAAGGAAAAGTTTTTAACTTCTATTTCCAGGGAAATAACTGAGAAATTAGGAGTTGAGATGAATCAAATTAGTCCTGATTGGATTATTCAAATTGAAGTCGTTGGAGAAAATACTGGTATAAGTGTTTTAAAATTAGAAAATATTTTTAAAAAGCTTTAATACAATTTTTTTTACAGTATCATCTGAAAAAGATAATTTGTGAATTAATAGATTTGAGTAATTTAATACCTTTTTTTAAGGTTAAAATGGGGGTGATTATAATATTGGCAAAGCAAAGGTTTGTTCTGGATACAACTGCATTCACGGATAATCAACTTCGAGATAAGTTTGGTGATGGTGATCTAGTGAAAACAGTAGATTTTTTAATTGAACTGATTGCAAGTTCAAGAATAAAACTTAATATGAGCTGTCATATGCCTCCTATAACATATAAAGAGTTTTCAGAATATATGGCTAGGTATGAGTGTCCTGATGAAGTAATGGTGAAAGTTGATACTTGGATTGTTAAAAAAACTCCTAACAGATATGATACTAAGATACCTTCGCAGATATTTTATGAATATGTTCAGGATATGCGAGAAAGGATGAATAAGGGTATGCGCATATCTGAAAATGCAATTTGGGAAGCAGCTGTAGAATCCATGGTAAGAATCTCTCGTGGAGATAAAAAAAGCCAGATTGAAGTAGATGTAATTGGCAAAGCCATCGCTGACTTTAGGAAACATTACAGGTTAGCTTTAAGAAAAGGGACTCTTGACAGTGCTCCTGATTTGGATGTGCTACTTTTAGCTAAGGAATTAGGAGCTGGTGTGGTGGCTGCTGATGAAGGAATTAAAGTTTGGGCAGAAAGACTGGGTTTAAGGTTTCTAAGCGCTAAATCATTCCCCAAAATGATGAAGGAATATCTTAAATATTATGATTAAAATTAATCATGTCATATTATTATTTTTGGTAATGATAATTTGAATAAGTGAATTAAATTGTAAAAAAAATTTAACTTTTTATTAAGAGTATTTATAAATCCAGATACTGATTATTCTTTTAACCATTTAATAGAAATATTAATTCTATTCGAAAAATTTTATGCTTGTAAAGAACCTAGGAGAAGTTTAATGGATATTCAAAGACCTAGAGGAACACGAGACTTCCTTTTTGATGAGATGAGATTGAGAAAACATGTAGAAAGTACATTAAGAAGAATATTTGAAGCTTATGGTTATCAAGAAATTAAAACCCCATTATTTGAAGATTTAGCACTCTTCACCATGAAATCGGGGGATGGAATAATGGGGCAAATTTATCATTTCCAAGATAAAGGCGGTAGAGATTTAGCCTTAAGACCAGAGTTAACAGCTCCAGTTGCACGTTTGTACATTAATGAACTACAAAAAAAATCTAAACCTATTAAAATGTACTATTATGGGAGCTGTTTTCGATATGAAAGACCACAGAAAGGTAGATGGAGACAATTCTGGCAATTAGGATGTGAACTAATTGGTGGTAAATCGCCAGAATCTGAAGCAGAAATCATAGCCATGGCCGCCCACTGTCTCGAAGAATTGGGATTGGAAGATTTTGAAATACACATTGGAAACTTGGGAATAATAAGAGGAATACTCGATGAAACAGGTGTCTCTAAAGAACAACAGGATAAAATTATGGCCATTGTAGATAAAGGCGAATTAGAAGAACTTAAATCTATTTTAAAAGAATTTAAAATAGATTCTAACACTAATAATATTCTAATAAGGTTGGTTGATATGAATGGCCATCGAGAGATAATAAAAAAAGTTTATGAACTTATTAATCATAATAAAAGTGCTTCTAAAGCTTTAATAGAGCTTGAA
The DNA here is from genome assembly GCA_003166335.1 of Methanobacterium sp. GTDB lineage: Archaea > Methanobacteriota > Methanobacteria > Methanobacteriales > Methanobacteriaceae > Methanobacterium_A. Next base: position 32,088 of record PMWA01000042.1, on the reverse strand, counting down.
GAACTTTTAGAAATATTAGAGGCATTTGGGTTTTCGAAATATACTGTAAATATGGGTATTGCCCGTGGCTTAGATTATTATTCTGGAGCTGTCTTTGAGATCTATGTGCACAGTCTGGGTGCTCAGAAACAGATAAGTGGTGGGGGAACCTATAATTTAATAGAATTATTTGGTGGTGAACAGGTAGAATCCACAGGATTTGCATTTGGATTCGATCGTTTAGTGGAATGCGTAAAAAAATGCGGAATACAAAAGCCTCAAAATAAGACTTTGGATGTTTTTGTAGCACCTATATCAAAAGATATGAAATTAAATGCATTTAAAATAGCCCAAGCTCTCAGAAAATATAATATTAAAACTGATGTGGATTTGGTGGGTCGTAAACTTAAAAAAATATTATCCCAAGCTGATAGTTTAGGTGCAAGATATGTGATTTTAGTAGGTGAAAGGGATTTTGAGGAAGGAAAAATTACTTTAAAGGATATGAAGTCACATGAGCAGGAATTGGTGGATATCCTAGAAATAATAACTTTTTTTAAAGGAAAAATTCCTATTGGATGCCCAAATGAAAAAGTAGTTTTAGAAACATCGAATTCGTTAAAGGACATTAAAAAAAATTTAAGATGATTTAAATGGATTACTCACAATTGAACTTCAGACACCAGATAAATGGTGAAAACTTAATAATAGCCATTTCACAGGATTATAAAACTTCAGAAGTACTTATGGTAGCATACATGAACTTTGAAGCATTTGAAATGACTCTTGAAACTGGTAAGGTTCATTACTGGAGCACCTCCAGGAATAAATTATGGCTTAAAGGTGAAAGCTCAGGACACATTCAAAACGTAATGGAAATATTCACAGACTGTGATAAGGATGCTTTACTTTTAAAAGTTGAACAAGAAGGAGCAGCTTGTCATGAAGGTTATTATACTTGTTTCTATAGAAAGATAACTAATGAGAATGGGTTTAACTTAAAAATTGTGAAAGAAAAAATTTTTCAGCCTGAAAAAATCTATGGAGAGAAATAAAATGAAGATTGTTCCAGATACAAGTGTAATTGTGGATGGTAGAATCACCAAAATTTTGCAGGATAAAGAATTCAAAGGATGCGAGGTGATAATTCCCGAGGCAGTTATATCTGAACTGGAGAATCAGGCTAATAAAGGTAGAGAAACTGGTTTTAACGGTTTAGAAGAACTTAAAAATCTACAAACCCTACACATTGAAGGTAAGATTGGTTTAAAGTATGTGGGAAGAAGACCCACATTGGAAGAGATATCTTTAGCAAGAGGTGGCGAGATAGATGCCATGATACGGGACACTGCCGGTGAATATGGGGCAGTGTTAATTACCAGTGATAAAGTTCAAAAACAGGTGGCGGAAGCCCATGGTTTTGAAACAATATATCTTAAACAAGAAATGGTGGGATATAAGGAACTGGAGATTGGAAAGTATTTTGATGACAGTACTATGTCTATTCATCTCAAAGAAAATGTAGTTCCTCTAGCTAAGAAGGGTACGCCAGGTAATATAAAACTGGTTAAAATAGATTCTAGACCACTTAAAAAATTTGAAATTGATAAGATGGCTAGAGAAATTATGGAAAGATCTAAAAGTGATTTTAAAAGTTTTATTGAAATAGAAATGGATGGCGCAACAGTTATCCAATTCCGTGAGTACAGGATATCCATTGCCAAACCCCCGTTTTCTGATGGAGTAGAAATAACTGTAGTAAGACCAGTGGCTAGAGTTTCTCTCGAAGATTATAAATTACCTAATAAACTTATAGAACGTTTAAGAGACACTGCTAAGGGTATATTAATTGCAGGGCCACCTGGTGCAGGTAAAACTACCTTTGCGCAAGCTGCAGCAGAGTTTTATAGTAAAGATTTGAGATCTATTGTTAAAACCATGGAATCACCTCGTGATTTACAAGTTGGTGATGAAGTAACCCAATACGCGCCACTTGAGGGTGATATGGCTAAAACAGCTGATATATTATTATTAGTGCGTCCCGATTATACTATCTATGATGAGCTACGTAAAACCAGGGATTTTAGGATATTTGCGGATATGCGATTGGCTGGTGTGGGTATGATTGGAGTGGTACATGCCACCAGAGCTATAGATGCGATTCAGAGAATTATTGGACGAGTAGAGCTTGGAATGATTCCATCTATTGTGGATACCACTATCTTCATAAATGAGGGGCGCGTGGCAGCAATATATGATGTAGCGTTGACGGTTAAAGTTCCCACAGGTATGTTAGAAGCGGATTTATCTCGACCTGTAATAGAAGTTCGAGACTTTGAAACAGGCGATCTGATGCATGAGGTTTACACTTATGGGGAGCAGACTATTGTAATGGAAGTTGGTAAGACTAAATTTGAAAAAACACCTATACAGAAAATTGCCGAACGAGAGATCACCCAAGAAGTTAAAAGGAGAATTCCGGAAGCAGCAGTGAAGGTGGATATGAAATCTGATAAAAGAGCTACGGTGTGGTTAGATGAAAAGAACATAGCTAAACTCATTGGTAAGAAGGGGAAAAATATCGATGAGGTTGAAAGGAAATTAGGAATCAGTATCGGTGTTGAATCTCTTCAATCACGTGAAATGAATGATCAGACAAGTATTGATGTGGAGATTGTTGGAAACTATGTAGTTCTAAATTTTGGTAAAGATGCTATTGGCACTCCTTTTGATATTTTGGTGTCTGATGATTATCTTTTCACAGCTACTGTGGGTAAAAAAGGAAATATAAAGATTAAAAAGGACATAGAACTTGCTAATATAATTTTAGATGCCTTAAAAATGGATATACCCATAATGGCCAGGTTGAGGAAAGAATAAAGAACTTATAAAATATGACTGTTTGGATTTAAATCTTTATTTATTAATACTATGAAAGTGTGTTAGTAAAAATTAGGGATTTTATATAATTCTTATTAAATTAATTTAATTATTTTGTTTTAGGATGTAATTATATGAAAATTAGCGTATCCACACTTCCATTCTATCCTAGGCCCCTGAAAAATATTTTTGATAGCCTTTTAGACTTTAATGTCAATTGTTGTGAAATAATAAATGAATATCCCTATGATTCTATTGAATATGATCTTTTTGATTCATATGATCTCGAAATTAGTATTCATGCACCTCTATCTGATATAAACCTAGCTTCCCACAATAAGGTTATAAGAAACATATCCATTTCTGAAATTAAAAAATCTATTGATATGGCGTTTGAAATTGATTCAAAAGTGGTTGTAGTTCATCCGGGTCATATTACCAGTTTAAGTCGTAGATTTAGGGATAAGATCCTCCAATACAATAGGGATTCACTGATTGAATGCTCAAAATACGCTCAAGAAATGGATGTTAAAATGTGCGTGGAAAACATGCCTGATATTGAAGGTTTACTTTTCAAAGATTTAAATGAGCTTGAACATCTGGTTTTGGATATTGATGCTTATATTACCCTGGATGTAGGGCACGCGCATAATAATAAGTTTACTGTGGAAGATATGCTCAAAACTTCCAGAATAGAACATATTCATCTTTCAGATAATGATGGATCTTATGATAATCATAATGCTTTGGGAGATATTAAAAAGAATGGATTAAATTTTAAATCGTTGTTGAAAGGACTTAAGCAAATGAATTACAATAATTTCATGGTTGTGGAGGTGGAGGAGCCTAAAGGTGTAGTGGATAGTCTTCATTATCTAAAAAAAATTAGTGATATCATAAAATGAAAAATTTAATAATAATATGGTGAAAATCATAATTTAGAATAAAATAAATAAATTATTGTAAAAATTTAGGGGATATTTAAATATGAAAATCGCAATAGTAGGTGGGACCGGAGATCAAGGGATAGGATTAGCATTGAGGTTTGTAAAGGCGGGTTTAGAAGTTATTGTAGGCTCAAGAGACGTAAAAAAAGCTGAAAATACCGTTAATTTGATTAAAAATATGTTAAAGGATGAAGATATTCTTAATATATATGGCGCAACTAATAGTGAAGCTGCCGAGCAAGCTGATTTGTTGATCATGACTGTTCCTTTGCAGGCTCAAATGGGGACTATATTCAGTATAAAAGACCATGTGGGAGATAAAATATTAATAGATGCCACTGTTCCATTGGATACCTGTATTGGCGGGAAACCTGTGCGTTATGTTAATGTTTGGGAAGGCTCCGCTGCTGAAAGAACCGCTGAATTTTTAAAGGACGAAAAACCTATTGTTATATCAGCCTTTAACAATATAAGCGCGGCTAGCCTAACAAATATTGAAGAAGATGTTAATTGTGATTGTCTGATTTCTGGAGATGATGAAGAAGCTAAAGCAGAAGTTGTAAAGTTAGCGGAGAAGATTCCAGGTGTAAGAGGCGTAGATTGTGGTTCTTTAGAAAATGCTCGGATTGTAGAAAAGATTACTCCATTGCTTATAAATTTGAATATTAGGAATAAAATAAAACTAGCCGGTATAAGGATTACAGGTATTTAATATTCTTTTATAAAAATTTATCAGAATTTAAAAATATTTAAATAATAATTTTTTTTGGGTTACTGATATAAAAAATTGGTTAAAAGTATGGAATACATTAAAAAAACGGCAGAACAGATAACCAAACATGCTCTAATGGTAATAAACCGTATAGATGAAAATCAGGTAAATAAAATGATAGAAATCATTTTAGAATCTGATTCGATTTTCATTGTGGGTAGCGGAAGGTCTGAACTTATTGGTAAGGCTTTTGCAATGCGTTTAATGCATTTAGGTTTTAACGTACATGTAGTTGGAGAAGTTACAGCTCCCGCTATAAAGAATACTGACTGTCTAATCGCTATATCTGGATCGGGAGAGACCAAAGTAGTTACTATAGCTGCTCAGACGGCAAAAGAGATAAGAGCAACTGTAGTAGGTATAACTACTAATACCAAATCCACTTTGAGCAATCATTTAAATGTGATTGTTGAAATAGATAGTAAATCAAAAGAACCATGGGAGCATCCTACTTCTCATGTTTTAAAGGGTAATTATGATGATATGACTCCGATGGGAACACTTTTTGAAGATAGCACCCATCTTTTTTTGGATGGACTAATAGCTGAATTCATGGCCCGTTTAGGTAAGAAGGAAGTTGATTTGAAGATGAGACATGCAATTATAGAGTAATCTTTAAATCCGTTTTGATTAAAAATTAAATAATTCAATTTCAAAATTTAACAAGAATTATATTGTATATCCAAAGTTTATAGAAATTTAAAAAGAATTAAGCACATAAAACAAATTTTTTCATGGTGTAAATGTGAATTCAAAATTATCAGGAGACTTAGTTATCATTAAATGTGATAAATCTGAGAAACTCCATAATAAAAGCCATTACGGTATTTTTACAGATGAAGGATTACAGCTTTCTCTTATCGAAGCCCTTTATTTAATGGAGAAAGACAAGATTAATGTCTCAAAGAATGATGAAAAACTTTTCAGTGATGATCTATTACAAATTATCCATGAAAAAAGTTTATACTCTAAGTATATAGTTTTTAGAGATCTGAGAAATAGAGGATATATTATAAAAACTGGTTTCAAATATGGTTCTGAATTCCGACTTTATGAGCGGGGCACATCCCCTGGAGACGGTCATTCCAATTATCTGGTGAAAGTAGCTTCTGAAAATGATGATATTCAGCTTTCTGATCTCTCAAGCTATGTGCGGGTGGCACATGGAGTTAACAAATATTTACTCTTCGCTGTAGTGGATCAAGAAAATGATATTACTTATTATAACGTTGCATGGACTAAGCTTTAAATAATTTTCAAACTATAAAACTAAAATTTTATAAAAAAAATTAATTTATTGATTAAATTTTTAGTTTATAATACTAATATTCTCTCAAGTTTTAAGTAATTATATTTTAATCAAAAGAATTTTATTAGGATTTCAAGGTGATTTTTTGATAGATCCATGGAGTTCATCCATTATAGATTATGAAAAACTGAAAAAGCAATTCGGAATTAAACCTTTCGCAGATTGTGTGGAGGGAATAAAGAATCCTTCCACTCTTATGAGTAGGGGCATAATCTTTGGTCACAGAGATTATGATCAGATAGTCAATGCCATTAGAGAAGGAAACAACTATTCGGTAGTTACTGGAATGATGCCAAGTGGTAAAATGCATATTGGCCATAAAATGATTGTAGATCAACTCATTTGGTACCAGAAAAATGGAGCCGAAATATACATTCCAATAGCAGATATGGAGGCCTACTCAGCCCGTGGAGTGGATTTTGAAACTTCAAGGAAATTAGCAATCTATGAGTACATAACAAACTATATAGCACTGGGACTAAACTTTGATAATAAGAACCTACACATTTATCTACAATCCGAAAATAAAATGGTGATTGACCTAGCCTACAAACTAGCCCGGAAAGTTAATTTAAGCGAAATGAAAGCTATTTATGGTTTTTTAACCTCCACTAATCTCGCCCACCTATATGTACCTCTGATTCAGGTGGCTGACATTTTACATCCTCAACTCGAAGAATGTGATGGTCCCAAACCCACGTTGGTACCTGTAGGTCCTGATCAGGACCCACATATACGTCTTACCCGTGATATTGCTGAAAGATTCAAATCACAATTTAACTTCATCACACCATCATCAACATACCACCGGTTCATAACAGGGCTTACAGGTGGTAAAATGTCTAGTAGTAAGCCTAAAACAGCTATATTTCTTAGTGATTCTCCAGGAGTCGCTGCAAAAAAAATTAAAACTGCAAAAACGGGTGGTAGAGAAAGTTTAGGTGAACAGCGTGAGAGGGGAGGTATTCCAGAGGATTGTGTAGTCTATGAAACACTTTTATACCATTTAATACCTTCAGATGATAAACTCAAAGAACTCTACCATGAATGCAAGGACGGTATTATCATGTGTGGAGAATGCAAAGAGAGAGCTTCAGAGATGATGAAGGATTTTTTCAAAGTTTTGTCAAAAAAGAGAGAAAAGACAAAACGTACAGCTGAAATAATCTTAAATAAAGATTAGAAATGAAGATGTTGCATATGATTTTGAACAGATTATTGGTAGGTGATTTAATATGAGAAAGGATAGTCATTCAGGGTTTTTCATTGGTCTTTATAAGAGAAATGAAACTTTTCTCTTACTTTCAGCTGTAATATTACTGGGATCAATGGTTATAGGATATATTTTATCTGGATTGTTAGATCCTATTTTGGGCGGCGTATTTGAGGGCTTCAGAAAAAGTGTAACAGAAGGTACTCTACAACTCACTACTCTCTCCATATTCTTCAACAATTTTAAAGTCGCTATAGTACTTTATGCTATGGGATTTTCTTTAGGTGTATTCAGTGCTTATTATCTTTTCTTTAATGGAATTTTTACAGGGTATGTAGCGTCTAAATATTACTTGCCTACTTTCTTGATTTACACAATACCTCATGGTATTTTTGAGGTCACTGCTATTATAATAGCTGGAGCGGCTGGATTTAGGTTGGCAAGTGGATTCTTTAACTTTTTGAAGGGAATAAGCAAAATGAATGATAGAATACCAATTAGAAGTCAGTTAGGATACTTGGTGGAAGCAAATTCAGATGAATTTAAAGATTCTCTGAAACTTTTCATTATAGCTGTGGTTATTTTATTCATAGCTGCTATTATAGAGGCTAACTTCACTATTCCTTTGGGAAATTACATAAGAGGTATAACTTAAATTCTGTTTAAAAAGATTTTAAATTGGATAAGTAAGATATTTATTAAAATTTTTTTTAAGCTTAAGTTAATATAATGAAAAATAATGTAAAAGTGAGAGATCATGATAAAATGTATAACTTGCGGTGCAAAGTATAGTCTTGAGGAGATAATTTACACATGTAAAGATTGTGGATCAGTACTGGAGATTATGTGTAAACCTGATGTCTCTCGAGACATTTTCAACTGTAGAAAATCAACCATGTGGAAGTATAAAGAATTCATGCCAGTGGATGAATCTAGAATAGTTAGTTTACAGGAAGGTGGAACTCCATTCATCAAGTGTAATAAATTGGGAGACCAGTTAGGAGTTAAATTATATGTTAAAGTTGAAGGATCTAATCCTACTGGAAGCTTCAAAGATCGGGGTATGAGTGTAGGGATAACCAAGGCACTTGAACTGGGCGTGGATACTGTAGGATGTGCATCAACTGGTAACACTTCAGCTTCTCTGGCTGCCTATGCTGCCCGTGCAGGTTTAAGATGTATAGTGATTTTGCCCTCAGGAAAAGTGGCTTTAGGAAAGTTAGCACAGGCCATGTTTCATGGAGCCGAGGTTATATCCGTAGAAGGAAATTTTGATGAGGCTCTTGAAGTAATAACAGCGTTAGCATTAGATGGTAAAATTTACCTTTTAAATTCAGTGAATCCATTTAGATTGGAGGGTCAAAAGTCAATTGGTTTTGAAATAGTTGATGATCTGGGTTGGAAGTCTCCTGATAGAATTATATTACCCGTGGGGAATGCGGGTAATATATCTGCCATATGGAAAGGTGTAAACGAATTTTATGAAGCAGATTTTATAAAGGATCTACCCCGTATGACCGGTATTCAGGCGGAGGGATCTGCTCCTATAGTTAATGCCGTGCGAAGAGGTGCAGAAGATATTATTCCAGTGGAAAATCCAGAAACTATAGCCACCGCTATTAGGATAGGTGCACCAGTTAGTGCATTGAAAGCACTGCGCGCTATTTATGATTCTGATGGACTTGCTGAGACTGTTACTGATGATGAGATACTTTATTCTCAGAAATTACTTGCCAGAAGTGAAGGAATAGGGGTTGAGCCAGCGTCTGCAGCATCCATTGCTGGACTTAGAAAGCTTGTAGAAACTGGTGAAATTGATAAAGGTGAAGAGATAGTGTGTATTGTAACTGGTCATCTTTTAAAGGATCCTAACACTGCTATAAATGCCTGTAAAGAACCTGTTAAAGTTGAAGCAAATGTTGAAGCTCTTTCACGGGTTTTAAGGGGATTATAATAAAATTCATCATAGAATTTTTTTTTGGTAAATCTGAACTATCTCAATATCCTAATTTTTTTAGCATGACTCATTATGATATGATTTTTGATGAGGTCTTCAAAAAGAATATAGATCTTAATGAGGTGTCTCAATAGTATACAGATCACTGAATAATCACAGAAATAAACGATAAATATATATAAGAGTACGACAACAGTGTATAATAACAAATATACAAAAATGAGGTGATATTATGGCTGAATTACCAATAGCTCCAATTGGAAGAATAATTAAAAATGCTGGTGCAGAAAGAGTCAGTGATGATGCTAGAGAAGCTTTAGCTAAAGCATTAGAAGAACAAGGTGAAATAATAGCTGGTGAAGCTGTTAAACTAGCAAAACATGCGGGAAGAAAAACTGTTAAATCATCAGACGTCGAATTAGCCGTCAAAAGATTATAAAAAGTTTTTTTTCACTTCTTTTCTTTTTTTAAAACTTAAAATAAACATTAAAAATTTATATTTTAGCCTAGAATCATATTTTTTTGAAGTTATTAAGCATCATTTTCCACAAATATTTTTAAGAAATTGGATATATAATCTTATTATTTAACTGTTAAACATCTTTTTTTAGAATCATTTTAGTTCATGTATATAAGTATATATAGAATGATTTAAAAAACCAATAATAGCTAATTTTAATCTTTAAAAATCTATGTTTTTTATGTGAGTTTTAAAATTAGAATATCATTTTATATACATCTATTTATAAGTAGTTTAACTAATCCCGCAAGAACTTTATATACCTAAACATTTAAAAGTAAGATTTGCCGATGGATGGTTAAAATCCAGATGAAAAAGGAGGTAAATTTAATGGCAAAAGCAATATATGTTAAATTTGATGTACCAAAAGAACTAGCAGATAAAGCTTACGAGGCTTTAGAAATAGCAAGGGATACTGGAAAAATTGGTAAAGGAACCAACGAGGTAACCAAAGCTATAGAAAGAGGAAACGCCCTACTGGTTTTTATTGCTGAGGATATTGATCCACCAGAGATAGCTGCTCATCTACCTGTTTTAGCCGAAGAAAAGGAAATACCCTATGTTTACATCCCGACTAAGGATGAATTAGGAGAAGCAGCAGGTTTAAATGTAGGCACAGCATCTGCATGTATAATGGATTCAGGCGAAGCTGAAGATTTGGTTAATGAAATAGTTGAGAAAGTCGAAGAACTCAAAAAATAAAATTCAAAATAAATTTCTAGTCCATTTCTAGATTGGAAGACATTAAAGTCTTTCTAATTTTAATTGAAGGTGATTTTTATGGAAGATGGAACTCCTGCCGAAGTTATTGAGGTTTTAAAAAGAACCGGAATGACTGGTGAAGTTATGCAGGTGAAATGTAGGATATTAGATGGAAGAGATAAGGGTAGGATACTTACCCGGAACGTCATGGGAGCTATAAAAGAAGGGGACGTTTTAATGTTGCTAGATACTATAAGGGAAGCCAAAGAAATCCGTACCCCATAATAAAGGTGTGTTTATATGAGAACATGTTCATTCTGTGGAGAAGAAATGGAGGACGGTACTGGAAAGATGTACGTCAAAAAAGATGGTACTGTGCACTTCTTCTGCAGCAGCAAATGTGAAAAAAACAGAATCAAACTTAAAAGAGTTCCTAGAAAGGTTAAATGGGTCAAAAAATGAAGCAAATGAGTTTTGTGATGCTGAAGCCTGATGCGGTGTTAAGAAGACTTATAGGTAGGACTATAACTAGATTCGAAGAAAGAGGACTTAAAATCACCGCTGCGAAAATAATGATTATTGAGAAAGATTTGGCAGAAAAACATTACGCAGAGCACAGTCAAAAACCTTTTTTCAAAGATCTGGTGGATTATATAACCTCTGGACCCGTATTGGCGATGATAATCGAAGGTGAAGAATGTATAACTCTTATAAGAAAAATGGTAGGAGTTACCAATCCTAAAGATGCAGAATTGGGAACTATAAGAGGTGATTATGCCATTGACACTGGTAGAAATATAATACATGCTTCAGATTCCACAAAATCTGCGAAAAGGGAGATAAATCTATTTTTTAATGATTCAGAAATCTACAAATTCACGCTACCTGATGAAGAATTCATATACGAAGAACCTTAAGATAAGAAGAAGGTGAGGTAGCCGGGAAATTTGGGAAAAAAGTTAAAAAAACTTTTTTAGTTTTTTAAAAAAATTATTTATATACCCACTTTCTTGGAAATATTCATTAAATTAGAATTTATCCTGTTTTATTATTATCTGGGAGAATATAATTGAAGATTAGATCACCTATTGTATCTGTTTTAGGTCATGTAGACCATGGTAAAACCACTCTTTTAGATTATATCCGAGGCAGTGCCATAGCCCAGAAAGAAGCTGGTGGAATAACTCAACATATTGGTGCCACTGAAATTCCCATGGAAGTTATTGAAGCTATCTCAGGTAAATTTATTAAAAAACTGCAGATAAGGGAGAATATGCCTGGTCTTTTCTTTATAGACACTCCAGGTCATGAAGCATTCACTTCACTACGTAAAAGAGGAGGAGCACTGGCAGATCTGGCTATATTAATTGTAGATGTTAAAGAAGGATTCAAACCTCAAACCTATGAAGCCTTAAATATACTAAAAATGTATAAAACACCTTTCGTGGTAGCAGCTAATAAAATAGACAAGATATATGGATGGGAATCATATTCAGGACTCACATTCAAAGAAAGATACTCGAAGCAGGCGTTAAGTGTTCAAGAAAATCTTGATAATGGTATTTATAAACTGCTGGGAATTCTTCATGATGAAGGATTTGAATCAGAAAGATTCGACCGAGTCCAGAATTTCGCTAAACAGATTAGTATTATCCCTATAAGCGCTAAAACAGGTGAGGGAATAGCTGAACTTCTAGCTATGCTTATGGGCTTAGCTCAACAGTATTTGCAAAAACAATTACAAATAGAAGCTAATGCCCCTGCTAAAGGGACTATATTGGAAGTGAAAGAGGAAACAGGCTTAGGAATCACATTAGATGCAGTCATATATGATGGAATATTAAAAAAGAATGATATTATAGCTTTAACAACTCGAGATAGTGTTATAACCACTAAGATACGGTCATTACTTAAACCCAAACCTTTGGAAGAGATTAGGGATTCTAAAAAGAAGTTCAGTAAAGTAGATGAAGTGGTGGCGGCTGCAGGTATAAAAATTGTAGCTCCTAATATTGAAAATGTTATCTCTGGTTCTCCTCTAAGGGTGGCTCGGGAAGACTTTAACACTGTTAAAGAAGAGATTCTAAAGGAAATTGAAAGCATAAAAATAGACACTCATGAAATGGGTGTTGTAATTAAAACTGACACTTTAGGATCCCTGGAAGCATTAGTAAACATGTTGAAAGACCTTAATGTACCCATAAGAATGGCAGATATTGGGGATGTTTCACGTAGAGATGTAGTAAATGCTTCAATAGTCGGAAAAGAGGATCAGCTTCATGGGGTGATCTTAGCTTTCAATGTTAAAGTATTACCATCCGCTGCAGAAGAAATAAAGAATTCAAAGGTGAAGCTCTTCTCTGCAAACGTCATATACAAGCTTACAGAGGATTATGATGAGTGGTTGAAAGCAGCTGAAGAACGTAGAAGGAAAAAATGGTTAGATGCTATAATTCGTCCCGCCAAGATACGAATAATTCCAAAATTGGTTTTTAGGTATAGTAAACCTGCAATTGCTGGTGTAGAAATATTGGGTGGTACTGTGAAGAAAGATTATCGTTTGATGCGTGAAGATAATTCTTTTGTGGGAAAAGTAGAGAGCATGCAAGATAAAGGAGAAAACCTTAAATCAGCCTCTAAAGGTCAAAAAGTAGCTATGGCTATAAAAGAAGCAGTTTTTGGGCGTGACTTTGAGGAAGGGGATGTTTTATACGTTAATATACCTGAAAAACACTATAAAATACTTGAATCAGAACTTATGGGAAAATTAACTGATGATGAACTTGAAATACTCCATGAAATATTGGATATAAAAAGAAGAGATGACCCAGTATGGGGTATTATTAGTTAACCCATTAGAATTCAAATTATGCTGAATTCGAAGTGATCCTCTGTAAACAAACAATTTTTTATCCTTAATCTATGGAAAATGATAAATAATATGGAATATAAAAGACCAGAATAAGATGGAGGAGATATATTGGCATTTAAATTAGTTATTTCAGAAGGCGAGAACAGTCATCAATTGGAAGTTGAAGCAACAGAATCAAAAAAACTTATAGGATTGAAAATTGGTGATAATTTTGACGCTTCTCTCGTTGGTTTAAAAGGATACACCTTAAAAATTACTGGCGGAAGCGATAAAAATGGTTTTCCCATGAAAAAAGATGTTGAAGGACCTCGAAGGATAAAAAGTCTTCTATCTGGAGGCGTAGGTTTTAATCCTAAACGAGATGGGCAACGCAGAAGAAAAACTGTCCGTGGAAATACTATATCCGACGATATTGTACAGATCAATGCTATAGTTGACCAAAAAGGTGAAAAGAATATTGATGAACTTTTAAAGAGTGAAAAATAATTTTCGGGGATAATTTGTGAAAATACAATCAGAAATTAATATAGGTTTAGTGGGACATGTTGATCATGGTAAAACTACACTCACTAAGGCATTATCGGGGATATGGACTGATACCCACAGTGAAGAAACTAAAAGAGGTATATCTATAAGATTAGGTTATGCAGATATAACCTTCCGCAAGTGTCTTACATGTCCTGCTCCTCAGTGTTATACCACGGCTTTAGTATGTGAGCATTGTTCTGAGGAAACTCAGAAACTCCGTAAAGTATCCTTTGTAGATTCCCCTGGACACGAAACTCTTATGGCTACTATGCTTTCCGGTGCAGCAATAATGGATGGGGCGATACTGGTAATTGCAGCCAATGAATTTTGCCCTCAACCACAAACAAAGGAGCATCTTATGGCTTTGGATGTTATCGGTGTTAAGGATGTTATTATCGTCCAAAATAAAATTGATATAATATCCAAGGAAAGAGCAATGGAAAGTTATCGAGAAATAAAAGATTTTGTTAAGGGCACATGTGCAGAAGAATCTCCTATAATACCTATTTCTGCTCAACAGGGTGCAAATATAGATATACTGATTGAAGTGATTCAGGAAAAAATAAGAACACCTCGAAGATCAATTAGAAAAGCTCCCCGGATGTATGTGGCTCGATCTTTTGACATCAACAAACCTGGTAGTGCTCCTGAAGATATGGTCGGTGGAGTTATTGGAGGCTCACTGATCTATGGGAAACTTAAAGTTGGAGATGAAATCGAGATAAAGCCTGGTGTACAAATCATAAAGAAAGGAAAAACTGAATGGGTTAGCTTAAGCTCTGAAATAGTGGGATTAGTTGCTGCTGGAGAACAAGTTGATGAAATAGGTCCGGGAGGGCTTATAGGTGTAGCCACCAAGTTGGACCCATCTTTAACCAAGGCAGATTCCCTTTCTGGATCTGTGGCTGGGAAACAGGATACATTACCACCTGTTATATATGAATTCACCATGAAAACCCATTTATTGGATAGAGTTGTTGGAACTAAAGAAGAAAAAGAAGTAGAACCTATAAAATCCTCAGAACCTCTGATGATTAATATTGGTACTTCCACTACAATCGGAGTGGTAACCAGTGCTCGAGGTAATGTGGTTGATGTGAAACTTAAACTACCCGTATGTGCTGATGAAGGCCAGAGAGTTGCTTTAAGTAGACGAGTCGGGGCTAGATGGAGGTTAATTGGATATGGTATTATCAAATAGTCATGGAAATGATGCGTTCCTAGATGCAAATTTTTTATGATGGCGGCTCAGTTTAATTTAGATATCATAAGTCAACTCGAGGAATTATCACCTTCATTAAAATTAATAGTTCCTTCCTTTATAATACATGAATTGGAGAAAATAAAAGAGAGATCTAGGGGTAAAACTAAAACTGCAGCTTCAGTTGCTCTTAAGATAGCCGATTTAAGTCCTGTAATCATAAAAATTATTCCTCTTCTTAAAGGAGAACAAGTAGATGATGCTCTTCTTAGAGTATCAAAGATATTATGTACTAATGATAGGGAACTAAGAAGAAAAGCTCGAAATAAGGGAATAATTGTGATATATTTGCGTCAGAGGAAATATTTAGCTGTAGATGGATATTTTGAAGGTTTATTGGGATTATAAATCTTTTTTATTTATTAATTTATAAAAAAAATTTAGTAGTAGGAAATTTTAGGGAAATTTAGTTTGTTCAATTATATACTAATATTTAATAATAAAAAAAAATTATCATAATTCAAAATGTCATCTTTTTAACAAAAAATTTTGATTTAGTCTTAATTACTTAAAATGTTTGTTTAAAGGAGGAAATTTATAAATGAATCTGTGGAAAGAAATATTAACAGGACCATCAGCACCAGAAGTTGTTTATGCTGTTGTTGAAATTCCCAAAGGATCAAGAAATAAATATGAATATGACAAGGATAAGGAAGCATTTATACTAGATAGGGTTTTGTATTCTCCATTTCATTATCCTGCGGAATATGGTTTAATACCACAAACATTATGGGATGATGGAGACCCCATGGATATATTGGTAATAATGGATGAATCTACATTCTCTGGATGTATCATTGAAACCAGGCCCATTGGGGTTATGAGAATGATAGATGGTGGAGAAAGTGATGATAAAATACTCGGTGTCCCAATTAATGATCCACGATTTGATAATGTTAAAGACATTAGTGATTTACCACAGGCATTTTTAAATGAAATTACTCATTTCTTCCAAGAATATAAAAAATTGGAAGGAAAAACAACAGAAATTTTAGGATGGGATAACGCCAAAAAAGCACTGGAATCCATAGAATATTCCATGAAACTATATAATGAGATTGATTAAAAAAAGAATTTTTTGAAAAATTACTTTATATTATAATTATAGATTTTATTAAAAAAAATAATGCTTTATATGCACCATAACATAATGGGGTGCAGTTTTTATAAAAAGCATTTTAGAGGGATTTAATTGTATTTAATATCGAAAATAGAAGACACTGTAAGAATCTCACCCAGCAGTTTTGAAGAACCCGTTAAAGAAACTGCAGTTGAAGTTTTAAACGAGAATTATATGGGTAAAATAGATAAAAAGTTGGGACTGATGGTTACAGTTAAAGAAATAGAAGAAATCGGAGAGGGAAAAGTTATAATGGGTGATGGAGCTGCTTATCATGATGTTATTTTCAGCGCTTTATTCTTTAAACCTGAACTGCATGAAATAGTGGAAGGAGAAGTCATAGAAATAACTGAATTTGGTGCTTTTGTTCGTATAGGTCCAATGGATGGATTAGTACATGTTTCACAGGTCACTGATGATTATATTAACTACGATGCCAAAAGAGGGGCACTGATTGGTAAAGAATCAAAAACTTCATTGGAAGAAGGGAATAAAGTTCGAGCCAGAATCGTAGCCTTAAGCCTTAAAGGAAAATCATCCAAGGAAACTAAGATAGGATTAACCATGAGGCAGCCGGGTCTAGGAAGATTTGAGTGGATTGAAGAAGAAAAGGATAAATCCAAAAATAAAGGTAAAAGTAGAGTTAAAGGGAAAAGCAAAGGAAAAGAAAAGGGTAGGAAGAAGTAAAAATGGTTATTAAAGCATGTACCAGATGTCATAGACTCATAGAGGATGAAAGATGTATAATGTGCAATATATCCACATCAAAGAATTGGAGTGGGTTTCTAATTGTGGTTGATCCCGAAAAATCAAAGATTGCAGATGAATTAAAAATAACCCTACCTGGGGAATATGCCCTGAGGGTTCGATAATGTGTTAATACTAAAAGAAGAGCTAAGATCCGAATTCAAAAAACCATTTGGAAAATTATATCCATCTATAAAAGATTTAAAAGATAATTTGGAAAATTATATACAAAGAGAAAATAATCTTATAATATCTATAGGGGATGTCACAACTATAAATCTTCAAAAAGAAGGTATAAAACCTGATATGGGTATTATAGATTACAGAATAGAGAGAAAAGAATCTGAATTTAAAAACAAATTAGCTAATTATGAAGTTGAATTGAAGGCGGAAAATCCACCCGGAACCATAACCAGGAATCTTTGGAACACCATAAAGGAAGGATTCCAATTAATTGAAACGTCTCATGATAATATACTTATTGTAGTGAATGGTGAAGAAGATCTTGCAGTTATTCCCTGTGTGATAATGGCACCACATAATTCTATAATTCTTTATGGCCAGCCAGGAAAGGGTGTAGTGTTTTGTGAAGTTGATCAAGTTAAAAGTAAAGCAGAAAAATTATTAGAAAAATTTGAGGAGACATAAAAAATGGAAATTAATATAAATAACAAAGCTGAAAATCCACTTTTAGACAGGACTGAAGTATATTTTGACTGCTTATATCAAGGTGAAGCAACTCCTAAAGTTTTAGATGTGAAAAATAAACTAGTTGCAATCTTAAATGTTGATAAAAATCTTCTGGTAGTTGATAAACTCAATCCCAATTTTGGCGAAGGAAAAGCCAGGGGTTACGCTAAACTTTACAAATCAGATAAAAGTCTGTCTGAAATCGAGAGAAAACATATACTTGAAAAAAATCAGAAGCCTCAAGATGAAGCTAAAAGCGAAGATGCAGAAGAATAAACAGTTTGGATAAAAAGAATTAAATCGACAAAAGAAATATTAAATCAAGCTTAAAATATAAAATTAAGCTCAGGAGGAAATGTAATGAAAAAATGTGAGCTCTACGAAGTTAAAGATAATAAAATCATCAGAAAAAATCCGGAATGCGTTCGATGTTCCCATGGTGTATTCATGGCGGATCATGGAGACCGTTACGCATGTGGAAAATGTGGCTATACCGAGTGGAAAGGTAAAGAATCCAAACGTTAATATTTTTTTTTAATTATAAAGTTGAGGGTGATTTTTAATTGAATCTGAGATCAGGAAGGCTTAAAGGTAAAATGAGTAATGATGCTGCAGTCTTCACTTCCTCCTTGGAGTTCGATCGGAGGATATTTAAGGCTGACATTCTATGTAACCAGGCTCATACGACCATGCTGAAGAATCAGGGAATAATATCTCCTCAAGATGCGGATAGAATATTAGCTGCTTTAAATGAGCTACAAATTGAGGGAATCTGTGCATTGGATATGGATCCATCTGTAGAAGACATTCATATGGCAGTTGAAAACTATGTCACCGCTAAAATAGGGGAATCAGCAGGTTTTATGCACACTGGTAAGTCTAGAAACGACCAGGTAGCTACTGATCTTAGACTGGCTTTAAAAGAAGAGATCGAAGAAATTTTAACTGATCTCTTGAAATGCATCCAAATCATCTTGGATAAAGCATATGATCATCGAGAAACGGTTATGGTGGGCTACACCCATCTTCAGCATGCACAACCTACTACTTTCGCCCATTACATCCTCTCTTACGCACAGGCCCTTAAACGGGATTATGAACGGCTAAAAGATGCATATAAAAGGGTGGATATGAGTCCTCTAGGATCAGCAGCACTTACCACCACTAGCTTTCCCATTAATCGGGAAATGACAAGAGAACTTTTAGGTTTCAACCAGCTTTTGGAAAACTCCATAGATGCGGTGAGTTCCCGGGATTTTATGGCAGAGACTGTTTTTTCGCTGGTGTTGTTGACGTCAACTCTTTCTAAAATCTGCGAGGAAATGATTCTTTGGAGCACCTACGAATTTGGCATGATTGAGATATCTAACAAATTCTCCTCCACATCTTCTATTATGCCTCAAAAAAAGAATCCAGATGTGGCTGAGGTTGCCCGAGCTAAAACAGCTGCAGTTCAAGGAGAATTGATGACTATACTCACTATTTTGAAGTCATTGCCTCAAAGTTACAACAGGGACCTGCAGGAGGTTACCCCGCATATGTGGAATGCTGTGGATACCAGTCATTTAATGTTGAATATAACTAGAGAAATGCTTTTTACCGCTGAGTTTAAACAGGAACGTGGTAAAGAGTTGGCTCAAGGTAATTTTTCAACTGCTACTGAATTGGCTGACCTAATGGTAAGAGAAAAAAATCTACCCTTCCGAATAGCTCATCAGATCGTGGGTAGAACAGTTACCAAAGCATTGGATAATGGAATTAAGCCTAAGGAGATTGATACACAATTTTTAGATGAAATTTCCCTAGAATTAATAGGTAAACCACTCAAACTGAATGAAGAATTGGTTAAAAAGGCTTTAGATCCATATAATGTAATAAAAACCCGGAAAATTATAGGTGGACCATCTCCGGAAGTTGTGAAGGAAGCTATTTCAAAGTTAAGAGATTTTATTGAGTTTGAATCTAAATAACTAATTTTTTTTTTAATTATGTTAAATAATAAGGAAATTATAAAAAATATGTATTAAATCAAATTTCTTTGTATACATGTGATATTTTTTTTTTATGATAGAAAATATCCGGTTTGTAATTTCAGTTTATGATATTATTATGTTTTAACCCTAAATTGTCCATTATTTGGATTTTATTTATTTATTTTTTTTAACTTTCAAAGATATGAAAATTAATTAGGATTCAAATATACTCCCTATTTACTCAACATCATTACTTTAAATATTTTTTTTGAATCTCATCCACCAATTTTTCATCCTCCAAAACTACAGGGCCATGATAAACACAGTTGTAACATATCCATAAAGACTATATTCAGGATTAACTTATTTTATATGAGAAGATAAGCAGTGGGAACGGTATTTAGCGCTAATTTTCATTAAACATCCACCTTTCGTAAATTTTATATATGATCTTACACAAAATTATAAAGTATGAGAGACCAAACCACCAAAGAAGTAATCGGAATAGTTGCTATAATTATAGGTATATTAATTATAATATACCCTCTGTTAGTTGGATATTTAGCTGGAATTTTCTTGGTAGTCTACGGAGTACTGGAACTAGTTATGATGCCTCGTCAAAATAACTAGTTTTACCTTTTTTTTTAGCTTAAATTCCTAGAATTAATTCATAGCAGACTATATGATAGTTGAGTATTATTTTGCACTATTTAATGCACAAATTCATAATCATATCCAATGCTTCGCCTGATTCCAATACTCCTGCCCTAGTTTCTCTTAGAACTCTTTGAATGGAAAACCTACGCATATAACCATATTTTTTATGCACTTCACTTAGAAGGGGGCACCCGTATCTGCCGGTAGAGTTAACGCCAAACTTTCCTGCTAAAGCTTTTGTTTCACCTTTAGTAGCAGAAAACAATGCAGGTAGATTGATTCTTAGAATATCTCCTTTGAAATTCATGGCTTGAGATCCAGTAGCTAATAAATCTCCAAAAATCATTAAAGATATGTCCGATTTTTGAGCATAATCCAGAATAGTATTTTCAATTAGTTTGGAGCATCTACCACATGGATGATATCTACCATCTAAAGCACCCTTCACAACTTGAGATATGTCCACTTCCAGGTATTTATGATTAACATCTAATTTTTTAGAGAGTTTCTCTATGTTATCTCTGAAATATTTAGGTAGTATTATGTCTCCAGGATTTACTGTGACAGCTAGGGGTTTGAATCCCATTATTTTTGCAATTATTAGGGAAAAACTACTGTCTACACCCCCAGATAGGGCGACTACAGCTAATGGTTTACTAAAACCTAACTTTGATGACTTTTCTAAATTTGGATTCAAAAAATTCTTTAAGAGAACATCTAGACTATAAGGGTATTCTATTCTTTTTTTAAGAAATTTAAACAAATTTTTTAGAGGTTCTTGAGATTTCACATTTTGGTGGTAACTCATTATTTTATCCATTTTAGCATAGGCTAGTTCCATCCTATATTTACGAATAAGTATATCAGAATAAGCCTCAACATGAATTTTGTTAACATTTAATTTTTCTTTAAGTTTCCCTACTACCCATCCACCTTTTCCTATTATTAATGATTTTTCAGGACGGTCGGAAGTGATGATGAGTAATTCTCTATTCTCTTCATTAAAAAAGACCTCCTTAATTTGTGGTTTTATATTTTCATGCCCTATTTCATCTCTTATTCGAGATATACTGTTAATAATATCATTTTTATCAAGCTTCAAATTAATTAAACCTCCAAACAGAAAAAAATATAAGTTTTAAATTCCTATTCAAATACATAAGTTTATGACAACAATTTCTTTTGTAAAAATATTCTAAGAATTTGATTCATAAATTGAGATACTTGTAATATTTTTAATAATGTGATAACCCGGAATATCAGGTTTAGGATTGCTAAGAGTGTCTATATAGTAATCTGCATTATTTCCTATCAAATAGTTGGAAAATGCTTCTGAACTAGTATATAAACGTGGAACTCCAAATTTCACTTCTTTTTTAAGGCTCCATGTTAATGCAGGATCGTAATCTGAATAGATCACTTTATCTTGGTAGTTGGGATCATATTCCATCAACCAATCACTGGCAGATTGAATATAAAACCCATAACCATGCTTGGGAGTATGACCTAAATTAACGGCTGTAATGGATGATAGAAACACTAAACCAACAATAAAGTATAAACCCCCGGATTTTAGCTTCTCTTGTTTAAATTTAAATTTATATTTTTCAATAACGATACTTAAACCTAAAATAATGAAATAGGCTAATGCAGGTGACATGGTAATAAAGTACCTGTCTACTTTAAGTGGGATAATGCTGTGGAATATGAAAAAAGAGACAAACCATGATAAGAATAGGAAATCGATTTCCAGATTTTTAATTTTTGTCCCTTTTAATAATCTGTATCCTACATATAAAGCACCAAGGATAATGAATTCAGTGATCAGATAAGAACTCGTGAAAAAACTCAAAATTCCAACTATAAACAGAAGAATGAGTATTATTAATTGTAAATTGGTTTTGTTTTTGTTGTAAATGTCGATTTCTTGGATTTTTTTCTTCATAATCCCATATAAATATATACTTAATCCAAAAAGGACTATTATAACTGTAATATATGATAAAACAGATGGAAATCCATAAGATGGATTTAATATTTGACTATAAGTTCCTTGGAGGGGGCTTACAGAGATGTAATTTAATATATGAGTTAGATAATATAGTTTATCTGGATTATAACCCAGATCATTTACTGATGCTCCCGAACCAATCAAAGTAGAAGTAAAAATGTTTATAATGGAATTTAAATTCCCTAACTTTTCATAGATATATATGAAAAAGGGAGTTATAATAACTAATCCCGCTAATATACCAAAACTAATTTTTTTCATATTTTTAATGAAATCATCATTCATTAGTAAGTAAAGGATCATGGGGAAAACTAAGATTGCTGAAGTATATCTTGCAAGAAAAGCCACCGTAAACAGTGGAAAAACTAGATATAATAACTTTGAATTTTTTCTCACACCCATAACAAGTGCGTATATAACCCATATTGAAAATGAAACTCCAGGAACATCTATAGCACCTGAAGCAGCCCATGAATATACTAATGGAAATGAAATGAATATTAAACTACCTACAAGGCTCTGAATTTCGTTGAAACGTTCTCTGAAAATTAAATAAAGTCCAATAACTCCAGAAATAAATATAAGTCCATCCAAAATGAAAATAACATTTGCTGAGATGTAACCTGTCCTGAAAACCAAGGAAGTTAAAATGGGCATTAATGGAGATAAATAGATTACACTCATATTCCCCACAGGTATTCCTGCGAAGATAAGGGCGTTATTTAAATAAACAAAAACATCGTAATACGGAACCCCTATATTTTCCTGACGGATTATTAAGTAAACTGTTATCACTGTAGTAATTACTGTTAACTTAAAAAGTGGATTTTTATAGATTTCTCTGAATTTAGCATTGATATCAATTGGATTCTTCAACTTTAGACCACCAAATTAAATTAAATTTATCCAAAAAAAGAATTATCTGAAATGTATGTAAATAACTTCAATAATAATAACTAAAGTATATTACTAAATTTATGTTAAATTCAGTTTTTTCTTATAAGAAAATTTAAGATTTTAAACTTTTTTATTTATGTGAAATAAAAATTTCTAAAAATTGAATTATAAATTTTTTTTTATCGTGTATAAGTTCCCATAATTTGACCTTGATCAATTATATGCCCATTTATGGTTTCTAAAAATGTTTTTCTACTTGTTCTAGGTGGTAAATCTAGTTTAATATCCAGAGCGTAGATTTTATAATAGTAATGATGTGTCCCGCTAGGTGGACATGGTCCTCCATAACCAACTCTCCCGAAGTCATTTAATCCCTGTATAGTACCGTTATCCATGATTTCTCGACTCATTATATGTTCTGAAAGACTCATAGTATCTGCTGGTAAGTTGAATATAACCCAATGACTCCAGGTACCTCCCGGAGCATCTGGATCCTCACATATAATACCAATACTTACGGTATCCTCAGGTAAAGAGTTCCAGTCTAATGGTGGAGATATATCAACTCCACTACAAGTGTACTTGGTTGGTATAGGTTTTCCTTCATCAAAAACGGTGCTTTTAATTTTTATAACCATTTCAAATCCTTCCTCTTATTGAAATATTATTTAAAAAAATGATCTAATCTACTAATTTTATTTATTAAGTAATTAATTTATTCATTGTTTATTTTAATTAGATTTTCTATAGATATCTAAATAATTTAATTATAAATAAATAATCAACTTTTATTAAATTGACTTTTAAGCTACTATAATATTTTTTTAATAAAACTATTTTTTAAGGTAAATAAAAATAAAGATATATTTTAACAATAAAATTAATTAGAGTTTTTATGGAAAAGGCAATAGGGAGAAGGACTATAACTAAGAAAAAAATCAACAAACTTAAATAGTAAAGAGTCTTAAAAAGAAAATGTGAGGTGATTTAATGACTGAATTACCAATAGCTCCGGTAGGACGGATCATAAAAAATGCCGGTGCTCAGAGAGTAAGTGATGATGCCCGGGATGAATTAGCAAAGGTATTGGAAGAATATGGTGAAAAAATAGCTTTAGAAGCTGTTAAACTCGCAAAACACGCTGGAAGAAAAACAGTTAAAACATCAGACATTGAGTTGGCTTTAAAAGCAATCTAAATTCTTTTCTTTTTTTTTAAAATTAATTTATTTTTTTTTGGAGAATAAACTTTGAAATTAGATCATTTAAGTTATTAAAAATAGCTATATTATTTAACTGGAGTTTACAAATACTATTTCAATTTAGTACTGATTATAGAAATATTAATAAAACATTAACAAATTTGAATATTACTCATTTTATATTGGTGGTGAATTTGACTAGAATATCTATACTGGACCTTGACCGTTGCCAGCCAAAGAAATGTAACTACGTGTGCATAGAATACTGTCCGGGTGTGCGCATGGAAGAAGACACTATTATTATCGATGAAAAAACAAAAAAACCTAAAATATCAGAAGAACTATGTTCTGGATGTGGTATATGCACCAATCGCTGTCCATTCCAAGCAGTGAGTATTATTAACTTGCCTGAGGCTTTAGAAGAGCCTATCCATCGTTATGGACAAAATATGTTCGAATTATTCGGGCTACCTACTATCAGGGAGGGTTTTGTAACTGGAATGTTAGGTCCTAATGGTATTGGTAAATCCACCGTAATTCGCATATTATCGGGAGAACTTAAACCTAATCTAGGAAATTATGAAGATGAAGTAGATTGGGAAGACATTATAAAATTCTTTAAAGGGTCTGCACTCCAAATTTACTTCAAAAAACTTTCCAAGGGAGAATTAAAACTAGTACATAAGCCACAAATGGTAGGTCTTCTACCCAAATTTGTAAAAGGCACTGTTGAGAACTTACTGGATAAAGTGAATGAAAGAAATGTTCTAGACGAAGTTCAAGAATCTTTAGAATTGAAATCCATCCTAAAAAGGAATATTAAAAATCTCAGTGGAGGAGAGTTACAAAGGGTGGCTATAGCCGCTGCTGTACTTAGAGAAGCTGATTTTTATTATTTTGATGAACCTACCAGTTGGTTAGATGTTCGGCAACGTTTGAATGTTGTTAGGGTAATACGAAAAGTTGCAGAAGAAGATAATTCAGTTCTAGTAATTGAACATGATTTAGCTGCCTTAGATGCTATATCAGATTATGTGCACATACTCTATGGAGAACCCGGAGGATATGGGGTGATATCTCAGCAAAGAGGAGTTCGAGCCGGGATAAACACTTATATAAATGGTTTTCTGCGTGAAGAGAATGTAAGATTCCGTAAGCAGCCCATAATCTTTGAAGTGAGGCCTCCTGCTGCTGCCATTGAAACTGATGTGTTAGCTAAATATTCTAACCTTAAAAAATCTTATAAAGAATTTCATCTGGAAATTGAAGAAGGTAAGGTGCATCATGATGAAATCATCACTGCTTTCGGACCTAATGGTATTGGAAAAACCACTTATGCCAAGATTTTAGCAGGTGTAACTAACTCTGATTCTGGAATGATCAACAAAAAAGTTACCATAGCCTATAAACCTCAATATTTAAATTCAGATTATCCCGGAACAGTACAGGAACTTCTAATTACTAGAATACCGAGTTATGGGAGTAAAATATTCAAAACTGAAATTATGAAGCCGTTTTCTTTGGATAAACTGTTAGATAAAGAAGTTCAGGATCTTAGTGGAGGAGAATTGCAGAGACTTTCACTGGCCATAACTTTATCAAAAGATGCGGAAATCTATTTATTTGATGAACTCACTGCATTTTTAGATGTTGAGCAAAGATTAAAAGCTGCTAGAACCATTAAAAGGGTAGTTGAAAGTCGTAATGCTTCGGCCATTATTATAGATCATGATATTATTTTTATTGATTACATCTCTGATCGGGCTATGGTATTCTATGGGGAGCCTGGAGTGGAAGGTCATGCTAGCGCTCCAACGGATCTGCGTTCCGCTATGAATCGTTTCCTTTCAAATGTGGGGATCACTTTCCGCAGGGATAAAGAAACCAAAAGACCACGAGTAAATAAAATAGGAAGTTATCTGGATCGGGAACAGAAGGAAAAAGGAGAATATTATTATTTGGAGAGTTAAAAAAAAATATGGCTAAAAAAAAATTATTTATTTATAACATTTTTATTATTCATAGCTTCTAAGAAACATTCGACAAAGTATTTCACTTGTTCAGTAGGTATTGAGTAACTCACCCTCAAATAACGGTGACCAAATCTTTTACTAGTATAAGATCCTTCCCTAGCAAATATTCCTTTATTTAGGAGATAATCTGCCACTTTACGTGGATCTAAATCAGCATCGTACATGTCAATAACCATCATATTCCCATCAGAAGGGTAAACTGGTATGAATACATTTTCCAATTCATCCACAGCTTTTTTGATAAGTTTTTGGTTGTGATGAGTGATTTTCCTAATTCTATCTAACCATTCATATTTGGAATTAACTGCAGCTATAGCTCCTTTCTGAGCAACAAGATTAGTGCCCAGATCATTTATAAGGATGGTGCGTACGGAATTTATAATTTCAGGAGTTGATATCATAGCACCTATGCGCAGGCCGGCCATTCCATATATTTTAGAGAAACTGTATATGGTGATAGTATGTTCTGGAGCATACTTAGCCATGAGATTATGATCCCTTGCAAAATCTCGATAGGTGATGTCATTAATTAAGTAAATATCATTTTCCTCTGCAATTTCCTTGAATTCTCTTAATTCTTCCTTCGTGTATGATGATCCTAATGGATTTAGAGGGTCTATTAGACATATGAGCTTTGTGTTTTCATCCATATTTTGTCTTACTAACTCCGGAGTTAGCTTGTAACTACATTCCTTATTGTATATTGAAACGGATTTAACTTTACCAAATCTACTAGCGAAGTTATCAATGATGAGATAACCAGGATCACATGTTATAGTGTTATTTTTCGGCTCTAAAATATCATTGATACACAAATATAATGATTCAGTACCACCGGCAGTTATTAATGCGTCAAATCCATGGACAAGTCCTAAATCTTCTCTTATCAGCTCTTTTAATTCTGGAAATCCTTCTGGTGGAGGATATTTAGCATAGTCTCCTTTTTTTATACTTCCCATCATGGCTTCCACTATACCATTTTCATGATGAAGATGGTTGGTGTTTTGGCCCATCCAAATCATTTCTTCATCATTATAAACGTAGTTAAAGAATTCATTTGGAGTTTCAAACCCTTTTGGTACTTTTTTTGCAGTTCTAGCATACTTCTTTGGTGAAATCATACAGCTCACGTCACTTAAAATTGTTATATATTATAAAGAATTCGTTATCATAATAAATTTTTTAATATCTTAATAATGTATACATTAAATTTTATCTTTTTAGGAATATTTAAATGTTCATTCCAGTCCATCATTAACTATTCTAAACCGAGTTTTAAGACCTTCAGGCAGGCTTCTATGCCTCTTTAAACTGGCATATCTCTCACCATTAAAATTGCCCCTCGCCAACTCCACCATAATCTTACTCCAGTATGTGAGTATAGTACCTCCTACTGGTGCTACGGTACCTTCAGTATCATCATCAAATACTGAGTAAATTTGATTAGTTATTACCACAGCTATATAGTGTTTTCTAGCTATTCTGGATAAAAGACCCATTTGTTTACCTAATTCTTTATTGATTTGGGATAAATCACCTTCTTTGAGTCTGTAAAGAGCTACTGCAGAATCAAGGATAACTAATTCAATTTTTTCTCTTCTTGATTCCATCAGATTTTCCACTTTTTTTAAAGCTTGATCCTGTTCTTGGAAGGTTTTAGGTTCTAATATCATTATGCTACTGGCTAATCTATCAAAATCGCCTCCAGATATTTGTTTAAATCTTTCCAATGATAATCCACCTTCAGTATCAATAAATATAGCTTCTCCACCTTGTTTCACACATTGGGCAAGCAGATTTAAAGTTATGTTAGTCTTACCAGAACCAGGAGGACCGTAAAACTGAGTTAAACACCCTTTTTCAACACCCCCACCCATTATATTGTCTATGGAACAGTTTATGGGTATTCTATTATTATCATTCATTTTCGATAAAATTTTCAAGAGAAATCAAACCTAAAGTTAGCTATGCTGTTCTAAAAAATTTTGCTCATTCTAATAACTTATTCTACATTTCATATTATTAAATATTCTGTATAATGTTGAATTAAACTTAGGTTTAATGTTAATTAATTAGTTCAACTCTTAAAATCCCATTTTATGATATTATGTGCTGGGTTAAAACTTCTATTTAGGCTTTAAATCTATAAAAAAATTATTTTAAGCAAATTATTTAAAAGTTAAGATCAATATATATTTATAATATAATTGCTAATTTTAAAAAAAATATTTCAAATAAGAGGAGATGAAACTATAACACTAGCTTCAAATCAGAATGCTGAAAGTAATAGTACTAAGGGTTCATCTGTGATTCATCATCATGATATTCTTATCATCGGAGGAGGGTTGACCGGACTTCGAGCCGCCCTGCAGATCTCGGATGCAGATCTCGACGTAGTAGTGATTTCAAAGGTTCATCCATTAAGATCCCATTCAGTTGCAGCCCAGGGTGGTATGAATGCCTCTCTTGGCAATATCCCTGGTGAAGATGGATCCATTGATAGCTGGGAAACACATGCATATGATACGGTCAAAGGTTCCGATTATCTTGCCGATCAAAATGCTGTTTCAATCATGTGTCGTGAAGCTCCAACCACTGTACTTGAATTGGAGCATATGGGGATGGTATGGTCAAGGTTGGATAATGGGAAAATAGCTCAGCGCCCATTTGGTGGTGCAGGGTTTCCAAGAACCTGCTATGCAGCGGATCGTACAGGGCATAATGCACTCAACACTCTCTACGAACATGTAATGGACTGTAATATTCCTATCTACGAAGAATTTTTTGTTACATCATTAGTACATGATAATGGACGGTGTGTTGGATGTACTGCTATTGAAATCATGACAGGACGGGTTCATGGTTTTGTCGCGAAGGCTATACTTATGGCAACCGGAGGTTTTGGTCGGATATTCAGTAAATCGACAAACGCACTCATTAATAATGGTGACGGTCAGGCAATAGCACTTCGTGCTGGTGTGCCGCTTAAAGATATGGAATTTATTCAATTTCATCCAACCACCTTATACGGGACCAATATTTTAATGAGTGAAGGAGCACGTGGTGAGGGTGGTATTCTCGTTAACCGTGATGGGGAGCGTTTCATGAAACATTATGCCCCTAAATCAATTGATCTAGCCCCAAGGGATGTAGTAGCACGGGCCATAGAAATGGAGATTGCAGAAGGAAGAGGTTACGAAGGAGGCTATGTTCACCTTGATCTACGCCATTTGGGTGCTGATAAAATCATGGAACGTTTGCCGGGGATTAGGCAAATAGCCATAGATTTTGCCGGCGTGGATCCTATAATAGACCCGATACCCATACAACCTGGCCAACACTACTCTATGGGTGGAATAGATGCAGACATAAATGGGGTTACATTACTTACTGGATTTTATGCTGCTGGTGAATGCGCTTGTATCAGTGTACATGGGGCAAACCGACTCGGTGGAAATTCACTCCTAGAAACGGTGGTTTTCGGGCGTCTTATAGCGGATAAAATTATTGAAGATATCTCGGATATTCCCAAACCCGAGGTTGAATTAGTAGAAAACGCTGTGCAAGAAATTGATACAAGAATCGAGCAGATTCTTGAGCGGACAGGAGGAAAACACCTTTTTATTATTATAGATTCCATGAAACACACAATGTTCAATAAATTCGGAATCTTTCGTGATAGTCAAAGGATGAAGGGGGGACTTTCAGAAATTAAAAAATTACAAGATCAAGTTTCTCAGGTTTCCATAAATAATAAGGATAGAGCAGTAAATCAAGCTCTTATTCGGCTCTTGGAACTTGAAAATATGCTTCTACTTGCTGAAGTGGTTGCTTACGGTGCCATTAACAGGGAAGAGAGTCGAGGCTCCCATACTAGAACAGATTATCCTAAACGTGATGATAAACGATTTTTAAATCATACAATAACCTTAATACAAGATGGAAAGATAAATATTTCCAATAAACCCGTTAATTTAGGCATGTTTGAATTAAAGGAGCGCGTATACTAATGAAACTAAAAGTCTACCGATATTATGAGGGGATGGTTTCACCCCGCTATGATATATTTGAATTTGAACCATATTCAGGAATGACTGTATTGAATGCGTTATTCCAGTTTCAGGAACAATTCGACGATTCTCTTGCCTTTCGATACTCATGCAGAGGCGCGGTATGCGGCACATGTGCCATGCTAATCAACAAAATCCCAAGGCTCGCATGTAGAACACAAATAACATCTTTAATCAATGAAGAAAACAAGATTTCCCTTTCAACCTATCCTGCAATCGAAGAAACCGTACCATTGGATCCTGAAGATGAGGTTTTGGTTGAACCTCTTCCCCATCTTCCCGTCATTAAGGATCTTATTGTAAATACGAGTAAATTTTTCCGAGATTACTTATTTGTGGAACCTGTATTAAAACCATCAGATCCAGCTCCCGAAAAGGAGAGGTTAATGGAGCCAGCAGCAGTAAAGGAACTTGAACAGTATACTAATTGTATCCTCTGTGCAGCCTGCTTCGGAGCCTGTCCGATTAACGGGGGAAATCCGAAATATCTAGGACCTGCTGCCTTAGCTAAACTATACCGTTTCTATATAGATCCAAGGGAGAGAAAGAGAAAATCTAGGTTAAAACAGGCAGATATTCCGTATGGATGGTGGGCATGTGAATTTCGTGGCAATTGTCGTTTAGTATGTCCAAAGAATGTTCCACCTAACACTGCAATCGCGAAAGCCAGAGTTGAACTAACGAAAAATAATAAATCAAGGTGAGTGATGGATACAAAAGGAAAATAATTCGTTATGCGATGGACAGATCCCCGTTACTAAACAATTCCTCAAGGAACTTTCAGTCAGCAAAGGAATTCCCACTAGGGATGAGGCAGATAAATTCTTTGATCTAATGTAGTTTCCAAAAATCGTTACTTAAAGAATGGAGTAAGAAGTAGCTATGGGAAAATTCTACTGTTAATTAAATCTGAAAATAAAAATAAGTGATTGTAGGTGAAAAATTGTATGAAAAATAAGGATTTAAATTATTATTATACCATGGCTAGAAATATGCTCGAAGATTTTTATATGGTTTGTGATGGTAAACCTGACTGGATATGTACGCCAGAGAAGTTTGGATCTTCCATCGGTTTAGGGGGTGCTGGTCAGACTAAGACATTTGAAGCCAATTATTATGCTTTACATCAGTATCGTTTGAAGATGCGGGTAATCAAGGCTCATCATGAGCCGGAAATGTCGATTTCAATATTTGGAAAAGAATTAACTATTCCAGTTATGGGTGCTGCTCTTTCAGGAGTTAAATATAGTCTTAATGATGTAGTTTCTGAAGAAGCTTTTTATTGGGGCCTTTTGAAAGGAGCACAAGATTGTGGGTCTATAGGTATGGTGGGGAATAGTCCTGCTTGTCCTGATGAATTGGGTGTAACAATTGTGGGGGAGAATGATGGATGGGGTATTCCAATATTTAAGCCTCATTCGCAGGAGCGGCTCATTCAGCTTTTTCAATTGGCTGATGAATTAGATGTTATTGGAATTGGTGTAGATCTTGATGGTGCTGGATCCATGTTTTGGACTGATTCTGAAAATAAGCTTTATCGGAAAAGTGAGAAGGATCTTCAGGAGTTGGTGGATTGCACTGGAAAACCAGTGATTTTCAAGGGTATTATGAGTGTTGAGGATGCGGTTAAGGTTGTGGATTCAGGTGCTAGTGCCTGTTATGTTTCTAATCATGGGGGCAGAGTTCTGGATTGTGGTCAGGGAGTGGTGGAGGTGCTTCCAGATATTGCAAAGGAGATATCTGGGAAGAT
>PMWA01000066.1 GCA_003166335.1 Methanobacterium sp. | reverse complement strand
AAGAAGCATAACCCCAGATTTTGAAGTGATTCTAAATAAATTACCTTTGCTGTTAGAGCGTGAAGATGTGGTGGCTATTGGGGAGATAGGGTTGGAAACTGCCTCATCTTCTGAAAAAGATGTTTTTAAAAGACAACTCCAACTAGCTCAGGAATTGGAGATTAAAGTAATAGTACATACTCCTCGGCGTAATAAAAGAGATGTTACACAAATAACTTCTAACATAATCCATGAAAACATAAATCCATCATTAGTACTCGTAGATCATGTTGATAACTCTATAATAGACTTTATGATAAATTTTGAAGGTATGCTGGGCATTACTGTGCAACCACAAAAAATGAGTCCCAAGGATGCAGTTAATCTTCTTGATGAATATGGATTTGAGAAATTTCTTTTGAATAGTGATATGAGTTCTTCCCCCTCAAATCCACTTTCTGTTCCTAAAACTGTGCATCAAATGAAACTTGCTGGATTTGAAGATGCTGAAATAGAAAAAGTTTCCACGAAGAATGCATCAAATTTTTATGGGATTTTAATTTAATAAAACCCATATTTAACTTAAAAGTTAGAACTTCAAATGTTCAATATTTGGAATATTAATTGCACCTAAATTACCCACACATTTTGAAGCCATTACATTTCCAAATTGAAGACATTGACTGATTTCTTCATTTTTAACGAATGATGCAATAAATCCTGCTGCAAAAGCATCTCCAGCTCCTGTTGTGTCCAGAGACTTAACTTTTGGAGGAGAAGAATGCATTACACCCTCGGATGAGTAAAGATTTGCTCCACGTTTACCACAAGTTACCACCACCATAGGAACACCCATTTCTAATAATATCCTTGCGCCTTTCTCTAAATCTTCTCCTGTCAAAAGAAAAACTTCTTTTTCATTTAAAAATATAATATTAGCTCTTTTAATAATTTTATATAACGAGTCAATTCCATAAGATGAAAGTACAGTTCCCGGATTTAGTGAAAGAAATTTAGCATATTTAGATGCTTTTTCAACCACTTCCTGGTACATTCCAGTGATATGTAATATGCTGGATGATTTAATATATTTTTTATCATCTTTCTCTAATTTAAATTGAGCATTAGCTCCCATAGAAGCGTAGATGGATCTTTCCCCTTTCTTATCAACAGCAATAAATGCCATACCGGTTGATTGATAGATTTTGAGAAGTCTTTGAGTTTGAACACCTTCTTCTTTAAATTTATCAGTTACAAAATCGCCAAATTGATCGCATCCTACCCGGGCAATTATTCCAACTTTTACATTCATCCGAGAAACCCCAACCGCGAAGTTAGAGGCTGATCCACCTAGAGATACCGTCATATTCTCTACATCAACTTCATCATCTGCCATCGAAAACCGGGGAACCTTCAAAATGAAGTCAATATTACAGGTGCCTAAAGCAGTCACTTCAACATTAGAAGTATTATTCACGGTTAAAACCTCTCAAAAAATTTTTTATATTAAATGTTTGAAATGTTACTTCAACATTTCTAGATTTTAATTTATATAAAAATTGAATTATCCTTAAAATAATTAAATTTCCTTGAAAGTTGAAGTTCAATTGAATTATTATTCGGGGAGTAAACCCACAAATTTCTTAAGCCTGTTAAGTATGCTTTGTTTATCAGGTTGGATTGATTCATAGGTTTCACCTAAAAGATCTGCTGCAAGCTGCATTATAGCATTACTGGTTGGTGATGAAGGGTTTACTTCTACTACAGATCTTCCCATAGCCAAAGATCGATCCATTTCCCTGTCATAGGGGATGATGCTAATAATTGGAATCTCTAATATAGCTTCTATTTCATTAGGTGAAAGCAGAAACTTATCATCATACCACATATTTAAAACAAAACCTAAAACATTAATATCTAATTCGTTAAAGAGTATTCTCATCTTAAGAGCATCAGCGACAGAAGTCATGGTAGAATTAGTAATTATTAAAATTTCAGTGTCTTCGGGAAGACCGTCAAAAACGTTAGAGTTAATTCCTGCGGGTATATCCATCAAAAAAATGTCACCATAATTGGCGCCTTCTTTAATTATCTTATTCCAAGATATATAATTAGGATTAATATGTTTAAGTGTTTCAAAGTGGATGCCTGTTGGAATTACTCGTATACCATTTTCTATTTCATATACACAGTCTTCTATAGATTTATCTCTCACTAAAACATCATGTAATGTCACATCAGGATTTAAAAGCCCAGTTATAACGTCTAAATTTGCCATTACTAAATCTAAATCTAGCATAACAATTTTTTCGCCGAAGAGGGACATAGCCACTCCTAAATTAAATGTTAGAGTAGTTCTTCCAACTCCACCCTTTCCTGATGCAATTGCTACAAATCTCGGCATTTTTAAACCATTTTATATCTATTCATAGAATGGGTTGTAAAAAAATATTCCTATTTGAATTCTATATTTTTTTTTAATTATCTACGACCTAAAAGACCTTCCACTAATTTAGCGATTATACTCTTCTTATCGGGTTCAATAGGTTGATAATTTTCTCCAATTAAATCCGCAGCTAACTGCATTATAGCGTTACTGGTAGGTGATTTAGGATTCCTAACAACTAATGCTTCTCCAAAAGCGGCTGCTCGACTCACTTCCGGATCGTCCGGAATAACTGCTATCACGGGAACTTCTAGTATGGTTTCAATCTCATTTATGGTTAAAAATGTTTTATCGTGCATCTCCCGATTTATTACCACTCCTGTGATTTCTACTCCTAATTTATTGGCCACGATTTTAGTTTTAAGTGCATCACTAATGGATGGAACTTCGGGTGTTGTGACTAGAATCATTTCCTGAGCAGCAGCTATAGCTGCTAAGGCATCTTTTTCCAGGCCTGCAGGTGCATCTATTAAAAGTATATCCACATTTTGAACCAATTTCGATAATGCATTCTCTAGTCTGTCTAATTTAATTTTCCGAAGACCTTCCAAGGATATACCTGCTGGGACAACTTTCACCCCACCGGGACCCTCATATACAGCTTCTTCGATTTCTGCATCTCCGGAAAGCACATCGTGCAGAGTTACTGACTTACCTTCCATCCCTAAAATCAGTTCTAAGTTAGCCATGGCCACATCGGCATCCAATACTAATGTTTCTTCTCCATAGGTGGATAAAGCTACTCCTAAATTAGCAGTTATGGTGGTTTTTCCCACTCCACCCTTTCCAGAAGCAACTGCTATAACTCTTGTCAAATAATATTCCCCCTAATTGATCTCTACATTTATTTCAAAGTTGTTTATAATTTCAGGATATTTTCTGAAACTCTTTTTTATTTCTATTTGTGCAATATTTATAATTTGTCGTCTTAAATTTTCAGTATCTCTTGATTCACCTATCATTCTCGAGAAAAATCCTTTAGACTCATGCTCTATGATAATATTAGTGTTTCCTGAGAGTTCATGGGTATTGTCAAGGAATACTAGAACTTCTGCACTCATAATTTTAGGTATACCTAGTATTGATTTTTTAATTTTATTCATAAGAGTTAGTTCTATTTTTTCCACGTCATTATCATCTATGGATCCACCTTTATAGGAATATAAAATATTTTCCACATCGGTTTCATTTATTTCTTTAATACCATATTTTTTTAAAAGAGTGGAGCGATCAATAGATTCATCTTCAATGGTGGATTTTTTTTCAATATCTTCAACTGCATCTTTTTGGATTTGAATTTCTTTTTCAGATGGGGATTCGTTAGAATATGTTGAGTCATCAACTAAAATTTTTTCTGTATTTGATGGATTGGATTGTTTTAATTTAACTTCAGAATTTGATAATTCAATTTTAGACTCGTTTTCTAAAGTAAATTTAGGTTTATCTTCATTAGATGCTTCTGTTTGTTGAATTGTTTGTTTTTGGGTGGGTTTTGGTTCATTGTTTAAAGGTTTTGGAATATATTGTGTAGTTTCTGTATTAGACTCTTCAGTGATTTCAGATTCACTTTCTAGTTTTTTTCTTGAAGATTTTGTTTCTGCATGACTATTGGGGTTCTCAATTTCGTCATGATCTGATTTTTTTAATTCATTCAGAACATCGTATACATCATTACCTGATTCAATTAAATATGGTTTGTTTACATTAATAAGATAATCAACAGGAGATTCTTTTAAATTAAAAACTTCAATAAGAGTATCATTCTCCTTTATAATAGATTTAATACTTTCAACGGCTTCTAATTTGGAATATTTATCATATGAGGCGGCAACTTGATTGCCATTTTTAAATAATATGTAACCTTCATAAGAACCTGATGTAACTCTTATAAATCCATTATGTTTATTCTTCAACAGATCCTCTAAAAGCTGATTAAAATTTAATTCATCAGCGTAAGAAACTATAGAAGGACTGATGATAGGCATTTCCATTATTTTTCCTCTAATAAAATTATGTATAAAAAAATTTTTAATTAAATTTAGAATAATGATAAAATAACATTTTATAATACGTTAATATATCTTATATTATATTAATTACTCATTTTCTTATAAGTTTAATTTCAGGAGGAGTTATAATTATAATATTCTTACCATTTTTACAGAGTAATATTGCTTCACCGCCAGTTCTATCTCTGAAGGCTTTAAGTTTTTCTCCTGCAGTACTGAAATCTTCTGGAACATCTCTTTCGAAGTGACTTAAATCCATTATTATCGGATTTTTCTCTTCTTCTATATGACGTAAAGCATCGATAAAATCATCCAGATTCTTTATTTTCATTAAAATTATTTCATAGAAAGAGTGTTCAGGAACTATTATAGTTTCTTCTTCTTTATTCGTGTGTACATCTTCCAACCCAAGATTTTTTTTTAGATAATCCATTATATCCTTCATTCTAAAAATCCCCTCAATTGATCAAAATTTATTTAATACTCTGGAATTTTATCCCTAAATGATCAATAATTTTATTCAATAATATGAATGCTCCTCCATTCTTAATATCCGCGACAGGTAAATCATATTTTTCTTGGAAGTTCTTTAATTCACTCTTATTTTTAACATTCCTAAGGTTAAGAGAAATTCCAACTACTTTTGTGGGTTCAACAGCTTCTATGGCTCTTATTTCATATTCTATGCCTCTGGGGTAACGATAGGGGTGATTAGGTCGATGACATACTATCGTAGCATTAGGTTGAGCTCCAACCATTATCGCTGCTGAAAGACCTCGTGGATGAGGATTATTATCTTCAGTGAGGCTGGATTGTCCCTCTACAAATATTATATCCGGATTTTTATGTTCTTCCATATACCTAATTGTTCCCATAACCGCAGAAGCTACATCCATAACAGAGAGACTACCTGCTCTAAAATTCACGTCTACTGGTCCTTCAAGTCCTAGTTCATCCGTGGAGATTACAACTGACTTTAAACCCATCTCTTGAGCAGTTTTTCCTAATATTCTAGTGGTAGTTCTTTTACCACATTCTTGGGATGTTCCGCCTACAAAAATTACAGGTTTTTTAGGTTTATACTTCAATTTAGGTAGGATTTCAGTGCATTGGGATGGTCCTGTTCCAAATATCTTTCTAATAACATCTAAACGGGGACTGATCTCTTTTATGACAACATTTTTATCTTTGGCAAACTTTGTGAGGGATGGATTTAAGTTAAGTGGAAGAGATCGGAAGGATGTAACCACATTTTTACCTTTGTCTATGCCCTGCACTGCATATTTAAGTGCGGTTCCTTCAGCTCCAATGGGAAGCATAATGGCTACACTTCGAGCATCTGTTTCTTGGATGAGCTGATTTAGATCTGGATATATTGTTTTATTACAGAATTTTAAACCGTGTTTTGTTTTATCGTCATCGATGAAGCCAATAGCCTTCACTCCTTCAAAATTGGCAAATTTTTCTCCTCCTCCTCCGCAGCCAATTACTATGAATGGGTTGAGATCTTGTAAGTCTTCTACCGAACTAATAAAATACAAAAAATCACTCCTATTGTTAGTGATATATCAATGGGATATTCATTATATATTTATTTAATAAATATCAAACCATGATATATACTATTGGTATAAACTATTTAATAAGGGTTAGAATCTAATTCTATTTGGAGGCTTAGTATGATAGATAGAGTACTTAAAGATTTAGGTAGAATTAATGGGGTTAACGGATCCCTTGTGGTAGGGAAAGATGGATTAATTATAGAAAGTGAAGTATCGTCAGATGTAGACTCTGAATTAGTGGCAGCGATGTCATCTGCTGTTTTTGGTACAGCTGAAAGATCTGCAGAGGAGATGAAACATGAACCACTGCAACAGGTCATGATTGAGGGAAACAAAGGTAAAACTCTTATGATTGATGCTGGTGAAGGTATACTGGTGGTTATAACTGATATAGAAATAAATTTAGGGTTAATACGGATTGAGATGAGAAGAAGTGCTGAAAGAGTGGTTGATTTTCTAACTTAAAAAAAACCACTTTTTTTAAATAAAACAATTTTTTTAGTAGGATTCCATCCCAGATCTAATGTATCGCCCAGGTGATGAATTACATTTGTGGGATTTTTTTCAGAATATATAAAAATAGTCTTAATGACCAGCACCAGTCAAATTGACAGTTTTTTATAATCTCATTTTCGCCTAATTAGAAATAAAAAAATTTTAAAAAAATATTATTCAGTTGTTTGATTTGTTTGTTAACTCTTCTTGTTTTTCTAAATCAACTATTGTATCATCGAATTTTAGTTTCTTTTTATTGATCCAAACAAACCCTTTGTCTGGTGTTATTACAGCTATATCTATAGGGCCTCCAACTCCGGGCATATCTCCTGGATCTGCTCTAATACCATCAGAAAATCTTTGAATTGCTGAAGTGGTTTGGATCATCAACCTACAATAATCCATAGCGTCTTGTAATGTCATAGTACCCCATTGAATTAAATATTCTAATCCTTGCAATTGTGTGGATATTTGATCATTACCACTAGTTACAATGGCATCTTTAACGAATGGCACATTAACAATTCTGCCATCATAACCAAGAACGATTCTAGAAACAACATCTACCTGCCCTAGCCAACTACTACCGTATTCATTATTTTTCTGGTTACTATTCCTAAGTAAATTAATTTCTCCTGGGATTCTAATACTGTAAACTTGGTGGGAACCGTCATTATTATAGCCGGCAACTAAGATCTCTATAATATCTAATGTAACTAAACTTTCTTCTATATTTCCTTGAGGAGTTTTAAAACGGAATTTCAAAATATTATTTTCTTCTTTAAATTCTTTAAGTTCACAACCTTTTGGTGTAAGGTCAGATTTAACATTTTGTTTTAATTGTTCAAGTTGTTCTTTCCATTTGTATTTATCATTAAAAAGTTCATACAACTTCTCAGTTACATCTTTAACATCTAATTCCTCAGATTGGATTTTAGAGTCGAGTTTAAATTCATCAATAAATTTACTTATATTTTTGGCTACATCATTTTCCGGTAAAAATGCCAATCCTGTTACAGCAACACCAATTCTTCTATTCATTTGAAAAAGCTTTGAAGCATTATCACTACCAATTCGAGCCATACCTTTTTGATTACGATACGATTGTCTACTATCTGCAGCTAATACAATTCCTTCAGCCGTAGTTGTATTCAAAACTAGAGTCATGTTTTAAACCCCCAAACTATTCACTTGATTCTAATAATAGTCAATATAAACTTTATTTAATAAATAAAATAATAACTGGAAGATTTCTTATATTCTGCATTTTTTATTTAAAATCCATCAAATTATATTATTCTTCTTAATACAACATCATTCGGTTAAATTTTCAGGTTTAGTAGGTTTACATCCATCATACATGTGAAATAATGGGTTTTTATGGATTTTTTTTACAGTTGAAATTGTATTTCGTTATTTCACAGAAACATGAATTATGTAAACTTTTTTAATGCAAATAAAAAAGTTATTTGAAGGTTGTATTAACAAAACCAATAGTTTAAGTTTAATTTAAAATCCAACAAATGATAAAATTTATACTTGATGGGTTTTTTTACCAATAATTAAGATTTTATAATATTAAAGAAATATAAATGTTAGTTACGATTTTAACAGATTGATATTACAAAAATAATTATTTTATTATCTATTGAAACTATACGTTAAGGGGGAAACTCCATTGAGAAAACCATACGTAATCCTAATAGGCAGTGCCTCAGGCATTGGGAAATCAACTATAGCGTCTGAATTAGCTAAAAAACTGGGAATTACACATATAATCGAGACAGATTTCATAAGGGAAATAGTAAGAGGAATAATAGGACCGGAATATGCACCTGCACTTCATAAATCCTCTTTCGATGCCTACATCACTCTAAGAGATAAAGATCGCTTTGAGGGAAATACTGAAGGATTGATAGATGCTGGATTCGAAGAACATGCTACCTTTGTTATTCCTGCAATTGAAAAGGTTATTAAAATAGCTGTTGAAGATTCTGAAGATGTAGTAATTGAAGGTGTTCATGTAGTACCTGGTTTAATAGACACCGAAAAATATAAAGAAGATGCTGATATCCACTTTTTTATCCTAACTGTTGATGAAGAAGTCCACAAGGAAAGATTCGTTAAAAGAGCCATGGCGATAAAACGTGGTGGTATACATTTAGAATATTTCAAGGAAAACCGAATTATAAATGATTATTTGGTGAGGCAAGCTATTGCACATAGAATTCCAGTTATAAATAATTTGGATATTGATAATACTATTAAAAGAATGCTTAGTTTAATAAAAGAAATCTGTAAAACTTTGATTTTCAAAAATTCTGTAAATGAATTGGAAAAGCTAATTAACATAGTCATAAATGAATATGGAGGACGATTAGTTGATGTTTCATACTTCCTACCAGGCTTTGGTGAACCTTTAAAAAGGAATGTTAATGTCTATGATCCAGTTGAAGCCGAGCGTTTTATAACTCGTTTAAATGGAAATCCTAAGCGAAAAAAAGATCTGGAAAATCTTTACAGTCTCTCAGATAATGAACACAGTCATAAGATATGTGCACCTGATAAGGAAAGCTTGGATAATATGATAAAAGAATTAGATGAAGTAGGTTTTTTACTTAAAAATCATGGAAAATTGTTGGATAAACTTAAAAAATAGAATTAGTTTTTTTTATTAGTTCAAGTTGATAGAGAATGGATGGTTTGGAGATAGAAGATAGTGAGTAAAATGATGGCAGACTGCCCTGTTTGTAATATTAAAGGTTGTCTAGAAGTTAAAACAAAAACCGAGATAATACCCTACTTTGGAGAGATAATGGAATCTACAGTCAAATGTCAGGAATGTGGATTTAAACATTCAGACACCATTTGTCTCGAGATTAAGGAACCAGTTAAATACTCCTTAAGTGTTGATAAAAATAAAATAAATGTGAGAGTAGTTAAATCACAATCAGCAACAATCACAATACCAGAATTAGGTCTTAAAGTAGAACCTGGCCCCCAATCTCAAAGTTACATATCTAACGTTGAAGGTGTCATTAAACGTTTTGAAAACGCTGTTAAAACAGCCCTATCATGGGCTGAAGATGATGAATCAAGGAAGAATGCAGTTAGAATACTTGAGGAAATAGATGAAGTAAAGAATGGAGAGAACAGCGTTACCATCATAATTGAAGATCCATTTGGACACAGTTTAATAGAAGATAAGGATGCTATAAAGACAGTTTTAAGTGAAGATGAAATAAAGAATCTTGAAACAGGCTTTATAACTTTTGATAAATAAAAATAAAATCAAATTTAATATAAAGTTCACTGAATATTTTTATAATATTAATAAAACCTAAAAATTTGGAAATTAATTAAGAAATAGATTGAAGAATTCAGAATTCATCTTCTTCATCCACATCCTTTAATTTCAAACTTTTTTTAACATCCATACTTAAAGCATCACAATCAGCCTTAATAGCATCTAAATGCATTAATATACGGCGTTTTTCCTCGTTTATCCTCTCTATATTCTTGTAAGGATATATAGATTCGGTCAACATCTCGTATTCAATTGTGGTGTATGGATATTCATTAAGTTGTTCACATACCTTTTCCAAGACTTCTCCCAAAAATCTATTCATTTCTACTTTTACTCTTTCTCGAATTAATTTATCACGGGATAAATTCTTCTTCATCAACCTAACCACTTCAGCCTTAGCAAAGGGAAGTGATTCACCATCTTCAGATTCNNCTCTTCAATTTCTTCTTCAGATTCCTCTTCGATTGATTCAATTTCTTCAGATTCCTCTTGGACTGATTCAACGTCTTCTTTTAATTCTTCTTCAGATTCAGTTACTTGATCTGTAAATTCATCCATTAAAATGAACCTCCATGTATTATTTCTAATTTAATAATGATTTATTGTAGAAAGTATTTAAAATATTCCTTAAAATGAATTTTCTTATAAGATTTCCAACACTTGAATCATCTTATCCACTAATAATTAAAGCTGAAATTAAAAT
The DNA here is from genome assembly GCA_003166335.1 of Methanobacterium sp. Classification (GTDB taxonomy): domain Archaea; phylum Methanobacteriota; class Methanobacteria; order Methanobacteriales; family Methanobacteriaceae; genus Methanobacterium_A. The sequence goes on along the minus strand of PMWA01000066.1, from coordinate 16,400 downwards.
TCTATAATCAAAAACTTTTAAAGATTTACATCTTTTATTTAGATCAATAAATTTATAAAAAATAAATTCAATCTCAAGCTATTTCAAGACTCATATCTAAAGCACGGGCTGAATGTGTAATATAACCGGATGAAATAATATCAACACGGGTTTTTGCATATTCTGCGATGTTATTAAGATTTATTCCACCTGAAACCTCAATTAACACTTTATCTCTGCATCCTTCAGCTTCCAGAGTGGTTATAACAAGTTTTATATCGTTAAAATCCATGTTATCCAACATAATGATATCAACACCAGAATTAGCTGCAATAATAGCATCATCGAGATTTTCAACTTCTACTTCAATTTTTTTAGTGAAGCTAACATACTCTTTAGCTTTTTCCACCGCAACTTTAACATCACCCACCAAAGCAAGATGATTATCTTTTATAAGAACACAATCATCCAAACGATAACGATGAGTATCTCCACCACCCAAACGAATGGCATCCTTCTCCATAAATTGTAATCCTGGAGTAGTTTTACGAGTCCCCGCTACTATAACCTTAGAATTTACTTTCCGGGCTTCATTAACCATCATCGAAGTTAGAGTGGCTATACCACTCATTCTCATTAGAATATTTAAAACAGTTCTTTCCAGAGTTAGAATTGAGCATGCATTGCCCTTTAGCTTCATGACAGTATCTCCTGCCTTTAAATCTTCACCGTCTTCTTTTTCCACTTCTACAGTTAACGAAAATTCTTTTAGAAGAGTTGAAACTAGACCTACTCCAGCAGCAATTCCATCATCCTTAGATATTATTCTTGCTTTTATCTCTAAATCAGGAGGTATGAGGGCTTTGGTGGTTAGATCTTCGAATCCAATATCTTGGTCTAACATTTGAATTATATCATTAATCATATTCTTCATAATAATCCCACTAAATTTCAATTTGATAGCTAAAAAAAAACTCCTAATAATATCCATAGTATATTTATTTATTATATTTTTTTTTAAAAAATTAATAGGATTTTCCAAACTTAATAAGTTATTGGACTTCGCAAACTATAAAATCATTATTTTCATATACAACTTTCATGTAGCTTGGGAGTATTATATTAAGATTAGATGGAATGTCTTCACTGTAATAAAATAGGTTATAAAATTCTCCTTCATATTCCACTTTATAGAGCGTTTCATTATTTGAATTGAATGATAATCTTTTATCTAATACAACGTAACCAATATTATTTTTTTCAAAGAATGATTTAGAAACGTTTTTATTGAAATGTTCGAAATCTGAATCACTAGCAAGAGGCATTCCTGTCTGTGTAGTCACAAAAGTGAGTGGAAAAAGATCATTGGAGAGTATAGATTTACTTTTATTGCCATTTTCATTGAACCAGATCGCCAGATCCATCTCTGAAGGAGATGGTGGTGCGATTTGAAATGCTCCATATTGATTAGTAACTTCAAAAGAAGCTATTAACGGATTTTCTACCGTTAAAAATCCGAAAAATGTAGCTAATGCAAATAGTGATATTAAAAATGCATTTCTGAATTTTTTTGAAGAGAAATTTTTATAATCCTTGAGTTCATGGTAGGCTGTGGCAACACCAAACCCTCCTAAAATGGAGACGGGTATTAAAAGATAAACCAGCAAACGATAAGATATACTGTTTATACCGTTTAAACCAAACAAGTAGGCATTGATCAATAAAATAATCACGATAATCCAACTGAGTATAAATATATCTTCTTTTTGCCTTCTTTTAACTGCAGTAATAACCCCAATTAAGCCAAATATCAAAGTTAAAACACCAAGATTTCCATAACTCAATATATCTAAAGGCTTAGATATAATCGAAGTAGTGGCAAATGCTTCTTGAATTGCGTGGTGTATAACGTTGGAAAAAATATTTGGCAACCCCGTTAATAACCCTATTATTAATATAAGTAATGCTATGGGTAAGAGAAGGAACGCACCGTAATTTTTAAAAACACGAATATTCCTGTAAACAATCAATTCGATTAATGTAAATATGGATATTACTAAAAATAAGATTAAAGGAGCAGTTTGATGGATTAAAAGGATAAGTATAAGTAAAGATCCGGCTATAATGGCGTATTTGAGTGATTTTTCTTTTAGAGAATAATAATAGAAATAAACTGATAAAGGAAAAAATATTAAAGCCAGATTTTCGGGCAATGGAAAAATTATACGATTACCTAACAACAAACTGGATAAGATTAAAAAACCCGTAGCTACTCCTGCAATGGTTCCATAAAACTTGCGGCTTACATAAGAAACAGATAGTATCAGGAACATGCCTAAGAAAGGCTGAAGAAACCGAGCAATTTGGAATAAATTAACTTTGCTTACGATACCTAAAAAAGCTATTAAAAAGTCGAAAAGTGGGGGATAACTAATACTTTGACCAAATGGTGCATTCAAAAGTGGATTTATTAATACAAATCCATATTTCGCATAAACCTGGGAATATTGTACTTGATAAATTGCATCCCAGCTTAATGGCCACTGATATTTTAGAGTTGGAATTAAGATTAAAAAAAAGGCTATTATAGCCGGTATAACCCAAATTAGACTTTTCAATTGATTTTTATTAATTTTCATTACATCACAAATTAGATTAAAATATTATGTATAGTTAAACAAGATATATGATTTAATTAAAAAACATTTATGTTTATGTTAAAAAAAATATTATTCTCAAGACAAAATAATTTTTTTTAAGTTAAATAGAAACATATGAAATCGGACTTGATAAACAATTTATTCCATACCATTTAAATACATTAAAGCTCCCCATATAAAAAACTATGAACATTTATACAGAAACAATGAGTAAACTGAATACTATGTTTCATCGGCATTGGCCTTTAGTTACAGCTTTGTCTATACTTTGGGTAATTACTTTATTATTTCTGGTTGTTTCGCTTAAGTTGAATCAGGGTCATTTTGTTTATGGTCTTGATGATGCGTATATTCATATGTCGATTGCGAAAAATTTCGCATTGCATGGTGTATGGGGTGTGACGCCATATGGATTCAGTTCTTCCTCATCATCTCTTCTGTGGACTCTCTTATTATCGTTTATTTATTATATTATTGGGGTGAATGTGTTTGTTCCGTTTATATTGAATATTATTTTGGGTACTATCACTATTTTTTTGGTTTATTATATTCTTAGATTTTATAGAATTATTCCTATTTATAATTTAATGGTGTTATTTGGCGTTATATTTTTTGCTCCGATTCCTTATCTTATTTTTATTGGAATGGAGCATATTTTGCAGATAATTCTTGTTATTTCGTTTGTTTTTCTTTCAGTTCAAATTTTAACGAGTTCAAGCATTAGACCGCTGAATTATTATTTGTTATTAATTTTAACTGTTCCTTTGGCAATGGTTCGTTATGAAAGTTTAATTTTAATTTTTTTTATAGCATTTTTATTTATTTTAAAGAAAAAGTTTACGTATTCTTTTCCGATTATAGCATTGGCAATTATTCCTTTAGCAGTATACGGGGTAATTTCAGTTCTAAATGGATGGTCTTTTCTCCCCAACTCCGTAATACTTAAATCCTATTTTACGAACACCATAACTACTACTTCTATAAATTACTTATCCTACTTTTACTCTATTTTACCTGATACAATCTCCACCATTATAACTTATTTATTAGCAATGATTTTTGCTCTTATATTATTATCAATCGCTACATTTCGTTTTAAGAAGAGTAAAACAATATGGGAAGTTCCTACCATCTGGCTAATCCTCAGTGGATTACTGATCATCATACAGCTTATTTTTATTAATAATGATTGGATTTTAAGATACACATCTTACTTGATTGTTATGGGATTGATAGCGTTAATTTTAGGAGTGTATGATTACTTACCAAAGAAATTTTCTTTTAAATTTAATAAGAAATCAATTCCGAAATACTTAGGAATTTCTTTAATAGTAATCCTTTTATTATCTCCATTTGCATTTAAAACGTATTATTTAACAATAATACCCCAATCCACTAATAACATTTATGAGCAACAATATCAGATGGCTTCATTTTTAAGTGAATATTATCCAAATGGTTCGATTGCAGCTAATGATATTGGAGCTATTAATTATTTCACAAATATCGAATGTTTAGATTTAGTGGGTTTAAGTAGTAATGATGTGGCACAAGCCCATGAAAACAATACTTTTAACGCACAGGAACTGAATAATTTAGCTAACCAACACCACGTTCAAATAGCTATAATCTATGAAGAATGGTGGGTCGGAGATATACCTTCAAATTGGATTAAAGTTGGAGAATGGACAACTCCGCATGATGTGATCCTTGGAAATGATACGGTATCATTTTATGCAACTTCCCCACAGTACGAAACTGAATTAATTGAAAATTTAAAATCATTCTCACCCCAATTACCAAAGGATATTAAACAAAACGGTCTTTACACAGAATAATTAATTAAATAAGAAAGAAATACGACCCTAAAAATTTAGTTCAAAAAAAATTATTATTTATTATATTTTTGATCCTTTGACGGCTAAAATTAGCTATTTCTAATAATTAATATTGTAATACTAGAAATAGAACATGAACTCTTCTTCCTTAATTACCAAATTCATCCCTTTTGTTAGGCAATTTAATAACGGATGCTCAACTGCCAGAATATTTATTAGAAACATTAAATAAAAAAAACAAACAATAAGATACTAAAAATTTTAAGCTAAATAATATTAAGTAGGTATAAACATCATGGAACTCATTTTCCTGGGAACATCTTCAGCTCTTCCCACTAAAGATAGGAATCATTCAGCCGTAGCATTAAAAGCTTTTGGAGAGATAATTCTTTTGGATTGTGGAGAAGGAACACAGCGTCAAATGACTCGAGCTAGGTTGAGTCCTATGAAAATTAATAAAATATTATTAACTCACTTTCATGGTGATCATTTCCTCGGTTTGCCAGGATTAGTTCAATCTATGGCGTTTAGGGGACGAAAAAATCCATTACATATATTTGGACCTGTAGGAACTTCTCAAATAATGGATTGCATTAAGAATTTGGGATATTTTAATTTATCTTTTCCAATACATACTTATGAATTGGATTCAGGTTTAGTTATAGAGAATGAGGATTATCGGGTTTCCTGTTGTCCCACAAAACATACCGTCCCTAATTTAGCCTATTCTATAGAAGAAAAACGATCTCCTAAATTTTTACTAGATAAAGCTATAGCCTTAGGTGTGAAACCGGGTCCTGATTTCGGTAAGCTTCAGGCCGGTATTCCCATAAATTTAAATGGTGAGACAGTGCTGCCTGAACAAGTATTAGGGGAAGAGAGAAAAGGACGTCGTATAGTTTATTCTGGAGACACTAGACCCTGCTCGAATATGATTAATTTTTCATTCCGTGCTGATGTGCTTATACATGAATCAACCTTTGATGATAGTCATCAGGATAAGGCATTGGAAAATGGACATTCAACAGCATCTGAAGCGTCTCAGATAGCTAAAAGTGCACAGGTCAGGAAATTGATTCTAACACATATCAGTACTAGGTATAGGGATACAGATTTACTAGAGAAAGAAGCTTTAAAAATATTTGAAAATCCTATACTAGCTGAGGATTTAATGCGAATAAAGGTGAAGTTATTTGGTAATTGATCCCATTATACTTGATATTGTAAACGTCGGGGTTATTTTAATTGCTGCTTATGTTGTCATAAATGTTATAAATTATTTAATCAAAAAAACTAGTGAAAAGTTTGATTTAGAAATTACTGTGACTCAGGTACTTCAAGAGATAGTGCAATACTCTATAATTACAATTGCTGTGATAATAATTCTTAATTTTCTCGGAATTAATATAACTGGTTTGGTTTTAAGTTTAGGTATTCTAGGTATTGCTGTAGGTTTTGCAGCAAGGGATACTTTATCCAATTTTATATCTGGATTATTTGTTTTAGGTACTAAAAGTTTTAAAGTGGGAGATTTTATCGAGGTATCTGGGCAGATGGGTACTGTTACTAAAATGGGTTTCAGAATTACTAACATGGTAACTATCGATAATAAGGCTATTACAATTCCTAATTCTATTTTTTCAACAGATCCTTTCATAAACTATACAGCTTTGGATAAGCGTATAGTAGAACTGGAAATTAATATTCCATATGAATTAAACTTGGAAGATATAATAAAATCTTTGGAAGAAAGAGCATCAACGTTAAACTGGGTTTCAAGTGAAACTGAACCTAAAGTTATTGTAAAAGAATTATCAGATTTAGGTGTAAAGGTTACATTGAATGTGTGGACTAATAATCCATGGAATGTGGAAACATACCGATCTGAACTTGCTAGAGAAATAAAGAGACTTCTAGTGAATAAAAACGATTAATTCATCAATTTTTTTTTAAAATAATTTATTTTCAACAGGTTAAATGAAATCTTTAAATTTTTTATATATTCTTCATAAAGATAAAAACTATGAAAAATTGAAGTTTAGCCGTAAAACCAATTATAAATTTCTTTTAAGTGAATATCTGCTTTGATACAGCAGATGGTAATATAAAACTAATTTTTGAATGATATTTATTGAAAATATATAATTTTTGTTTCTGAACTTAACAGGAACTTGTAAAAATAAGTTAAATATTATATAAGAGAAATAATTCATAAATATATCCAAATTGAATATTTTAAATATTTTTTACAAAAAAATAATATAATCATAAAAATTTTAATTCAGATAATGAGGTTAAAACTGAATTTTTTTTATGATTTAAAAAAAAAATAGAGGGGTATTAAATGGTGAAAATAGAAATAGACGAAGACGCGTGTGTTGGATGTGGATCTTGTGTGGAAGACTGTCCAAACGACGTCTATGAAATGGATGAAGCCAAAAATAAAACTAGAGTAGTAAAGGAAGAAGATTGTATGGCATGTCTTTCATGCCATGAAATCTGCCCTGCACAAGCCATGGAACATCAGGATATACACGTAGCTAAAAGACTTTACATAGACCGTAAAGTGAGTAATGCCATAAATAAAATAATATAAAGGGGGTAATCAGATGGAAATGGAGTTAGAAGAAATAAGGGGCACATTTAAGCCAGAATTAATTCCTCCTGAATGTGGGGGGGAGATAGATGACTACGAAGAAGCTTTACATGTCCTGATGAAATTTGTCGGATCCATGGCTAGTGCACTTGAACAAGTTTCTGGCAGAGGTGCTAACGCCATAGTATACCAAGCAGGGAAAAGAATGGGGCATGATGCAGGTAAACTTATGGAAAAAACCGATAACTTAGAAAACGCAATGCAGGAACTTAGCCAGATCTTGGGTAAAGAATTCTTCTTTGAAATGTGGAAACCATCAAGTCAAGAAAGTTTCACTATTGAAAGAAGTGGTGAAACTGAAGTGAAACTATTATTCCGGGATTGTGTGGTAAGACAAACTCTGAGGAGAACAGGATTACCTCAAAAAGGGCCTTTATGTTACCTCCTCTATGGTTACATGGTGGGTGCAGTGGAAGAAGTGATGGACATCAAAGGAAAACTGGACATTGATCATGTAGGACCTAACGCCTGTCTTAAAACACTAACCATTAACTGGGGTGGTAAATAATGGTTACTCTTGCTTTAGAAACATTGGCTAGTTGTTCTGGTTGTGAGATATCTATTCTTGATTTACATGAAGAAATATTACAATTATTGGATAAAGCTGAAATAGTTTATGCTCCTGTTTTAATGGATTCAAAGGAACTCCCTGATAATATAGATATTGCCATTGTATCTGGATCTGTGCGGAATATTGAAAATAAGGAAAAACTTGAAGAATTAAGAGAAAAATCAAAGATACTAATTGCGTACGGAACCTGTGCTTGTTACGGTGGTATAACGGGGATGGCAGACCTTTACACTCCTGAAGAAGTAACTTCCCGAACCTACACTGACAACCCCAGCACAGTATCTGCTGAACTTCCATCAGAAGTTGTTCCCAAATTATTACCAATAGTTCATCCCGCAAGTGATATTACCGATGTAGATGGTTACATACCAGGATGTCCACCTAAAGAAAGACTTGTGGGGGATATTTTAATTCCTTTAGTTAATGACAGAGCACCAGAAGTTCCTAAAAAAAGTGTTTGCGCTGATTGCCAGCGTCATATGGAACATGTAGAATTTGATAAGATACACAGACGGCTTGAAGGAGATCCTGATCCTGAAAAATGTTTCCTCAGTCAGGGATATGTATGTTTAGGATCCGTTACACTGGGAAGGTGTGGTGCATTATGTACAGCAGCTGGTGTAGAATGTCATGGTTGTGGAGGTCCATCTCTTGATGTAATACGGGAACCCAGTCATGATATTTATAATGGAGTGATAAAAAGGATTGCTCACATTTCCAAGATGCCAGAGAAGGATGTTGAAAAACAACTCTACGATATTGGGCATGTGATATACGGATTTGTTATTGGAAGCACTATAATGGAGGAAAAGCAGGTTTCATTGATCCAACAGTTGGTCAAGAAATAACAATAGGTGATAAAATATGAAAAATATCGAAATAAGCCCTGTAACTCGAATTGAAGGACATGCCAAGATCACTGTTCAATTAGATGATTCTGGAAATGTTTACGATGCTCATCTTCACGTAATGGAGATAAGAGGGTTTGAAAAATTTTTGGAGGGAGCTGCTGTTGAGGAAGCTCCACGCATCACCCCTAGGATATGTGGTATATGTCAAACCGCACACCATTTAACCGCAGCTAAAGCCACTGATCAGGTATTTGGATTACAAACACCAGAAACAGCCCAGAAATTAAGGGAATTAATGCTTATTGGCCAATACATACATTCACATTCCCTGCATTTCTATTTTTTAGGTGCACCAGACTTAGTAATGGGTCCTGAATCCGATCCTGCTCTCAGAAATGTGCTGGGAATCCTTAAAAAAGATCCTGAACTAGTGAAAATGGCTATAAAAACTAGGAAAATTGGTCAGAAAATAACGGGTGTAGTTGGAGGTAAACCTATAAGTCCAGTTACAGCCATACCGGGTGGCCAATCCAAAGGTATAACAGTAGATGAACAAAATAGACTTTTAAATGAAGCTAAAGTTGCAGTTGAGCTCATAGATAAAGGAGTGAATGTAGCCAAACCATTTTTTGCCCAATACAGTGAAGCAATCGAAACACTGGGGCCAGTTGAAACCTATTTCGGCGCCCTATCTAACTCTGGGAATGTGGAATTATATGATGGCCCAGCGAAAATCGTAGATAAAGACGGTAAATTAATTCATGAATTCCCTGCAACTGATTATTTAGATTACATTGAAGAAAAGGTACAGCCCTGGTCCTATCTGAAATTCCCCTATCTTAAACAGATAGGATTTCCTGAAGGAAACTATCGGGTTGGACCACTAGCCCGTATGAACATCGCAAACAATCTATCAACCGAAAAAGCGGAGCAATTATTTGGTGAATATCGAGATAATTATGGAGTAGCGCAGAACACTTTATTATATCACTATGCACGTTTAATTGAATTGATGTACGCTGCTGAAAGAGCAGTACAACTCTTAGAAGATGATTCTATAACTGGATCTGATATTAGGCAGGGTCTTACTGAACCTCTAATGAGTAAAGAGGAGGCAAATGAATCCAATGAAACTAAGCGAGGTGTGGGAATGATTGAAGCACCCCGTGGAATTCTGATTCATGATTATGAAACAGACGGTGCTGGAATTATAACTCGGGCTAATCTCATAGTTTCTACGGGCCAGAATAATCTTTCCATGGATATTGGTGTAAGGGAAACAGCTAAAGCAATGATTCACGGCGAAGAAGTTTCAGAAGGACTTAAAAATCAGTTAGAGATGATTATTAGGGCTTATGATCCTTGTCTTTCCTGTGCTACTCATATGATAAATGGAGAATCACCTTTAACCGTAGATATCCATGATAGTGACGGTGTGTTTATCAAGAGACACATATTATAAGGATATTTTTAGAGGATATTTTTAAATTTCCTTTATTCATAAATTCTCTTTTTTTTGAGAAATGATATTTTTTAAACAAACATTGTTAGCTTATTTTAAATAAAATAAAATTATACTTTAATTCAAAAAAATAGATGTAATTATATAAATAGATCAATTTAAGTAAAATAGATGATAAGAGAAAAGATTGCAGAAAAAATAATACTCAGCCATATTTAATGTGATTAAATGAATGAATCAGAATTAAAGGTGCAGCTGGATAATATTATTAACAATCTGGCCAAAATAGGCGGTGTGGATGGAAGTCTAATTGTGGATGGGAATGGTGAAATATTATCCCACAACTTAATCCATGATGTAGATACAGATCTATTCGGTCCAATGGCACATGTAATCACTAGTTCATCTAAGAGATTAATTAATTTTACAAATCAGGGAGAATTAGAAAGAGTATTAATTGAATCTAGATGGGGTAAGGCGCTTTTCTTACATCTGGTAAATGTTAATTTCATAGTGCTCATGAACACGAAGGCAAATGTGGGAATGGTGATGATCTCCTCTAAAAACGCCGCTGAGAATATCATAGAACTCACTCAAAATCTAACTCCGATACAGCTGGAGGAACAAAAATTAGAAATATCAACTGGAGAAAAAATAGGGGAAACATCATTATTAGGGCAAGTATCTGAAAAGACGTCTGAAACTTACACTGCAGAATATGTGCAGACGACGGAAATCTCACCAAAAAAATCAAAAAACCAATCAGAAATTGAAAATCAAGTGACAGAAATATTAGATGCATCAATAGTTGCAGTAAAAACTAGTATACCTATTATAAAGCCACCTATAGCCTTTCCCAAACTGGAAAAAGTAAGCAAAGTACCTGAAAATGAGTTTGAACGGTCTGAACTTATCTTAACAATTTATGAATCCATTTTGAAAGCAATGTCCATTGGAGCTAGTAAAATAATGGGTGTAGCACCAGCTCGAGGACTAACCCGTAAATTTCTACCTACAAAGGAATGTAAAAAGCTCTTATACGGGGTTGATGTTAAAAACAATTCTACAATAGATTTCGATAAAATAAGAGAAAACGCTGAGAAAATACCTTTATCTGAAAGAGAAACCAGCTTCATAGATAACTTCACTAAAATTATAGCAATCATCACTGAAAACTATGGAAAAGTTATGGGTTATTCTGCATTTCGTGGCATGGTGCGACCTGAATTTAAAATTATAAAGGAATCATATGGTATCGTTATAGCTGAACTAAAAATCAAGGATAAAATACACCCGGAACTACTTGATTTATTTTGACTGAAAACAATATTATTTAATATAAATTAACGAAATAATTCTAGATTAAAACTCTTTATTTTTTGGATAAAATTTAATTAAAATTTCATTATTTTGAAAAAAAATAATTTTTAAAGAATAAATCATAATTTTTATATTATTATTACTCACTTTTAAAAAGAAAAATTACAATAAAATTGTAGAAATCAATATCAAATAAATAAGAAACGGTGATGATAAATGAATGGACCATGGGTTGAAAAATACCGACCACAGAATCTTGATGATGTAGTAGGTCAAGATCATATTATTCAAAGACTTAAGAGATATATTAAAGAAGGTAGCATGCCTAATTTAATGTTCACAGGCCCTGCAGGGGTTGGTAAAACTACCACTGCCCTAGCTCTAGGTAAAGCTCTTTTAGGAGAATACTGGAGACAAAACTTTTTAGAATTAAACGCGTCTGATGCTAGAGGAATAGACACGGTAAGACATAATATTAAAAATTTCTGTCGTTTAAAAGCTGTAGGATCACCTTTCCGGATAGTATTCTTAGATGAAGTTGATAACATGACAAAAGACGCTCAACACGCCCTAAGAAGGGAGATGGAAATGTATACTAAAACAGCTTCATTCATACTCTCCTGTAACTACTCCTCCAAAATCATCGATCCCATCCAATCTAGATGTGCTATTTTCAGATTCACACCAGTAAAAGGACATCAAATTATAAAGAGACTGGAAGTAATAGCTGAAGCAGAAAAAATTAAAGTCACACTCAATGCCTTAGAAAGTATAGTATACTTTGCAGAAGGAGATATGAGAAGAGCCGTAAACATTTTACAGACATCTTCATCAGTAGGAGAAGAAATCACTGAAGAAAACGTGCAAGAGGTTGTATCTAAAGCTAAACCCCAAGATGTCAGGAAAATAATTAACAAAGCACTAGATGGGGATTTTTTAGATGCCAGAGATCTTCTACGAGAAGTCATGGTAGTTCAGGGCATCAGTGGGGAAGATTTGGTAACTCAAATCTATCAAGAAGTATCTCGAATGGCCAGAGAAGGCCTCCTTGGAAAGGAAGTATATGTGGATCTAATTGAAAACATTGGAACATATGATTATCGTATAAGAGAAGGATCAAATCCAAGGATTCAATTAGAAGCTCTTTTAACTAAATTTCTATTTAAAGCAAATGCAAAATAAAATAATAATTAAATGATTGGAAAATAAAGGTCCGAAAATAATGTTATGGACAAATAAATACAGCCCTAAAAACTTTAAAGAAGTTTTAGGAAATAATAAGGCCAAAGATGAGATCTCAGAATGGATTGACAACTGGCTGAATAATAAACCCCAGAAACCATTATTACTCGTAGGTCCACCAGGAACCGGTAAAACTACTCTGGCACACCTGGCAGCTCATGAATTTGCTGACTATATAGAGCTTAATGCAAGTGATAAAAGATCCTATGATATACTACTTGGAACCGTAGGCGAAGCATCAGCTACAGGATCCCTCTTCAATCAAGGTTTAAAACTCATAATATTAGATGAGGTGGATGGAATCCACGGAACCGATGATCGAGGAGGAATAAGAGCTATTACCAAAATCATAAAGGAAAGTCACCATCCCCTAGTCATGATGGCTAATGACCCTTACAGCAAAAGAATAAAAAGTCTCAAAAGTAAGTGTGAAGTTATAAACATTAGAAAAGTCCACACTAACTCTATTGTAGCTCTTCTCAAGAGAATCTGTACAAAAGAAGGGGTTGAATTTGAAGAATATGTTTTAAGAACCTTAGCTAAGAGATCCAAGGGTGATTTAAGGTCAGCTATTAATGACTTGGAAATTATTGCTCGAGGAAAGGAATCTATAACCACTGAAGACCTTGAAATAATTTCCCAGAAAGATGATATAAATAATATATTTGATTCTGTAAGAACAGTGCTTAAAAGCAAAAATCCTCAGAGAATAAAAGAAGCAATGAGAGTAGAAGCGGACCCTGCCTTCATGTTAGAGTTAATAACCGAGAATATCCCACGGGAATACGAAAAAAAACATGAAATCCAAGACGCTTATGAAATGATCTCCCAAGCAGATATTTATTTGGGAAGAGCCTTCCAAACCAGAAATTATGGTTACTGGAAGTATTCCTATGATCTAATGAGTCTGGGAGTAGCCTTATCCAAGGATGAGACTTATAAAAAATTCGCCCGCTATACAAATTCAACGGTTTATATTATGCTCTCTAAAAGTCGAGCTAAACGGGATTTACAAGATCGAGTAGCTGAGAAGATTGGTGAGAAAACTCACACATCCCATAAAGTAGCTAAGAAACAGTTCCCCTATCTGGAGATAATGTTTCAGGATAACGAGTTAGCTTGGGAATTAGCGGAGTATTTCAGATTAGAGAGTGATGAAATTAAGTTATTTAGGTCTCGGAAGATAAAAAAACCTAAAACAGTTCGATCAAAAATAATAAAAAAAGAAAAATCAGTAAAAAAGGCATCCGATTCAAAAAAAATAGACCANNGAAGAAAAATCGACTTCCTCTCATCCTCAAGTTAAAAAAACAGAATCCTCTCAAAATAAAAAACCTATTGAAGAAGATGATAAACTAAAAGATTCAGTGAAACGTAAATCTGATAAAAAGGCTTCTAAATCTAAGAGTAAAGAAAAGCAGGTCTCACTCCTCAGCTTTAAATAATTTATTATGTTAAAAAATTCGAATTATATTTACAATATTATAATTAAAAATTGGTTAAAACTGATATACTTCTTTTTCAGAATAATCTAAATGTATTAAATATTAAAAATTTTTTGATTCAGATGTTATTGGAATTTCAGAAACAAAAGTAGCAGATTTTAACATGTTCTCCCTTACATTGGGAATAAATTCTTCAAAAAAATTTATTAACCCATGAGAAATTCCATCATATGGAGGGATTATACATGATAAATTATATTTATAAGTCCATGATTCAATCCATGAGTTGGGTACATTAATTAATGGATAGATGGTTTTATACTCATTAAATTTTATATTTAAACTCATAGCTTCTATTTTTTTACCTTGAATCATTTGATTTATAATATTCTCCACTTCTAAATCCAGAGTAAGGGGTGAAGCAACACAATCAACCTCATATCCTTTTAGTTCTTCTTCACCACATATGATCTTGACACCATATTTCCGAGTGTATGATTCTAAAATTACATAAAGGGCTAGATCAACACAATTTCCAATTTTTTTAATGAAAATTGTTTCTTGAGGATTTAAAGATTTGCTTAAAACCCGGGAAGCTCTGATACACATTTTCTGCAAGATTTTAGATCTTACAACTTTCCATTCAGGAAATTTAGCTTGGAATAACTCTTCTTTTCTTCTGGAAAATCTGGAAAATTTTAGGTTGTTAATAAACAAAAAGTTATTCCACAAACTTATAAATCGATTATCTACTCCAATATTTTCTAAAAACTCTAAAACGTTCTTTTTCATCCATATCATCACTTTAATTTATAAAATAGAAAATAAAAAATTTTTCTAAAAATTAATTTGATATTAATTATAAATGTTTTAATTGAAATAGGCTAAAATTTTTTTATTAAATTATTTCAAAATTATTAATTTTCATTTAGGTTATAAAAATAAATGAGAAATCTAAATGGAGGATCTTATTGATGCTTAAAATCTTCGGCAGAAAAAAAAGTAAAGAGCCAAAAAGAGAATTGTTGGAATTAGAAGCTCCTGAACCAGTGGATTGTCTCTGTGACTTCACTTTCAACTTCCATTGGCAGCATAATGGAGAAAAACTGGATCCCACTTGGAAAATCCCAAACAATGATTACACTTTTGGAGAACTGGTGGAACACCTTAAAAATAGAGGTGACGTGTGCATAAATGGAGATGTGGGACATAGATTGTCATCCAGCATGGGTGTAGATTTAAAATACTTTGGGGGTAGTGGGAATGATATTCCAGTAGGTGATGTGTATGTTGATGGTAATGTGGATACACGAATGGGAATCAGCATGACCAGAGGTTATATATATGTAAAAGGAATAGTAAAAGAGCCCATGGGTAATCTGGTAGAGGTTAAATCAGATGTTAATGGTTATCAGAAATTCAGGTCCATTACTGACATTATACACCACGGCTTAGATGGTGATAAACTTGAAGGATGCAATTTGATCGGGGATAAACTGTTAATCGATGATGGAACAGTAAAAGATACGGTGGGTGCACGGTTAAATCATGATGCAGAGATAATTATGAATGGAAACGTTGATCTAAGCACAGGTATACTCATGCGGAAGGGAACAGTCCGTATTAACGGCACTGCTGGAAAAAACACGGGAGCCCTTCTAAATGGGGGAATAGTAATTATAGATGGAAATACAGATGATTTTACTCTATAGATATGATAAATGGTATAATTATAGTAAATGGAGATGCTGGTAAATTTTTAGCAGCTAACAAAAAAGTTGGCGTGATTCTAGCTAAGAATGGAAGTCCCATACCCACAACCAAGGAAAAACCTCTTTCGAGTGTGGATCGAAAATTATTAATAGGATATGGGTTTAGTCCTCAAAGTTTCAAGAAATTTGAGTGAATTTAATAATATCCCATTGTAAAAACTTTATAAAATTCATCATTCATGAAAAACAACTAATGAGAGTAATTGATGAGTTGATATTGGGGTGTAACATGGGAATAAAGCTATATATAAGACTATTCATTTTAATGTTATGGTAGGATTTGTTGAATATTTAAGTAATTCAGTTATCAATCTCATTGAATCTCTGGGCTACTGGGGTGTATTCATAAGTATGACCCTAGAAAGTGCATGTATTCCTATTCCAAGTTTTGTTATAATGCCCTTCGCAGGGTTTGCTGTTTATCAGGGGAAAATGACCCTATTGGGAATAACTATAGTAGGAGTTCTGGGAAACCTTTTTGGTTCCCTGATTTCTTATTATGTTGGGTTTTGGGGAGGTAGGCCTTTACTTGAAAATTATGGTAAATATATTCTAATTACTCCCACTAAGCTTGATTTAGCAGATGAATGGTTTGAAAAATATG
>PMWA01000114.1 GCA_003166335.1 Methanobacterium sp. | reverse complement strand
GAATTCTGTGATTTCATGTATTCTCATGGCTTCTTTAACTTCCTCTATCATTTTAAGGCTTTCAGGGGTTACTTCTTCCATCATTCCTTTGTAGAGTTCTTTAGCACGATCCACCACTTTTCTTCTTTTCACTGCTCTTACATCTTCTACTTTGGAAACTTGAATATAGGCTTCACAGGGACCTACTCTATTTATAGTTTCTAATGAAGCAGCTAAGATCGCAGTTTCCACTCTATCTAAACTGGATGGTATCACAATTTCTCCTTTAGACCTTCCAGCTTTAGAGTTGATATTTACTTTAATTCTTCCTATTCTACCTGTTTTTTGTAATTCCCTTAAATCAAGATCATTGCTTAAAAGTCCTTCAGTTTGGCCAAAAATCGCACCTACAACATCAGGTTTTTCCACAATTCCATTAGCATTAATTTGAGCATGAATGAGATATTTAGTAGTACTTATTTCTTCTTTCCCCATAATTTGGGCCTCCATAAAATTTTCAGTGAGATACTTAAATAATTATGGATGATATCACTGTCATATGATTCAGTATCGAGGCGAATCGGGATGATAGTAATTGCCAGTAACACCGTAAGGACATTCTTCAAGTTCTAGTTGACGCATGTGTCTTCCTAAACTTTCTATATCTTTGATATATCTGCGAGTTATTCCCATTATTTTTCTTCTAATTTCAAGGTCAGGATGGGAACCAAATCCCTGTATATCTTCTGAAAGTTTTTTAGCAAGCTCGTTGCCTTTTTTATCGAAGTCTGTTAATATAATAATTTTAGAAGATGACTCTATAGCTTTTTCTGTGATTTCATAGAGTTTAAGAGGAGAACCTGAAACTTTAATGAAGTTAGCATTTATTCCTAGATTTTTTAAAGCTTCTTCATCTTTTTTACCCTCAATAAGGATAGGTATTCCTCTTTCCGCACAGTTTTGAAGTTCTTCAATTATAGATGACAATTGTCTAAAACTCATTGTAAAATCCTTTAGGATGTATAAATAGTATCTATACAATTTATATAATGTATCTTATATATAAAATTGAAGATAATAGGAAAATAGTAGTCTATAATTTTTAAAATTCTCTAAACTGTCAAAAATAAACATATACATATAAATCTTTAATTAAATCTATTTAATCACTTTAAAACATTATTACCGTATTTTATTCTTATTAAAGATTATTTTAACATACTGTTTTTTTAAGGTAACTTTTAAATATTTTTATAAAAGATGTATTAGTATTCTGCAGAAAAAAATGATTAAATTCACTATTTGACAACTTCTCAAAAAAAATGTTATTTTAAAAGATTATTCAAATATTCTTTTTGGGAATAGCTATTTTCTTTTAATAGTGAAATCAATTAAAAAATAAAGTTATATATTTACTAAAAAAATTTCTGAAAAATAATTGGAGGAATACTAAAGTGGCAAAAGGCCTGATAAGAATAGTTTTAGACATTCTTAAACCACATGAACCCACGTTACCTCATTTTGCTAAATATTTAAGTGAATTGGATGGTGTAGAAGGAGTAAATGTGACATTGATGGAGATAGATAAAGAAACCGAGAACATTAAAGTCACAATCCAAGGAAGCGAACTCAATTTTGAGGAGATATCTCAAGCCATAGAACAGTATGGTGGTTCAATTCATAGTATTGATGAGGTTGTTGCAGGTAAAACAATGGTTGAGGAAGTAACCACCCCCCAGGATTGAGTTTAAATGGATGAAAAAATGAAAATCTCACCGGAAGGCATTCTTGAAAGATTTTCATATCCCCGTGACTATTTTGAATTATGGAAAAATAAACTAAGCACTCCTCAAGTTTCAGATGCATTGAAGAGTATAGTAAATCATCCGTGGGTTATAAAAGGTGTGAAACCCTTAAAAGATGAATTTAGAATCATTGGAAAAGCTGTTACTATTAAAACTTCCTCACATGATTGGGGTACAGCCTTAAAAGGTATCGATACAGCCCATAAAGGAGATGTGCTTGTTATTAATTCAAATGATGACGATGATGCTGTTTGGGGAGAATTAACTTCTAAAACTGCTCAAAAAAAAGGATTAGCAGGCACTATAGTTTATGGGGCTGTAAGGGATATAAATGCAATTAAAAATTTAAATTATCCAGTTTTCACCCGATCTAAAATTCCCAACGCAGGTGAACCTTTAGGAGAAGGAACTGTAAATGTACCCCTCGAATGTGGAGGAGTGACAGTAAATCCTCAAGATGTAATCATAGGGGATGATTGTGGGGTAATTGTAGTACCAGCAGAAATTTTTAATCAAGTAATGAAGAAAACTTTAAAGATAAAGAATAGTGAGAAGGAAATAATTCAAAAAATCGAGGATGGATGGCCTCTATCTGAAATTATTGGTTTATAAAAATATTTTAAAACTCTTTTTGATGGAGGTATAATTTTAATGGAAGATACTTATGAGGTTATCCGGAAAAATAAATGGAAGATAGCATTATCTTTTGGATTAGCTGCGTTTATAATCTTTATTATCACATTAGTGATAGGTTTAGGGGATATTATAAATATTTTAAGCCATGCCAATTGGTATTTAATCCTTCTAAATTTCATCCTAGAATTTGCTATTCTCTTAACTTGGACTTTAAGATGGAAACTTATTTTACAAGCAGTTAATGTAACATCTAACTTCAGAAGCCTTTTTTTTATGCTTACTGCCAGTATTTTCGGTAATAATGTAACTCCTAGCGCTGCTGGTGGAGAACCACTTCGAGCTTATCTCTTAAGTGAAGTTGAAGGAACACCATTTGAAATTGGACTTGCATCAGCTGCTGCTGATCGTGTTTTTGAATTCTTTCCCTTTGTAATAATATCTATTTTCGCTGCATTCTTGATACTTACCTGGAATATCCCCATTTGGACTAGATTAATAGTGTTTTTCTTAATAATATTATCCCTATTTTTCTTTGTAATACTTTTATATGCTATTTGGAGGAAAGAAGTAGCTCAAAGAATTGTAATATCACTAGCGAAATCAATTTATCCTTTAATTATAAAATTAGTTAAAAGTGACCTCACTTTTACCGATATAACTAATCAAATAATTTTTTATATCAATCGCTTCTCTCATGGATTCTTACAAGTAGTAAAGAATCGTAAATTATTAGTTTTAGGATTTATTCTCTCATTCTTAATGTGGGGCTTTGATATGGTCCGTTTTTATGTTTGTTTCATGGCTGTGGGAGTCTATCCCCCCATACTGCCATTGATTATTATTTACACGGTGGGAATTCTAATCTCTTTAGCTCCTCTTTTACCGGGTTCATGGGGTATTCGTGAAGCTACACTAGTAGCACTTTTTGCTGTAGTGGGGGTAGCTGGAGATATTGTTATATCTGCCAGCCTTATCGATAGGTTGGCCAGTTACATAGCACCTACTTTAATTGGTGCAGCTGCAGCCCTCTATTATGGGAGACATGTTAGAAACTCTAAAAAGAGTGTTGTATAATTGTTTAGCAGTATTAATTAAAAAGGTAAAGTTAAATAATGTAAAACTAATTTTACAGTTGGATGTTTATTTTAATAACTAAATGAAAGTTTAAAACTGGATAAATCTAATATATATTTGTATCGAAAAGTATATATACTACTTCCATAAAATAATAGTATATAAAAGTTTCGGTTTTATACATGAAGAAGTTAGGAAGCATCACCCACACATCGAACAGGGGCCGTTTAATCCTCAGATCAAACCAAACCCCTCGTTATGGAACTACTGTTTTTACAAAAAATGAAAAGAAATTTGGTACAGTTAGTGATGTATTCGGTCCCACCAAAGAACCATATATATCAATAAAAGTATATGCAAAAAATTCTAAAAACCTTGATGATCTAGTTGGAGAGACTCTTTATGTAGAATCAAAAACCAATAAAAATTGGGGGCGAAGGACACGACGGAAGAAATAATAGAGAACATTATAGAAAACGACCCTCTAAAAGCAGAAGTCTC
>PMWA01000028.1 GCA_003166335.1 Methanobacterium sp. | reverse complement strand
AATATTGAAATATTTTGTCCTAGGACTTCTTCAGCATTATAACCATAAATTTGTTCTGCTCCTTTATTCCAACTAGTTATAATTCCTTCCAGAGATTTGGTTATAATAGCATCATTTGAAGATTCAACTACATCTGCTAACTTCTGTATATTTTCTTCAGCTTTTTTACGCTCGGTGATATCAGTGTTTATGCCTAGTACACGCACAATATTTCCTTCATTATTATAGATTGCACCGCCTTTGGCTGATAGCCAGCGTATATCACCTGATTTGTGGAATATACGGAATTCTAAATCGAATGGTTCGTGTTTTGCAATTTTGTCATCTCTTTCGGTTTCGATTTTTACAATGTCATCCGGATGAGTAAGTTGACGCCAGTTTTGATATGTTTTGATGGTTCCGGGGCTTAAACCGTAAAGTTGCTCTAGTTCGGGTGTAAAATTAAGTTCATTAGTAACTGTATTCCAGTCCCATACTCCAACATTACCTCTGATTTGAGCAAGACGCAAACGTTCTTCGCTTTTATTTAATGCTTCTTCGGCTTTTTTACGTTCGGTGATGTCACGGTAAACTGCAATATATTCAGTATTTCCAGAATTATCAGTGATTTGTATAGAATCTATTTCAGCTATTACTTCGGTTCCAGTTTTATGTTTAAGATGGGCGAAGCTCGGTGAAGTCCGTGATCCATTATTTCTTTAATCATTTTCTCTTGTTCGCCGGGTTTATAAATTGGACGTAATATTTCTGTTGTGGTTTTATCTACTGCTTCCTCTTCAGTGTAACCGTACATTTGCTCTACGCCCTTGTTCCAGTAGGTTATCCGCAAATTAGAGTTGAATCCGATAATAGCATCATTTACCTGGCTGAGTAAATTTGCCTGATATTCAATTTGCTGCTTAGCATTTTTTCGTTCTGTCACGTCACGGACAAATGCCTCTGTGCCCTTAATTTGACCTCGATCATCATAATGGTACTGAGAATTCAGTGACACTAAAAAGGATGAGCTGTCTCTTCTTAAAGCTTCACTTTCAAAATCCTCCACTTTACGCTGATTTATTAGTTGTTCCATTAGGTATTTCCTGTCATCTGGGTTTTTGTATAGTGAAGAAGCTGAAAGTCCAATCATTTCATGAGGTGAATCAAATCTATACATATGGGCTGCAGAAGGACTTGCCATGATGATATTACCTGCTTTATCTGCACGAATATAAGCATCCTGAATATTTTCAATAATACTCCGATACCTTTCCTCACTCTTAAGCAGAGCTTCGTCAGCATGTTTACGCTTGGTAATATCTCTTATCACCATACTTGTCCTTTTATTACCATTACTATCTTCAAAGACACTCGTAGACACTTCTCCGGGAAATTTGGTTCCATCTTTTTTTATAAAATTAAGTTCTCCTTTAGCTTTACCTGTAAGAACCCTTTCCTTTACTAATATAGGTAAATTAGGATCATTTCTATAAACTAGTCCTTTTCTTCCTAGTTTACATATTTCTTCTTCGGTATATCCAAATAATTCTTCAGCAGCAGGAGTAGCTGCTATAATAGTACCATCAGGTATTGTTAGTAACACAGCATCTAATATATTTTCAAAAAATGTTCTAAACTTATTTTCCCGTTCTTTCAACTCATTCTCCACTTTTTTACGCTCAGTAATGTCTTTACCTATACTTAGTATGACATTTTCTCCTTTAACGGTGATGAATCGGGCTGAATAAAGAATATTAACGAAAGTACCATCTTTTCGCATGACTTTTACTTCATAATCATATAAATTTTTGTTTCTCCTGATCTCGTTGACATAGGCATTTCTTTCCTCTAAACTGAATAAATTTAGTTCTAATGATGTGCGTCCAATTACCTCCTCTCTAGAATAGCCGATTTGATTCAGATATACCTGGTTACAATCGATAATTTTACCATCAGACACAGTAGTAAGAGAAATAGCATCCGGATTCAGAGTATATATTGCAGATAACATTTCTGAAGACTTAGGATGTTTTTCATGATGTTTGACCATATTAAACCACACTGAAGTATTCAATACGAAGATTTTTAATTTTGTAATATATCTTTTATGTTGAATATCTTATTTATTAATTTTTTTATCAAAAATTAATTAAATACAATTTATCTAGATATTTAGATATAAATCCAGGATATAATGCTTACAAATATTATTTACATGAATTAAAGCAATTATTTTAAAAAAAAATGTCATTTAGAAATGTATAAATTTCAATTAATTCAGTAGATTTATATTTTTTTTTATCAAAGATGGAAATAATTAGTTTTCAAATTTTATAAAAAAAATTTATAAAAAAAATTTAGTTTCTGAATTTATAATTCTATGTTCAAGAGGATTACTGAAGATTTTTGAAATTTCAAGTAAATATTTTTTGATCTGCAGCAGAGTGTCGTTTTACGGTGGATTGTACCTGATGCAAAAAAGTTTTGTGAAGGGGTTAGTTTTCATGAATACATTCTTTAAGGAGTTACAATGTTGAACCACACGTCAAAAGTGTCCATTAAGGTTATTAGTTCGCTTAATAATTCTATTTTACCTTGGATCTTAACGGCACCGGATTTGATCTCTTGGTCAATGGTAGTTTCGCCCAAAATCCATCTATTCAACACAACTCGGTTTATGATTATGGAAGCGTCCGCATCAGCATCCTGGATATGTGATCTATGGTTTAAAACACCGTTCCTCAAGCTGAGGACGTACTTTTCCTTAGTGTCTGGGAATTCGAAATTCATGGTGATCTTCTTGTCTGCTGCCTTAGGGCCATTTAAGCGCACGCCCAGATAATCGAAGAACATATCTAGGGTCATGGCTCTTATGGAATCTGGGGTGGTAGTACTGGGAACTTGAATTGGATTTACTCCATTTCGCAGTTCATGTGCACCGGTAAGGTAAAAGTTACGCCAGGTCCCGTTCTCTGCTTGGTATCCGAGCTGTTCTAGTACGTCAGCTTGAAGTTCTCGTGCAGCTTTATTTTTAGGGTCAGCAAAAACCACATGGTTCACCACTTCAGCCACCCAACGATATTCACCTTTTTCATAAGCAATTCTGGCTTTTTCAAGAGTCGCGTCTGCCCCGCCCATGAACTCCACATACTTCTTGCTAGCCTCCACCGGCGGCAGAACATTCAGATTCGCAGGATTTGCGTCGAACCAACCTAAATATTTAACATAAGTAGCTTTAGCATTATGGCTCATACTACCGTAATAGGGTCGGATAGACCAGTGCTGAGCTAATTCCCGGGGTAACTTTATCATTTCGCCTATTTCCAACATAGTGTAGCCGTGGTTAGCTAATCGCAAAGTCTGATCGTTTATATAGCGATAACCGTCGCGAGCCGTCTTAAGCATTTCGAGTACGCGATTTTTACCCCACACTGGCCAATGGTGGAAACCATACATAACTTCTGTCTTATCACCCCACATAACCATGGTTTCATCTAAGTATTTAGACCATGCTAATGGGTCTCTGATTTTGGCACTTCTAAGTGTGTAGGTGTTGTGCATGGTGTGAACGCAGTTTTCGGCTGCGGTAACGGCTTTGAGCTGCTCAATATACCAGTGCATCTCTGCAGGGGCTTCAGTGTCAGGTGCTAACAGGAATTCGAAATCCAGGCCGGCAATGTTCTCCTTCTGCCCGGTTTTGGTTATAAGGTTGGTGGGTGGGATTAGGGTTATGTTACCTGATGATGCGGTCATTCCCAGACCTGCACCCACCTGTCCATTGGGACTGGGAGGTAGTAGGCTGCCGTACATGTACTGGGCACGACGGTTCATAGCATTGCCTGCTAGAACGTTTTCTGATATCGTGGCTTCTAGGAATCCTTCGGGAGCATAGATCTTGACCTTGCCTGTTTTAACATCTTCTTCGGAGATTACTCCTTTAACACCACCCCAATGGTCAACATGACTGTGGGAGTGTATAACCGCGACTACAGGCTTCTTAGGCCGGTTATGGTAGTAAAGTGCTAGGGCAGCGCTAGCCACTTCTTCAGAAACAAGAGGGTCGGCGATAATGATTCCGTCTTCACCTTCGATTATGACCATGTTTGATATATCGGCGTTTCGAACCTGATAAAGACCATCAACCACTTTATAGAGACCTCCTTGCATAAGAAGTTTGGATTGGCGCCAAAGGCTGGGATTTACCGTGTCCGGTGCGTCTTGTTTGATGAATGAGAATCTTTCCATATCCCAGACAGGTTCGCCTTTGGAGTTCTTGATGACGCTATTATTGGGTAATGGTGCGATAAAACCGCGTTGGGCATCCTCGAAATCCTGTTGGTTGGTGAAGGGAAGTTCTTTAAGTACCTGGGTATTTTTTTTTACCGTTATTTCAGTTGCATCCTTAGTATTTTTTGTATTCATATTTTTTATTCTCCTTTTTACTAAGTCTTTTAACTAAAAAAATTTTCATATCTTGAAAATCTATACTCATCATTTAGGCTGTGGATTGCAGTATAGATATTCATTTATCTTTTTTGGGGTGTAAGAATTGATTTTATTAATTATCTGATTATAATACTTGGAGTTACTTTGTTGATTGAACTATAAATATTCTTGTAATATTTTTGAGTAATATATGGATAAATTTATTTATGGATTTGTACAAAGGGTTTTAGATTGGTAGTTCATGATCCAACTACTGAATAGTTACATTTATATGATGGTTAATTTCATAATTAGATTGGTAGTTATGAATTTAACTACCACTATGAAAAAACATTTTAATAATCATGCTTATGGGTTTAAAGAACATGATAAAGGAATAACTGAAATTTTTAGAAATGATATTAAAACGATTATTAGCAATCTCGTAGTATGATTGCTTTAATTATAATTATTTGTTTACCGTCGCTTTATTCATTAGTGAATATTAGTGCAGTTTGGAATCCTTATAATGAAACTTCTAATATGAAAGTAGCTGTAGTTGATAATGATTTAGGTTACACTTCAGGAGGAGTGGATTATAATTTTGGAAAAAATTTATCTAATGAATTAGCAGCGAATAATACAGATTTTAATTGGTAGTTTGTTAATTAAAACACTGCAAATTATGGGGTTAGAACGGGTGAGTATTATGCAGAATTTATAATTCCCAGTAATTTCACTGAAAATTTACTATCATTTGAAACAATTGATCCACGGCAAGCGGAAATTGAGTATATTGTTAATGATAAATTGAATCCGATTGCTCCGAGGCTTACTAATGTCACGGCAGATGATATGTTGGCTGGTATTAATTCAGAGGTGGATCAGGCGAAAATTAATTTAACCTCTTCAACTAGTGGTAGTAATATGAATGGGTTAATATCATTAACTAGTGATCAGAATGATTCGTCTGTGAATCCTGTTAAATTGAATAAAGAAGTTATAGATCCTGTTAATAATTATGGTTCTGCTATTGCTCCGTTTTGTATAATGGTTATTCACTTTGACTGCTTTATATATTGGTTTATGTCTTCACTATAAATGAAAATAAAAAAATAATTAATAAATGTATAGTATAAGTCTTTATTTGGATAAATACGAGTTTATATTTGGTTTTGGAAATCCTAACATGTTCCTTAACTGCACCTTAATTATTTTTTAATAGTATTATTATTTATTAAAATAATAAATTTGAGTAAAGTGGAAGAAATAGTATTTAAAATGTTTTTTTTACTTCATTCTCAAAGAACATATATTTTTTTTGCATCGAATTTTTTAGAGAGATTAAAATTTAATATAATAGAGTTTTAAACATTAATTTCCTATTAAAATAGTATTATTAAACTATAAAACAATGAAATCCCTTTTTTTAACCCTTATTTTAATCATAAATTATATTAATCATCTTAAATAAAAAAAATATATTAACAAAAAAAAATTTTTGAATTTAATTCTCTTTAATATTTAAAATCTGGAAGATGGAGCCTAAAAAAAAATGACTAAGGTTGTAAAAGTTAAGAAGAGAAACGGTTATACTGAACCTTATGATCCGGAGAAGGTGAATAGATCCATTCAGAAAGCAGCTTTAGATGCTGGTTATAATTACGAGGGTATGGGTGATTTAAATTTAGTAGATGAAGTAACTAAGGGTATAGTTGAAGAAATAGATGAAAAAAATGAAATTGAGTCAACTACTATTCGAAAAATTATTTTAAATCAATTAGAAAATGCTCAATCTTCAATGACTGACTCTTGGAAGAAATTTGAGAAACGTTATAAAATCACTAAATAAATTATTTAAAATGAATATTCTGTGGAGTTAACCATTTTTTTAATAAATATCTGATTATAAAGTATTATTTTTTTCGTTAAATTAAAAATATTCTATATTACTTAAAAAAAAATTTATCCTTTTAAAAAAATTTAAAGGAATATAAATATCGGGTATTAAAAAAGGAGGATTACATGAATATGGCATATAAAACTGGATATCCAATAGATTTTGATATGATTGAGAAAATCATTAATTCTGTGAATGCTGAAGCTGATTACGTGGATATACGGATTAATGAGAGTTCAAATAATATAATTGTTATGAAGGATAGTAAAGTACAGGAAGTCAGATCAGGTAATGATTTGGGTGGTTCTGTACGGATTTTGAAGAATGGTGCTTGGGGATTCAGTTTCACAAATCAACTCTCAAAATTAGAGGATGCAGCTCAATCAGCTTTGAAACTCGCTAAAATGTTGAAAAGTGATGTTAAACTGGCTGATGTGCAAGTTACAAATGATCAAGTTAAAACTAAAGCTAAATTAAGACCTTCCAATGTATCCATGGATGAGAAAAAGGAAGTGATTACTGAAGCGGAGAATGCAGCGCGTTTAGATGGTATTGTAAGCACTACTGTAAATTATGTAGATCAAGAAGGAGTTAACACGTTTATAAATTCGGAGGGTAGTCGTCTTCAAGTTGAAGATAGTAGAGTGGCAATGTTTATAAATGCAGTGGCTGCATCTGAGGGTGTTATACAGTTTGGACATAAAAGTATTGGCGGTGCAGCTGGATTTGAAGTAATTAAAAAAGCGGATTTAGAGAAGTTTGGAAGATCACCTGCTGAGAAGGCGTTAAGACTTCTTAAAGCTGAATTACCTCCATCCGGTAGGTTTCCGGTTATTATGGATCCTGATCTTACCGGGGTATTTATTCATGAAGCTTTAGGTCATGCCGCTGAGGCGGATTTAATATTACAGAATGACTCCATACTTAAAGATAAAATGGGGTCCACAATTGGTTCTCCTAATGTGACGATTATTGATGATGCGAGTATGGATGCTTTTGGATATTATCCTTATGATTCAGAGGGAGTGAAAACAGGGGAGAATATTCTAGTTAAGGATGGTGTTTTATCATCACTTTTAAGTAGCAGAGAAAATGCTTATCAGTTAAATGTTAAGCCTTCTGGTAACGCTAGATCGGCGGTTGATGATCAACCAATTGTACGTATGAGTAATACGTATCTTAAACCGGGTGAACTTAAATTTGATGAGATTATAGAGGATATGAATGATGGTATTTATCTTAGAGGTTCACGGGGAGGCCAGGTTGATACAGGTAAGGGAGTATTCCAATTTAATGCAGCTGAATCATTCCTAATAAGTAATGGAGAAGTAACTGAACCTTTAAGAGATGTTTCATTATCAGGGAATATATTAGAGATGTTATTGAAGGTGGATGGTGTAGGATCTGATTTCGAGATGGGTGTGGGTTTCTGTGGTAAAGGAGGGCAAACTGTGCCGGTGGGTGATGGCGGTCCGCATGTAAGAGTAACTGAAGCTACAGTAGGAGGTGCAACATAAAATGTTATCCAATGAGGAAGGAATGTTTTTAGTTAAGGTTGCCAGAGAATCGATAACCACTTTTTTAAGGAGTGAGAAAATTTTAAGTACACCTGATGATACTCCGGATACTTTAAAGGAGGATATGGGTGCTTTTGTAACTCTTCATCGTAATGGTGAACTTAGAGGTTGTATAGGGTATCCTGAACCAGTTAAATCACTTATTAAAACGGTTATAGAGGTGGCTATATCTGCTGCTACTCAGGATCCCAGATTTCCCCCGGTTATGGTTAGTGAATTGAATGATATAGATGTTGAGGTTAGTGTACTCACTAAACCTGACCTTATAAAGGTGGATAAGCCTTCTGAATATCCGGGGAAGATTAATGTTGGTGAGGATGGTCTTATAGTGGAGTTGGGTTATTATCGTGGATTGTTACTTCCTCAGGTGCCGTTGGAGTGGCAGTGGGATGTGGATGAGTTTCTTTCGAATACTTGTATGAAAGCAGGGCTTTTACCGGATTGTTGGTTGAAGCCTGAGGTGAAGATTTATAGTTTTAAGAGTCAAATTTTCGAAGAAAAATAATTTTTATTTAAATCTTTTTATACTTTAATTAATAAACCAATAGTTAAGGTTTTATTATTTTATAATCTCCTGATTTTTTTTAATTTCAAATTAATTAATTTTAATATTTGTAAATTATAAATTTATTTTAGTAAAGTTAATAATAAAATAGGATTATTAAGTGAAAAATTAGTGCATAAATAGTATAATTTTATTTTTGGAGAGTTCTAAATAGTTAAACATTAAGATATTAAAATTTCAACAATTCTATTTTATAAAAAAAATTTTAAAGAGTTGATTTATCATGTTTTTACCAACAATACCCACTCCTGAGGAAGCCTTGGATAAGGCTTTTAGTCGGGCTAAGAAAGCTGCAAGTAAGACGAGGACGTCTAAGATACCTCGGCAAATGAAAGGAAAAAGAGTTGAGGAGGCACGGGTGAAGACCGCCTGTCAAGTTATAGAAGCGAGTTTTAAAAGCATCTTGGATAAGACTCCTAAAATAGAGGAGTTACCCATGTTTTATCAGGATTATATTGATGTAGTGGTAGGGGTGGATAAGCTTAAAAAATCATTAGGTGCTTTAAACTGGGCTGTGGCTCTCCTCTCTAAAATTGAAAATCAGTATGTTCATAAGATTAGAAGATCTAAATCTGAGAATGCTGCTAGTATTCGAAGGGAAGCTTTTGGACGGATATCATCGATTATGAATCGTATTCGTGATGAATTAACTTTCTTGGATTATGCTAAGGCTCGGTTGAGGAATATGCCAACCATTGATTTTGAAGCGATCACTGCTGTTATAGCGGGTTTTCCTAATGTTGGAAAATCTACTTTGCTGCGGAAGATGACTACTGCAGAGCCTAAGGTTGCGGATTATCCTTTCACTACGACTGGTATTCAGATTGGTCATTTAGAGCGTAAGTGGAAGAAATATCAGATTATTGATACTCCTGGATTGCTGGATCGGCCTATTAGGGATATGAATGAGATTGAACTTAATGCTATGGTGGCATTAGAGCATTTAGCTGATGTGATTTTCTTTATTTTTGATGTATCTGAAACTTCAGGTTATTTTATGGATAGTCAGTTTAAGCTTTTAGAGGAGATTAAACAGATTTTTGATACGCCAGTGATTTGTATTTTTAACAAGATTGATTTGGTAGAAAATATTAATTATTTGAATAAATATATAGATAAAGTAGAGGGAGCATTAAAGGTTGAAGCTTCTGAAGGTAAAGGAATTTCACAAGTATTAGATAAATTGGAGGAATTTGGAGATGGCAAACAGAAATATGGCAGAACAAATGATTAATGATGTTGTGAATACGATTCGTGAATCTCAAGGTGAATTAGAGAAAACATTAACTAGTTACACATCCGGCGGTTACAATAATCCTTTAATAGATGTTATGGAAGGATTTAATGATGTAACCGTTAAAATTGACCTCCCCGGTGTTAAAAAGGAGAATGTAACAATTAATGTTAGTGAGGATGCATTGGATGTCGTGGCCTTATTTGACGAGGGAATAGTACCGGAGAATGTTAATTATGTTAAAAGGGAGCGGAAACAGGGTGAAGTACGTAGAGTAATATCTCTTCCAGCTAAAATCAGAATAGATGAAACGGCGGCTGCCTTTGAAAATGGAGTGCTTATAGTAATGCTGCCTAAAATAGAGAAGATGAATTCTTCTACGGTTAACATTGATTAAATTATAAAAATAAAATAAATAATTGTTTTTTCTTTTTTTTAGTATCTTACTTTACCAATATGTCTAGTGCTGCCGGGATCTTCTCCATTATAGTGGGCTAAGTAATATATGAACCATTCAAGTGGAATTACTAGTATAAATGGAGATAATAATGAGTTTAAATCTGAGTAATCCTGCATTTTATATATAAGACTATTTGCACCTATTTTCTCGGAGAAGTCTAATGATTTCTGAGTTAACTCATCACCTGGATAATTTGCATCTAAAAATATTAACGGTACATTTTCTTCTGCTCTTTCAATTAAACCATGACGAAACTCCCCGGAATACAATGGACAGGCGTTTTTAAGTGCACCTTCCATGAACATAGTCATAGCTAATTTATAAGCTAATCCGTAATTAGGACCGCTACCAATACAATAATAAAAATCAAAATCTTTAAATTTATCAGCATGAATCCGGTTAGCCTCTTCTGTATCTTTAATTATACTTTGACTAATTTTTGGTAATTTATTTAAATCATTTATAACATCCTGAAACTCGTGTGAATCATCTAATCTGAATAATATTTGATATAAGCTTAATAATTGAGTCATATAAGTTTTAGTTCCTAGTATAGCGGTTTCTTTACCGCATCTGGTAATTACAGTGTCATCTGCTTCTTTCATCATAGTGCTTTCAATTTCATTGGTGATGGAAACCGTGTATAAACCTTGTTCCTTGGATCTTCTAAGCGCTGCTAAAGTATCAGCGGTTTCACCTGATTGACTGGTTAAAATTACTCCTGCATCTTCATTTTCTAGATTTTTATGATAGTAGAATTCATATCCCGTGTAAACTTCTACTACTTTATCTGAGAGAATTCCTAAGGCATCTTTAACTGAATAACAGGTGGATAAGGAACTTCCACAACCCACTAGGTAGATGCGTTCAAATTCTTTAAATTTGTCCGCTATTTCTATTAGATGAGATTTTTCAGCTTTTAAGGTATCCAGTAGGGATTGGGGTTGCTGCATCATCTCCTCATACATTTTATAGTGCATAATTATCACTTTACCTTAATAATTGTATAGAATTCATGAATCGATTATATGTTTCATCTAAATTTTCATTAATCACTCTGGTTGAGGCTACGGTTTCCATGAAACCACCTTCAAATTTGAAGCGGGGTACTAAGTGTAAATGTAGATGTTCTACACTGGAACCTGCTGCTTTACCTAGATTAAAGCCTAAATTGATTCCTTCAGGTTTTATAACTTCTCTTATAAGTGTTATGGTTTTTTGAACTAATATGAAAAAATTTTTTAACTCAACGGGTTTTAACTCGTTTAAGTCAGTGTAATGTTTCCGGGGCACTACTTCTAAATGTCCTCGATTATAAGGATAAATATTCATTAGTACCATATAGTCTTCATCTTTATAAAGAATCATCTCTTTTACTTCGGGTTGTCCTGTTGATATTCCACAGAATATGCAATTTGATGATGATTTTTTATCGGTATATAAACTGCGGGCGGGTGCAAAAAGTATTCTCGGTTTCCTGATTGAGTATAATTGTGCTAGACACACTGCCATTTTAGCTACATCCACAGCGTCACAGCCAATTAAGGCTATGATTGGTTCTTTTCCCCAATCACCAGTGTGATATATTACATCGGGTACTTCTCCAATTTTATTTATAGCTTGTGTTACTCCCCAACTGATGCTTCCACCTTCAATGTTACGCTGATCCTCTGGTTCTTCTTCACGATTATAGCTTGATATTTTAAGTCCTAATTTTGTTATTAAATCTATGAGGGTAGTATCGTAACGTAGGTTAATTGCGCTTCGACAGTGAGGGTCATGCTTCATCACTTCTAGTATTAAACGGGCCATGTGACTGGAGGCACCCCAATCTGGTTTCATGAATGTTTTGGCTTTACCTTTAACTGTGGTTATGCGTCCGGGTACGCCTGCTACTTCATTGATGGTGGTTGCATTTTCTTTAGCCATTACTAGGTTACTTCTTACTTCGGGTATGAGTTCTGCGAATTGATTTGAATTCTGGATGATTTCTAATGCCCTCGTTATATTTACTATTTCCATAATTGAATATTTATCATTTTATAAGATTATAAAATTTTAGTATTAAATAAAAAAAGTAATATGAGTATATTTTTGTTCATTTTTTTAAATTTAATTTTTTTTGAGTAATATTATAATAAATATTATTTTAGAATAAGTATTATTAAATTTGAAAGTTTATTATTATTTCATTACTTATTTTATAATTGATAATACGTTAAAATTAAGTATACTTTACATTATGATATAATTTAATACAGGGGAGTTAAATGAATGCTTTTATAATTCCTACATAGAATGGTTTAAATTCATGGTGATATAGTTTAAAATCCCTTAATATTTAATTTTGAATAAAAAGGTTTATATGTTCTAGTATATAAATCTTATAGATTGTCAGAACCTTAAAAAAAATAATTATGTTATCTGACATTGCTGAAATATGGGAGGCCAGTATCGTGAAGCGACTATTGTTGCTTACAATGATACTATTAATGTCGGTATCATTGTTAATGCCTGATATTTATGCCACCACAACTAATCAGCAGAACTCGGTAAATACCACTAACCTAACTAAAAGCGATTATATTACAATGAATAACTCATGTACAGATATAATTCAGAGTACAACCGTACCAAGCCCGCAGGGGAATGGATCGGTTAACGTTACAGTTATTAATCAGAATATTATTCCAAATGTCACTGCTTCCAGTGTAAATAATAGTGATAATCTAAACGTTAACAATGAAAGCTCGGATACAATTCAGTATGCCAAAGAGGCTGCAGGAGATAACGTTAGTAGTAATGTCCAAGGTAACTGGTTCGTCACCAAGAATTTAACCGAAGCATCAGGATGGGTTAAATCCTATATAGAGGTAAATAATGTACTTCCTAAATATGTTCAAATAGGTAACATCCAAGTAAGTATGCCACAATTCCTGGAATTAATAACTAAGGATTTAGTACAGTTAAATAATGGGATTAATACGCCTATAGAGTTAGGTAGTTTTAATACACCAACTAATAGTAATGGGAACATCACTAATGGCAACATTAATAAGTCAGAGTACCTTACTTTGGCATCTAAAATCCAGAACTTTATGGATTCTATGGGTAGAGCACCTAATTATGCCACTAGTACTCTTGGGAATATTCAATATGAATCATTAATTTACATGTACTCCCGAATACTTGACTTTTACGGTGTTAATAACAGATTACCTAACTATGTAACAATAAAAACCTTAGCAAATAATACCACAAAATCAAATTCGAGTAGTAACTCCACTGTAAATGAATTTACAATTAGTGAAATTACTACGGCTGCTGGGAGTGTTGCAAACTATATAGACCAGAATCAAAAACTCCCTAACTATGTAACCATATCTAATACACAAATATCCATGCCACAATTCCTGGAATTATTAAATAATGGTTTATTACAGATTAATGGTAATAAAAATACACTGATAGCATTAAATAATGTAACTAAACCACCAAGTCCAAGTGAAGATTTGGAAAGTGGAGACATTAATAAATCAGAGTATATTGACTTGGCATCAGAAATCCAGAACTTTATGGATTCTACAGGTAGAGCACCTAATTATGCCACTAGTACTCTTGGGAATATTCAATATGAAACATTAATTTACTTAGAATCACAGATCATGAATTTTTTCAGTGTAAATAACAGATTACCTAACTATGCTGTCGTAAACCCCTGGAATGAATCATCGAATGAAACATCAACTATACCTCCTTCATTAGATGAATACTTACAACCAACTACGAATTGTCAATCCAATAACCCTACGATAATTGCACTAGCAAATAAAATTACTGCTGGTTTAATTACTCCTTACGCTAAGGCAGTAGCACTCTTTAATTGGGTTACGGATAACATATCCTATTCCTTCTACTATAACACTTTGTATGGTGCAGTAGGAACTTTAAAAGCTGGAACAGGAAACTGTTGTGATCATTCCAATTTAATGGTTGCATTGGCTAGAGCAGCAGGAATACCAGCTAGATATCAACAGGGATACTGTGACTTCTCTGATGGATGGTACGGTCATGTTTGGGCTCAATTATATGTGAATGGTCAATGGTACTACGCAGATACTATTAGTACATTAAACACTTTCGGTGTGATAAACAATTGGAACCTCAACACTTACACATTAGAGGGTACATATGCATCTTTACCATTCTAAAAAAAAGGAAATACAGATACCTCAGCACTATCGGTTGAATAAATAATTGGCAACACCAGTAAAATGGACTTATGAAGGCACTTATACCAAACGTTGCCTTACAAAAAAATTTAAATACTTTTTTATTTTTTTTTATTATTTTGTAAAATATCTAGAATTTGGATTAACAGTTTTTAAACTCTTCTTCATGGAATTCAGTTTCTTTAATCTTACGAATTATCTTACAAGAACTATCAAGAATTGCTTTTTTATAGCCTGTGATTTTAACAACTTTAACATTTAAATTCCTTTTTTTAAGCTCTTCTCGGAGTAAATTCAGATTAAAATCCTGATCTGGTCCTATAACAATGATATCCGGATTAATCTTCTCCACGATTAGAAACATGTCAGTAGTGCTTCCCAGATAAGCTTCATCCACAGGTTTAAGCATCTTAACCACTTCTAAACGCTGTTCTTCATTAACTACGGGCACTCTTTTCCTGGATCTGACTGTAGCATCACGAGCTACCACGACAACTAATTTACTATCTGCTCCACCTAAATTTTTTGACTCTTGAAGATAATATCCATGACCGGGATGGATAATGTCAAATGTTCCTGTAGCCATTATAACTGTAATGATTATTCACCTCAAATTATAAATTTCGTTAATATTTCCTAACTCAGAATGATATTTTTATTTTATAGTATGTTTATTTAATTATCATATAAAATAAAAAGATGAATTCCTAAAACAAATTTATTTCTGAAGAAAAAAATTATTTTAAGGAGATAAACCTAATAAAGACACTTATAACAATATATGTTTATAACTTTAACATAACTTAAATCTATTAAAAAAAGGACAGATTTATTTTTTTAACTATAAAAGAAGAGTTTTTTTACATTTAACCATTCTATTTGTGGGTAATATTATATGAGTAGTACAAAAATAGCTAAGGGTAGCCTTGTAATGCTTATAGGCTCCTTCATATTCAGAATAGGTGGTTTCGTATATCGTATCTCTTTGGCTTATCTATTAGGTCCCACAGGTTATGGTATATTGGGATTAACTCTTCCTTTGATAGGTGTGCTGCAATTATCCGCTGAAGGAGGTATACCACCTGCTATAGCGAAGTATATAGCTCAATATGAAGCTTTGAATCAGCCAGCTATGATTAGGCAGATAATAAAAACTTCTTTTAAATTAATCATAGTAATGGGCCTTCTTTTAAGTTTAACTATATTTATATTAGCTAAACCTTTAGCTTTAGATGTATTACATCAACCATTAGCTGTGGTCCCGTTTCAGGCGGTTGCGCTCATCACTCCCTTCAGCGTAATAACCGGAGAATTGAAGGGTGTCTTCCAGGGATTCTATCAAATGCGTAACCTTGTAATAACTAAAGCTTTTGAGCAGAGTTTCACTATAACTTTTGCAATACTGTTAATAATAGCAAATTTTTATGTTGCAGGAGCAGTGATAGGTACAGCTATTGGATATATGGCTGCTGGAGTAGCTGCATTCATTCTTTTCAGGAAACACGTATGGAAACATATTAAAGGTAAACCGAGAAGAAGTCGTCGTTTAAATCCACATAACCATAATGACACATTCACTTTTCGTAAAGAGTTAAGATTAGTTAAAATGTTAATATTTTTCTCTGTACCTGTGGTTTTCAGTAGTTTAGGTGAATTATTCATGTATGATATGGGAACGTGGGTTATAGGAGCATACCTCCCCGCTCAATTTGTAGGATACTATGCTGCTGCCAGCCCTATAGCTAGACTTCCTTTAATTATATCCATGTCTGTAGCCACTGCAGTTCTTCCAGCTACATCCGCAGCTTTAAGCGTTAATAATCGAGATTTAATCACAACCTATGTAAATCAAGCTTACCGTTACGTAATCATAGTAGTTCTACCAGCATCATTGGGAATTGCAGTATTAGCTACTCCCATCATCAGCCTGATTTTCCCTGGTTATGAATTGGGATCGGAGGCGTTAAAAATATTAGCACTTGGAATGCTTTTCTTCACACTTTACACGGTTTCTGGGAGTATAGCTCAGGGTATGGGTAAACCGGTAATTCCTATGGTTGCCTTAGCGATAGGTACTGTGATAGAATTAAGTTTAAGTGTGGTTTTAGTACCTAAATATGGGATTAACGGAGCTGCCCTCGCCACCACCATATCTACATTCCTTCTCATGGTTATGGTGGCGTGGAGAACCCTGATGCATGTAAAAGTTAGACTTCACTACGGAGATTTTGGAAAAATAGTTATTGCATCAGTAATTATGGCAATAATTTTATTATTAATCCCCACAACTTACGCTTACACGAGTGCATATCACATGTCTATAGCTAAAATATTAGCATTCGTATACATCATGGTTTTAGCTTTAATTGGAGCCTTAATATACATCTTCATCCTGACATTGATTGGTGGAGTGAAAAAAAATGATGTAGATGCATTTATGAAACTAGGGAATAAGTTAGGACCGTTAGCTCCATTTATAAGAAAATTAGCTATTCTTCTTATGAGATTTGCAACGTAATTTTAAATTACCCCACATGTATTGTTCAGGTCCACATCCTGATACAATAATATATTTATAGGATGATTCTTTTACAAGGTCCCGTATTTTGTCAATTCTTTTATCCATATCTTCATGTGATAAGGGGTAAAAATCAGCGTGGAGGGATTCCTTCAAGATATTATAGTAACTTCTACCTGCTTCTACGGATTCTCTTCCAGGTATCACATGCACTATCACTGGATTTAATGAGTTTAATGAACTTAAATGATCCTCGAATATTTCATCTTCCCCTTCATCAGGAGTAGTATAAATAAAAGCAGTATTTCCCGTTATATCATCGCCAAGGTAACTCTCCATAAACTGTATATTCGCCTTTAATGCATCACCATTGTCACCTTGACCCATACCTACCCATTTATCCTTAACTTTAAAAATTTCAAATCGACCGGGAGGTAAAATACTGAGATCTAATGTTTCACATGTATCTATAATAGTTTTTTTAATATTCTCGGGTTGAGGGGTGAATGAAACATAGGTAGTCACTGCACACAGTAGATTATAGAGATTGTGAATACCAAAAGCTGGTAATGGAACTTGTAAATCAATGGAAACGTTTTTATCCGTGGAGTAATTATAAATCTCACCTACTAAACTCACCCACCATTTCTCTTTCTCTAATAAAAGTTTAGTGAGTTTAATATCTGGTTCGGGACGTTTGAAACCACAACTAATACATTCATAGATTCCACGATGATTCAAATATCTTTTAGAGTAAACTAGATTTCCATGACATAAAGGGCAGAAAACATCACCAGTTAAGGGTGTTTTATCCTCTAAATCAATATCTAACCCATAATAAGTCACTTTAGTATCTTGCTCCTTATTTTTACCAATGATAGTGGTTCGAGGGTCATCTGCATTGCAAATCACAACACCCCTTTTCATTGGAGTTGAAAGTAACTGCTTAGCCATTAAATACTCTTCAAAAGGGTTTTCACGACCGGAAACTTGTGAATGTTCCCTGGAAATATTAGTGTAAACTACTCCTACGGGATCAACTATTTTACACACTGTGTCGGGAATACCATGTTTTACATCCCTGATACCATACTCAAACACTCCTAAATCTACTTTACCTGTTAAAAGACCGGTTACTATGGCATTTATAGTGTTACTTTCATAATTAAAAGTTAATTTCGCATCCTTAGTTAATAATAGAATTGTAATTTTAGTGGATGTGGTTTTTCCATTGGTTCCAGTGATAATTATAGAGCCAATACTCAGTTTCCTTGCTAAATAATTTACACACTTCAAAGATCCAATTTGTATAAATAAATAACCAGGGTAACTCTTACCCATACCACTTCCCAGTTTAATTAAATGTTTCGATAACTTACCAGCTGATTCAGCGGTTCTGCATCTTATAGTTCGTGATAATCCCATAACTATTATCCTTAATTTAATTGTATTTAAAATTATATTATAATGAAAAATAAAAAATTCTAGTTAAAAAAAAAATCTTAAAATATTTCTATTATAATATATAAATTAATATAAAGATGATATTAGTTAAAGGAATCGGTATTAATCCTTACATCGGTGCGTGGGCATCTCTTGATATTAAGAAAATAGTAATATTGCTAAAAATTAAGTTTGTATTATTTGTTTTAAACTCTTAAATTAATATAATTTTTTTTGGAATAAAAATAAGAATTTTTATATCCCTTGATACTTGAGCGTTTCTTCAAATCTTATTTTACCTTTATAAAGAGCAGAGCCTATAACTACTCCATAAACGTCAGTATTAAATAATTCTTTTAAGTCTTTGATTGATGATATGCCACCTGAATATATGACTGGGATATTTACTGTATTTAAGAGTTCTAAGAGTGGATTTAATTTAAATCCTTCTAAAAGACCTTCCACATCTACATTAGTAAATAGTATATACCCGGCACCGTTCTCTTCCATTAATTTACCTAGTTGGGATGCATTTTTACTTGTTTTTTCAGTCCAGCCTTTGATTACTACCTGGGAATCTTTACTATCAAGTGCTACTATAATATTCTCGGAATTAAATTCTTCCGAGAGTTCTTTTACAATTATCGGATTCTCTATTGCCATGGTTCCCATGATGATTCGGTCAACACCCATTTTGAATAGTGTATTTACATCTTCTTTGCTTCTTATTCCACCACCCATCTGTATGGGAATTGATACTTCTTTTACAATATTTCTAATTACACCTTGATTGCGACGTTTATCTCCGAAGGCACCATCCAAATCTATGAGGTGTAAGATTTTTGCTCCTTTCTCCTGCCAGTTCAAGGCAACTTCCACAGGGTTATCAATACTTATCTGTTCAGTTCCAGGTTTCCCCTGAATTAACTGAACGCATTTACCGTTTTTTATATCTACTGCAGGAATTATTGTCATAGATTTTTTAAAATACAAACTTTTTTTAATTTGCATATAATTCACTAAATTTTTTTTTATATTTGAACATTTAATTCTTCGTGATCTTTAGAACTTAACATTCTATGTGTCACGTTTATTTGTAATCGATTTGGGCTAATTCTGAGTTTTTTCACCAGTAACCTTTGGTAAACCTAAGCCTAACCCAATCTTCTCCCCGGCTGGTAAGGTAACCGCCCAGAGCAGTAAGGTATAAGATAACAGGATATATAATTAAAATTTGAGTACTGCCTACGCCTAAATAAGCTATTAGGGGGTTAGTGATTCCATAACCTAAAATGAATTGTAATAATAGGGTTAAAAGAGTTATTAATCCCATTACAAATGATATTATGACCATGGGGATGTTAAGACCCAGCCTGTAACTGAATAAAACGGCTAAACTTCCGAAAAGGAAGGTTAAGGCTAAAAGTGTGTGGGTAACTCCGGTGTATTGCGAGAATATTCCCACCCCTACTGCGAATATGGCTGAAATAGCTAAACATGATGAAAAGA
Source organism: Methanobacterium sp. (assembly GCA_003166335.1). Classification (GTDB taxonomy): domain Archaea; phylum Methanobacteriota; class Methanobacteria; order Methanobacteriales; family Methanobacteriaceae; genus Methanobacterium_A. The sequence continues at coordinate 33,273 of PMWA01000028.1, read as the reverse complement.
GACGACAACCGCCACTTTTTAGAATTAAATAAACTGCAGCCAAAAATAAAATTCCTAGGAATATAATGCTGAGGTTGAAGATGATAGCTGATGGTTCTACCATTGGTACTGAACTTCCTAATCCGCTTAATGTGTTTTTTGCAATACTGTACCCTGGAAACTGTGTTTCGGCCAGGTTAACTGCTAAGATAAATTGGAAGCAGCCTATTATTAATATAATTCCAGCAATTTTATAGTAATCCTCTTCCGGTCTGAATATACTTCCCCTTTGCATTTTCATCACTTCAACCCTCCGAAATAGATCTCTGATTCATCTTGTTTATTTATTGAGTTTAAATTTATGCTTTAAACAATCATTTTCTTTTTTTATATTTTTTATTATTCCTCTTAAATCTGACTAACATGTACACTTACACTATTTACAAGTTCAATAGATTTTATCACTATTTTTTCAACTTGATCGGATATTTCATACACATTAAAATCCATTTTATCGTCCAGACAGACTTCTAATTCAACACTGTAATATGGGCCTACAGTATTTATTTTAATGTTACGTACAAATTTAACCCCTTTTATATCAAACACAACGTTCCTTATCTCATCATCCATTCCCTTGGGGAATTCGCCCATAATATTTTTCACATTATCTATAGCCATTTCAATAGCAGTTTTCGTAACAAGTAATGCTATTATAACCGCTAATATAGGGTCTAAGATGGGATAACCTAATTGTGATCCGATTACTCCACCGAAGACAGCGATACAGGCAAATACATCTATTTTCTTCTGATTTCCTGTCGCCGAAATTACTTGACTATTTATTTTCTTACCAGTTTTCAGTAAATAATAAGCCATATAAAGGTTTATGAAAAGTGCTATGAGTGCCATAATTGCAGCAATCCAATCTGGAGCTGTCAATGAACTATGCATCAGAAACTTAAAATATGCTTCTTGAAATATTTGATAAGCAATAAAAAAAAGAGTAAAAGATATTAATAAACCAACTAATGGTTCTATACGTCCATGACCATAAGGATGTTCCTTATCAGCAGGTTTTAAGGCGAAGTGAAAAGCTAAGAATCCTATTAAACTGGATATCATATCTCCAAAATTATCTGCAGCTTCTGCTGTTAAAGCTGTACTGCCTGATATGATCCCTACTATCAGATTTAAAACTGTGAGGATAACATTCCCTATGATGCCAAGTTTGACAGCTTTATCTCCTTGTTCTTCCCTATTATTATCATTATCCATTATCTTTAATCCACAAAATTTACATATTTTTAATTATCACTATAATTCTTTACTTTATCATATTTTAACACATCATCTAATAATGAAGTCCATAACCCTGAAAAATAGTATTATTTAATTCTCGTATTACTTATAAAAAATTAAGGAAGCCATTATTATGAGATTCCTCAAACACTCCACCGGAACCCAAAACTTTGTCTTAAGAAGTCTATGAAGTCAAGAAAAATTAAACAATAAAATGATTTTATTCACCTTTTTGGCACGTAAAAGTATTTTAAGTAAAATGAGTGGATTGGATCTTTATAGTTCACTTAAATGATCATTAATAATTTATTTAGAAATTTGTTTTATAAATTGAACAGTCATTCTCGAATGATCCAGAAATAAAAAACCATTTTATATGGAAATTCATTTTTTAACTCCTCTTGCAATGTTTTTCTCCTTATTTCATGTCTCTGACAACGATTTTTAATCTCATAATTTCTTGAAAAATATGGTTTATTTAATTCTATTCTTTTATTAAATTCAGGCAGCATCATAGTTACTCTCATTTATATAAAATACGTAAACCCCTAATAACATTAAAAAGCCGAAGAACAGTTGAGTGAATGTGAATGATTCTCCTAAAATAAGAAATGCGAATATTGCTCCAAATAAAGATGCAAGCGAGAAGAGAGATCCGGTTCGGGTGGAGCCGATTTTTTTTATGGCGAAGTAAACAAGGACGAATGAAAATCCAACGATTATAAGACCAATAAATAGTAGATAGGGTAATTTATTCAGGGGTAGAGCGAAGCTTTGCCCAAAAATTAGGGATAGGAATAGAAGGGAGAATCCACCTATAGAACATTTAATTGCACTGACTAATAAAAGTTCGCGTTTTTTACTTATAAATTTGCTTAAACTAGTGTCAATGCTCCATAAGAAGGCAGCTGAGACTATAAGTAGAGTACCTATTACTTGGCCGGGTGAAAAGTTAGTGATTTGTCCATTAGTTGCTAAAAAAATCGTTCCTGTTATTATGAAGAGGAATCCTAATATATCTGCTTTTACGAACCGTTCTTTAAGAAAAAATATACCTATAATCACTACAAAAAGTATTTCCACGTTCATAAGTAATGAAGCGTTAACTGCAGTTATTTGATTTAATCCATTTAAATAGATGAAAGGAGCTAGAAATGCTCCTAAAATAGCTGTAATGATTAATATGCCATATTCTTTCCGGGTGATGAATGATTCGGACTGGGAATTATTATCCAACTTTGATATTATTTTCTCATTTAACGGAGAAAAGTAGACTAAAAACAGGAATACACCGGCAATAGTGTATACCATTGCTGATAATGTGAGAGGATTTAGATAGTTAAGTAAAATCTTACTGAAAGTGTTCCATAACCCAAATAGCATAGTAGCTATTATTACACTTAGATATCCCCAAAAACGACGCATTTTCTAAATTCCCACCGAATTTAAAATATATAAATATATAAAGTACAATATTTTTTTAGTATAATAAGTATAATCACTGAAACTTATAATAATTCTATTTGCGTAAATGAAACAAAAGGAATCATTTTTTCTATACCCTTTATCTAAGTATAAAAAAAAATAATTTATAAAATTTAATTTCTTACGAAAGGTGAATTTTTAATATGAGAAGAGTTGCTTTAAAGGTTGCTTATATTGGCACAGATTTTTACGGCTTCCAGAGACAACCAGGTTTAATCACTGTGGAAGGGGAATTACTATCAGCTTTAAAAAAGATTGGTTTAATAAATGAAATTAGTGAATGCGGGTTTGGAATTGCTGGACGAACAGATCGTGGAGTGCATGCACTGGGAAATGTAGTATCCTTCTTTACAGAAGGTGAGGTAATTATTAATCAAATTAATGACGTTTTACCTAATAGTATAAATATTTTAGCCCAGGCGAAGGTGCCTCTACATTTTAAAACAAGGTATGCTAAAAGCAGGCACTACCGTTATCTAATGATAAATGAAGATGAAGTTGATTCTAATAATTTTAATTTAGATAAAATGATTGATGCTGCTATGATTTTTAAAGGCACTCATAACTTCCTGAATTTTTCTAAAAGAAGTGAAAGAAATCCTGTGAGAACTATGCTTGAGATTCAAGTTATCAATGAGGGTAATGCAATTCATTTGGATGTGATTGGTGAAAGTTTTTTGTGGAATATGATTAGAAAAATGGTAACCGTACTTTTAAATGTATTTAAAGGTCAATTAGAGCCAAATAATATTTATGAATATTTAGATCCGGAAAAAGATTTTTTAATAAAACCAGCACCTCCTGAAGGACTTATTCTGATGGATGTTAATTATAATGGTATAGTATTCCAGGAGGATGCTTATGCAAAAAATAAATTTTTATCTACACTGCGAAAGGAGTACTTATATCAACAAAACATTGCTTTATCTGAGAAAGAAATGATTAAAAGCTTAATGAGTAGATAAATATAAATTAAATAAAATAATAGATTTAATAATATAAAATTAGGGGAATGAAATATAAAAAAATATAAACTAAGATTACATAAAAATTTATATTTATAATATTAACAAAACGGTTTTTTTAGGAGGAAATTAGCTGGTATATAGAAATATAAATAATTTACAAGAAAGTAAAACTTCAAATCTGCCCCTTAAATCTAGAAACCCGAAAAAAAATAAGGGAATTATAGTAGGATTTGATCCAGGCTTGACTGCAGGAATCGCCATCATGGATCTTCAAGGAAAAATAATTTCTATAAAGAGTTTTAAGGAAATATCCCGGGCAGAAATTATAAATTATATTATAAGTTACGGAAAAACTGTTTTGATTTCTACAGATGTATACCCACCTCCTAAAATGGTTAAAAAATTAGCATCCACTTTAAATGCAAAGATACATCACCCTGATAAAGACATGTCAGTAGGTTCTAAGATTGAACTGGTTGAATCATATATAGGTGAGAAACCTTCTCTTGAGAGATCCAAGGTTATAATAACCGAGAAATTACCTCAAAATGCTCATGAAAGAGACGCATTGGCCGCGGCTATTCTAACATATAAAAAATATCAATCAAAATTGATATTAGCTGAAAATCGCAGTCGAAATGCAGGTCTGCCTACTGAACAAATAGAAGAAATTAAAATCATGTTTATAGAAGGAAAAGCCATAAGCTCTGCAATTCAAAATATGGTGGAGATGAATCTTAATCCCGATGAGAATAACCAAAGTAATAAAGAATCTATTAGTAAAACTTGTAATATTAATTCTAAAAAAGAATCTTTAACACTTCATCCATCATCTAACATGATTTCTAAATTCAAACAGAAAATTAAGACTCAAGAAAGACAGATTAGAAATTTGAAAACCAAAAATAATGTTCTTAAGGGAGAAATTAAGGGATATAAAAGTGATTTAGAAAAACTTCATCATAAAATCGATAAATTACATTATCAGTACACTAATGATATATTATATAAAAAGGAGATGGCATCTAAACTTTCACTTATAAAGAAACTGCAGGTTAAATATAATCAAGAGAAAACATTGAGATTGGAATTAGAGGATAACCTGAAATCAATGGGAAGTATAGAGACGATAGATTCATCGGAAAATGTTATTCCAATTAAAATCATTGAAACTTTTACTAGAGAGGGTATATTAAATGCCTGTGAATATTGGAAGATAAAAAATGATGATCTAGTACTTCTTAAAAATTCTGAAGGAGGAGGTTCTCAAACAGCTTCTCAGCTAATAAGTATGGGTGTGAAGGCTGTTTTGATTATTGAGAACGTTTCTCATAATGCTGAAGAAGAATTTGAGCGGAATATGGTCCCATTACTTAAGGCTGATCAACTTGATTTAAAAATAATTGATCAATTCGCTATTGTCAATAATAAAAATCTGCAGATTGAATTAGGTAAATGGAAAGCTAAAATAGAAAGTAAAATGCATAAAGAGAATACCCAAGAAATTTTAAATGTTATTTATGAATACCGGGCTAAAAGAAAACGATTAGCTAATCCATAAAAAAAATTAAATTTTAAAAAACCTATTTTTCATCTAATATTTTAATAAATGTTAATAATATTATATATATGAATAAGTCGGAACTTATTTGATAAAAATTCAAGTTTTATGAAAATACCTTTAGGAGTTCTATTTTTATGAAAATAGCTTTTATAGTTGGAACTAGGCCTGAAATAATCAAAATGTCACCATTAATTGATGAAGTTAAAAAGAAAGGCGTGAATTATATTCTAATCCATACTGGTCAACACTATGATCAGGAAATGTCTCAGCAATTCTTCACGGATCTAGAGCTTTCTCAACCAGATTACAATATAGGAGTTGGATCCACAACCCAGGGAAAACAAACAGCAGTTATGTTGGAGGGCATTGAAAAAATCTTATTAAATGAAACCCCTGATATTATTTTAGTAGAAGGTGATACTAATGCAGTTATGGCTGGTGCAATTGCCTCCTCTAAATTACATTTACCATTAGGTCATGTTGAAGCAGGGCTTAGATCCTTTGACAAAACCATGCCTGAAGAGATTAATAGAATGATAGCTGATGCTTGCTCTAACTTATTTTTCGTACCCACTGAAGAATCAGCCATAAACCTCATCTTTGAAGGTATCAATCCTCATAATATTCACATAACGGGCAATACAATAGTTGACGCATGTCTGAGAAACCTTAAAATCGCAGAAAAAAATTCAAACCTAGTTTCTAAACTTGATTTAGGAGAAAATATTCTAACTCTCACCATACATCGTGCAGAGAATGTTGACGATCCAAAACGACTTAAAAACATTACCGATGCTCTGCTGGAATTAAATGAAGTTACTATAATTTTTCCAGTACATCCTAGAACCCGGAAAAATCTCGTGAAATTTGGCTTCTATGATTCCTTGGAGGAGGCTAAGCATATTCAGATGATAAATCCGGTGGGTTATCTTGATTTCCTGCTTCTGTTATCCCATTCAAAACTGGTGTTGACGGACTCTGGAGGAATACAGGAAGAAGCCATTACTCTTAATCTTCCTTGCATAACGCTTAGATATAATACGGAAAGACCGGAGACTGTGACTGCCGGTGGTAATATATTAGTGGGCACAACAAAAAAAGTTATTGTTGATAATGTAAAGAGGATAATTAGTGACACTCAGCTTTATCAAAAGATGATTAATGCCCCTAATCCTTATGGCAGCGGTGAAACTTCAGAAAAAATTGTAGAAATCATCTTGAAATCATATAATGATAGAAAACTGATAATAAAACCTTCAGAAGAATTTATAAGTCATGATGGTTGGTATCTTCAAAAAATCGATGAAAACATTAATGTATCTGAATATGAAACTAATAATAATAATTCACTAATAAGAATTGTTTTTGATGCGGACGAGGTAAAATATCCGCATCCCTTACTTTCATTAAAAAATAAAACTGTAATTATAGATCGATTCAACTCTAAAATTTCTTAAATCAACCCTATTTTTTTTTTAAGTTATGAATTATTAAAAAAAATTTTATTAAATTTAAAGGTTTAACTTGAAAACTGTTCAAAGATTCATTGATTTCATTTTTTGGTTTAGTAATATGGGTCTTTCTAAAGTAGTTTTTTCTCCAAAAAAAATGGTTTAATTACGTAGAATACATGAATTCTGGAGATCAACTATTATGAAACCGAGTATAAACGATCTAAAAATTTTATTTATTAAGATTTCTAGCAGAATTAATGAATCCCTGCTGCAGAGTGCTTTATGTACTCGAATATTATTAAATATTGAGGACTTTAAAATTAAGAGTTATATTTAAAGAGGTTGAAAATATCTTGAAATTACTGGTATTTGAGTTTGCAGTTGCCAACGGATTAAATAACCCTGTATTGACTCTGGAAGGTCAGTGCATGTTGGAAGGATTGTTAGAAGATTTGAATGGTTATGATGTGGATTATTTAATTTCTGAAAACTCCGATAATAATAATGATAAAATCCTTGATGAAAATGAATGTAATCCTATCAAAATTAAGAATAATCTATCGTTATGGTTAGATGAAAATATTGTTAATTATGATGCTTGTTTACCCTTAGCACCTGAGGAAGATTTCACATCTTATAATCTAACCAAAATTATTGAGGATAATAATGTTAAGGTTATAGGTTCCAATTCAGATGCAGTATTGAAGTGTTCTGATAAATTTCAAACTTATACTGCTTTAAAGAATAAAGTACCATTCATTAAATGTGAAAAAATTTTTTTCAGTGAATTAAAAAATTATAAATCATTTTTCACCACTAGAAAAGAATCAGTGGTTAAACCAGCGGATGGTGTTTCCTGTAATGGAGTTAAAATAATCAGGTCTTATGCAGATTTTATTAAAGCTTCCGCACGTATGAAAAGGTTAACTAAATTACCCTATTTTTTATTACAAGATTTTATAGATGGTATCAGTATTAGTGTGAGTCTTTTAACTGATGGAAAAACTAGTGTTCCATTAAGCTGTAATCTGCAAGATTTAAGTTTAGATAACGGTAATCTAATTTATAATGGTGGGGAAATACCATTTGAACATGATTTATCCGTTAAAGCTATAAAAATTGCAAAAAAGGCGGTTGATTTATTGGATGGTTTAAAAGGTTATGTAGGGGTGGATCTCTTATTGAATGATAAGAATGGTGAAGTCATTATCATTGAATTAAATCCTAGATTAACCACTCCTTATGTAGCTTTAAGACGATTATTAAACTTTAATTTAGGGGATGCCATAATTAAATCAGCTTATGATGAATTACCCCTTAAAGTTGTATTAAACGGTGCTGTAACTTTTCATAAACAAGAGAATAATTTAATGATAAATGATGTGATGAAATGAAGATTGCTGGATTTGATATTGGAGGAGCTAACACTGACTTGGCAGTGGTTGATTTTGATGAAAATGGATATATAATTGATATTAAAACAGGTTTTGAATATCTACCCATGTGGAAGGATAAAGAAGAATTATCACAGGTTCTCATTAATCTCTTAGGATCAGAAATGAGTGATATTCAGGCTGTGGGTGTATGTATGACTGCAGAGTTAGTGGATGCCTACCAAACTAAAAGTGAAGGTGTCTTGGATATTGCTGATAAAGTAATGGATACTTTAAATCTTCCAATAGGTTTCGTGGGATTGAAAGGATTAATAGATTATAATCAGTTAACAATGAATCCTTCTCAGGTGGCTGCAGCTAACTGGATAGCTACTTCACGTCTTGTAGCTAAAATAAATCCAAATTGTATTATGATTGATACTGGAAGCACTACTACGGATATTATACCGTTAAGGAATGGACTAGAATGTGCTAGAGGTAGATCAGATCTCCAAAGATTGCAAACTGGAGAATTAGCGTACACGGGCACTTTAAGAACTAATGTAGCAACTATAGTGAATAAAGTACCCTTAACTAATGGTTGGGTGCGAGTGGCTTCAGAACTCTTCGCTATAAGTGCAGATGCACATCTTTTACTTGGAAATATAACAAAGAATGATTACAATTGTGAAACACCAGATGGCGCAAGTAAATCTCGTAATGATTGTATGAGACGAATTTCTAGGGTTATCTGTAGTGATCTAGATAATCTAAGCACTAAAGATATAATGGACATATCCGAGTTTATAATTGAAAAACAGGTGGAACAGGTTTCTGAAGCTTTAGAGGAGGTTTCAATGATGAATGAAATATTTAATGTGGTAACAACAGGATTGGGAATGAATGTAATCGGTGCTGCCGCTAGTGAATTGGCTGATATTCCATGGATAAGTATGGATAAATTAATTAGTAAAGAAGAGTGTGTGGTGGCTCCAGCGGTGGGTACTGCGGTTTTAATGGAGGAGTGTTTAAGGTCACTTAATTAAATTATTTATTAAGGAATTCTTCAAATTTAATTATATCTTCTGAATTAAAGATTATTTTATTAACCTCAACTAATTCCTTCTCAATATTATTGAAGGGCTTAATTAATGCATTCTCATTCTCAAATGGTGTTTTTAAATTCCAATAACCCTTAACTGATTTAGGATATAATTTTTGATATAATTCTTTTTCCCCATCATCCTGAGATTCAAGTGTGTTTTTATCATCTGAAACAGGTTCAATTTCGTTCTTCAAAAATTTTTTGATATAATTAAGGAATTCCAAGTCTGGCATCCATTTAAAGACCCAAAGACCTATTAATCTGAGATAAGGATGCATTTCCTTACAATTATATACACCCTCTGAATCCATAATTAATTTAATTCCATTTTCAATTATTTCTCCGAACACATTAAATTCTCTATTATTGAAGAACATTAACCCTAAAAGAGAGGAATAATTATCTAAATAATCAATAAATGGAATAATATTATTATTTAATTCTAAAGACGTTGAAATCGGCATATATGAATTTTGGAGAGTATCGTATAGTTTTTCTTTCAATAACTCATCACGAGATTCATAATAGCTTTTAATTAAATTAAAACCAGTTATATAAATACTATCTGAAAAATCTTTAACATCAAAATATCTCTCTTCAATCAATCCTAATTTAATGAGTTGACTTATGTCATCCAAAAATTTATCCATAAATTTCGCGATAATCTTAGAATCTTCATTATCTTCCATGATTCGTTTAATTGCCTTAAGATAAATCACTGCAATACTATAATTAGCCATCGGATGAATAATAGGTTTTATATTCTCGGGATTGGAAACTAAATTTATAGATTTATTCCCAAAATAATCCTTAATTATATTAGTTAATTCATCTTTAATGCTCGTTAAAATATATTCTTTGTCAATTTCAATTCTATCTAAATTCAATAGTGAGTAATCTAATAAATAAGCAATCCCCTGATTAGATGATTGTGATAAACGATTACCCCGATAAAAATTCATTTCAGTTGTTTTTTTACTAATTTCACCTAGTTCTTTAACTACATCCACAGCCCTATAAGGATATTTATGATCAATCGACACTTTTCCAATTTCAATAAGTTGATCACAAGCATTACTCGATGCATAAGAAGTTTTCCTTTCAATTTCTGGTCCAATACATATATTTTTCAATGATTCTATCAATGCTATTGTTAAAGAGCTTAATGGTCCCCGTTGATTAATTATATACGGATCTGTAGTTTCCGTACGTAAAATTTCCTGAGTTACACTTCCAATAGAATCCACTATAGAATTCATTATTTTAGGATGATTATTTTTTGATACAAAATTTTCAGTGTCAATTAAACGGTCAAAAATATGATCTAAAAATGAATCTTCATATTCACGGGCTAAATTATCACTTTTAACACAAATGAAATTATTAACTATTTCTACAACCTTTTTAAAACCAAAATCAACAATCTCAAACCTATCTTCATGTATTGCTTTTTGTATAATATCAAAAATAATTTCAGTTTCATTCTTTAATTTATCAATAAGATTAGGATCAACTTGAAATATACGGATTTTAATCCTCTTACCCTGAATTTCTTTTATAATCTTTTTAGCTATGTCTTTAATTTGGTTTCTTACATCTAAAAGATAAAAAACTCTAGTTACAAGTAAAGCAAACACCATTAAAGAAATTAAACCACCAAGAAAGCTGACTGAAATTAGAATAGGTAATTTAGGCAATATTAATAATGAAAAATCATATCCAAATAAGATAATGAAAAATAAAAAACAGAAAATTAACCACTTATCCCTGTTTACACGGTTAACTAAATCCTGTGAATACTTACCCAATATATTTTGCAGAGGAAGGGCAATTAACGTGAAAAATATTGCTAGAACAATACCTAGAAAAGTTATCGATAAATTCAAAATTTGAGCATAATTCTGTAATAAAATATCAGCTTCAGCCATTCTAACTCCATCTTTTCAGCACTCACGTATCTATAGTTTTTAATTTGTTCTTAATATTAAATAAAATTTTCTTAAAAAATAAAAAGAGCGAATAAAAAAAATGTGAATAGTATTATTTTATAAGATTAATACCAAACATCTTTCAGCCCAAGAAGATAAGCAATTGAATTAGCAGCTAAATGTAAAACCACGCTTNNAAAATAATAATTAATATAATCAAATTTAAAGGTATATTCACCACTAAAGAAGCTAAAATTAATGCTCCTACCACAAAATCTAATTGATCCAAGAGGGGTGCTGGTCTTCCTCTTCCGATTTTAATTCTTCTTTTTATAAAGCTTCCAGCAGCATCTCCCAGTAATGCTCCTACACTGAGTGCAAATCCTAAAAATATCCAATCAAGATAATTAGCAGGTATTACTCCGTGAATTGTAACCCATCCGGGTAATATCAGGAATATGTCGCCATAATACATAAATATTAAGCCTTGAATAATTGCAATTAAAGTACCAATAATAATCCCGATGATGGTTCCTCTCCAAGTTACCCCATCTCCCAGCAATCTGCGGCCATCTGTGAAATTACGGTTAAAATCCAATGGTCTTCCACCGCCAAATGCTAATGCTGAAACATTGGCAAGGTATGCTGGTAGCATAAAGTATATAGCATATGCTGCTAAAGTTAAAGCACTGATAACAGTCAAGTCCATTTTTTACCTCCGATTTAAAATAAGATATTTTGTAATTGTTACAGCTATTAAATAATATTATGGGTGATTTTGATGGTTATAAAGAAAACCAAAAGTTTATGTCCCGAGTGTCTTGACATTGTTGATGCAGAAGTTTATGAAGACCAGGGAAAGATAATGATAAGAAAAGAATGCAAAGAACACGGAAAATTTGAGAACACTTACTGGAGCAGTAGTGAGAAATACTATATAGCTTCGGACTATGATTACGTAGGTAAAGGCGTTGAAAACCCCCGTACATCCGTTGAAGGAGACTGCCCATCGAGCTGCGGGTTATGTTCAGAACATGAAAGTCACACCATTCTCGGTCTGATAGATGTTACCAATCGTTGTAATCTCCGCTGCCCTGTATGTTTTGCTAATGCAGCGGTTTCTAAACAACTTTATGAACCTTCATATGAAGAAATAAGACAAATGCTTAGAAATTTAAGGAACAATGAACCTGTTCCCACTCCAGCTATCCAATATGCTGGCGGTGAACCAACCATGCGTAAAGATTTAGTGGATTTGATTAAACTAGCTAGGGAAGAGGGATTTACTCATGTCCAAATAGCCACTAATGGTATTAAACTAGCCCTAAATCCGGAACTCCCCGGAGAATTAAAGGAAGCTGGTTTAAACACTGTATATCTACAGTTTGATGGTGTAACCGAGGAACCTTACATTAAAATAAGGAACAGAAATATTCTCTCAACTAAATTAGAAGCTATCGAGAACTGCCGCAAAGCGGGTATGGGAATCGTATTAGTCCCTACTCTCATAAAAGGTATAAACGATGATCAAGTGGGAGAAATAATAAGATTTGCAGCCGATAACATTGATGTTATAAGAGGGATTGTTTTCCAACCAGTAGCCTTTGCTGGTAGAACACCTAGTGAAGAAGTGGAAAGTCAACGCATAACAGTGTCTGATTTTGAAGAATTAGTAGAGGAACAAACAGAATCTCAGATTAAGGTAGAAGATTTCTATCCTGCATCTAGTGTTTTTCCGGTGTCAGAATTCATTGAAGCAATGGAAGGCGAACCTAAAGTGGATTTCACTTGTCATCCGCACTGCGGTTCTGCAACCTATATTTTTATTGAGGGAGATGAATTAATTCCTATATCACAATTTATAGATGTAGATCGATTCTTCAATCTCTTAGCTAACAGTACTGATGATATAAATCATGGCGGATTAGTGGCTAAATCCAAGGTTCTAGCTAGAGCCACTTATGAGTTGCCTAAAACTATTAGTTTATCTAAAACGCCTGAATCATTGGATATTAAGAGTTTATTAATTAAAGTATTCAGAGAACGATCTTACAGTGCTTTAGGTGCTTTTCATCATAAAAGTCTATTAATATCCTGCATGCATTTCATGGATCCTTGGAATTTTGATCATGATAGAGTTAGAAAATGTGTGATTCATTATGCGGTGCCTGATGGAAGAATAATACCATTTTGTGCTATGAACTCCCTCTATAGGCAGGGTATTGAGAATAAATTCTCAAAACCCCTAAAAAACATTTCAAAGTAGGTTTTATATTAGGTTATGATAATTGAAACTCCCTCCAGGTTACATGTTACCCTTATTGATTTGAATGGTAAATACGGTCGAATTGATGGTGGTGTGGGTATCACCATCAGGGAACCTAAATTAATCCTGGAAGCTGAAAAAGGTTACGAGTCTAATAAGATAATTTTCACTAATTCCCATAATCTAAATAGTGAAACTTTAAATGATTATCAAGTTAAAATTAATAATGCAATTATTAGAATGAACAAGTTTTTAGGTTTAAATGAGAATTATCATTTCAAAGTACGTGAATATTATCCTTCTCATTCAGGTTTGGGTTCAGGTACTCAATTATCGTTAGCGGTTGCTAAATTGATATTAAAGATTAATGAACAGGATCTTCCTGCACATGAAATCGCGGCAATAGTGGGTAGGGGCGGAACTTCGGGTATTGGTGTTGCTTCCTTTGAAAGGGGAGGTTTCATTGTAGATGGTGGTCATAAAACAATGTCTAAGCAGGATTTTTTACCTTCATCTGCATCTAATGCTTCTCCACCTCCAATACTCGCTAAATATGATTTTCCTATGGATTGGAATTTAATATTAGTCATTCCACAGGCGGAGAGGAAGGTTTCCGGTGATCATGAGGTTAATATATTCCAAGAGTATTGTCCTATACCTCTTGTGGAAGTGCAGAAATTAACTCATATACTACTTATGAAGATGATGCCTGCGGTGGTTGAAGGAGATTTAGATGCTTTTGGGCAGGCTGTTAATATTATACAGAAAGTTGGGTTTAAAAAAATAGAATCCGACCTTCAAAATTCATTCACAAATTATTTGATTGAGTCTTTGAGATCTGCAGGTGCATCAGGAGTTGGATTAAGTTCATTTGGACCTACAGTTTACGCTGTTACAGATACTAATTGTAAGGATATATGTAGAACTGCTCGAAGTCTAATGCAAGATAAAGAAGGTGAAATTATTTCATCTAAAGCCCAGAATTCTGGTGCCATCTTAAAGAATAAATAAATTTATAAATTTTTATTGATGTTATTTTTTTTTAAATAATTTAAAAAAAATTATTTCATTAAAAAAAAAGTGATTAGGTTATTTTAATGATCGGGAAATTGGAAGGTAAAGTCTGGAAATTCAGGGATAGTATAGATACTGATGTAATTATTCCTGGAAGGTATTTGAGGGCATTTGATTTGGATGAATTATCGGCTCATGTGATGGAAGCAGAAGATCCATTATTCGCTGAGAATGTAGAGCCTGGAGATATGATAGTGGCTGGTTGGAATTTTGGTTGCGGTTCGTCACGAGAACAAGCTCCCGTAGCTTTGAAACATGCAGGTATCTCAATTATTATTGCTAAATCATTTGCTAGGATATTCTATAGAAACTCTATAAATGTAGGTTTACCTGTGGTGGTGGCTGATGTTGAAGCTGAGAAAGGAGAATTATTATGTGTAAACTTGGAAGATGGATTTATAAAAAATAAAAGCACTGGTAAAACCTTTAAAATACAGCCATTCAAAAGATTCATGCTTGAAATACTCCAAGATGGTGGTTTAGTTAATCATTATTTAAAGAAAAGTAAATTCACTCTTTAAATTTTTACATTTTTTTAAATAAATATTCTTTATATTAAGTAAGGAAATTAATTTTTTTTTTAAGGGTTTAAATTCATTTAGATTTATTGAATAATAAATAGTAATAAAGAAATGCTAAGAAATTAAAAATCATTTTTATAGAAAAAAATAAACATTATTTTTTTTATAAGGGAAAGAAATAAAATGAAATGTCCTAATTGTAACTCTAAATCAATCGAAGAATTGAAATCTAAAGGTAAAAAATCCAAAGAATTACTGTTAAAATGTAATGAATGTGGAACTATCTTTAGAGATATTGTAAATATTGAGAAACCTTTAGATTGTCGTGTTGTGGTAAGTGAATTTGAAAAAACTCATAAAACTTTCATAAAAGTTGATCCAGATCAGATTCTCCAAGTAGGAGGTTTTATCGATGCGGATGAACGACCTGCTGAAATCACTTCACTTGAAAATAAGAGAGGAGGAAGGATCTTTAAAAGTCCAGTAAAAGATTTAGAAACGATATGGGCTTCTTATATTGATATACCTGCACGTGTAGGTATTTCAGTTGACTTTGGGGGAAGAATATTATCACAAAAAGTGGAAGTGGCTCCTGACTTCGAATTTAAGATTGGAGACGTAGTTAAAATGGGTAATATATATTTCCGTATAAATTCCCTGAAGACATTGGAAAGGAAAATGAGGAAGGGATTTGCACGAGCATCTGTTACTAAACGAGTTTACGGACGACCATTTGAAGAACAACAACGTTATAATTATGATTTAAGTTCTAAGGTGGTAGTATGAAGAGTAAAAGAGAAGAATTGGTGGATAGATTATCTAATAATGGTTACGTGAAATCGGAGAGCGTTAAAAAAGCTATTCTCAAAGTCCCCCGGGAAGAATTCATGCCACATGAAAACAGGCCGTATGCTTATATTGATCAACCATTACCTATAGGAAAAGGTCAGACTATTTCAGCACCACATATGGTAGCGATGATCTGTGAAAAACTAGACTTAAAAGAGGGTATGAAAATTTTAGAAATCGGGTCTGGTTTCGGATATAATGCTGCAGTGGTAGCAGAAATCATAGGGCCGGAAGGACATTTATTCACCACGGAACGGATAGAATACCTGGCTAAGACCGCTGAGGAGAATCTTAAACGTACGGGATATAATAATGTTACTGTTCTACATATAGATGGAACTAAAGGTTATCCTGAGGAGGCGCCGTATGATAGAATATATGCGACTGCCAGTGCCCCTAAAGTGCCTAAACCATTGAAAGAACAATTAAAGGTTGGTGGGAGACTTTTAACTCCGATTGGATCTGATAATTATTTCCAAGAATTAGTATGTCTATTCAGAGTATCTGAAAATGAATTCAAAACACATAAACTGGGTGGAGTTGTCTTTGTACCCATGATAGGGGAGCATGGCTGGCCCGAAAAATAAAAAGAATTGACTTTAAATAGTTCATTCGTTCTAAAAATACCTATCATTTTTTTTTAAATTCAATTTGTATAAGATTATATATCTTTTGAAATATAATTATTTTAAATTTTTTTTTAGGATAAAAATAACAGGAAAATTATGATAAAATGAATTTTTACATAGAAACCTTTGGCTGCACATTTAACCAGGCTGATTCACAAATAATGGCAGGGTTGCTTAATGAGAATGAAGGTAAACTAGTAGATAATCCTCAAGAAGCTGATGTTATTATCATTAACACTTGCTATGTGAAACACCCTACTGAACAAAAAGTCGTAAATCGTATTCAGAGGTTACAGGAGAAGTTTCCAGATAAAAAACTTCTTATAGCCGGTTGCATGGTGGAGATAGATCCGGATAAACTACAAAAAACTGCACCAAATGCTGGTTGGATAAGTCCTCATCAAATAACATCAACATCACATGTAGTAAAATCAATCTTAAAAGGAGATAATGTTAAATTAACAGGTTCGGATAATTCAATCAAGGTAGGCCTTCCTAAGATACGTTCCAATCCCCTTATACATATAATTCAAATCTGTGAAGGATGTAATGGTGCATGCAGTTACTGCTGCACACGATTTGCCAGGGGTAAACTACAGAGTTACCCGGGGGATCTTATCTATTTTGAAGCAGACAAATCAATTAATGATGGTTGTGTTGAGATACAATTAACAGCCCAAGACACAGCTGCGTATGGTAAAGAAACTGGAAAATCATTATCAAATCTTATAAATCAGGTCACAGCTGTTAATGGTGATTTCCGTGTTAGAATTGGTATGATGCATCCTAAGAACATGATGAATGATTTAGATAATATAATTCACTCATTTCAGAATGAAAAAGTTTATAAATTCATTCATATTCCAATTCAAAGCGGAAATGATAATGTTTTAGCTGACATGAATCGGGAGCATAGTGTTGATGATTTTAAGGATATAATTACTCAATTCCAACGGAGTATAACGGATATTTCAATAGCCACCGATGTAATAGTAGGTTACCCATCAGAGGATAATAATGCGTTCAATGACACTCTTAAATTAATTGGAGAATTAAAACCGGATTTTCTCCACATATCTAAATATCATCACCGACCAGGCACCCCAGCTTCCAATTTAAATGAAATTGATCATCATATAATGAAAGAAAGATCTAAAAAATTGAATAATCTTAAATCTGAAATAGCTTTACAAAATAATAAAAGAATGATTAATACTATTCAAAAAGTTTTAATAACTAGTAAAGGAAGTAAAGGGGGTTATATAGGGCGTTCAAATAATTATAAGACTGTAATAGTTGATGAAGCTTCCCTCGGATGTTTCGTGGAAGTTGAAATAATCGAAGCTAAAAGCACTTATCTTAAAGGTGAAATTATCTGAATAAATATAAATTACGATCAGCGAATTTTATTATTAATACTAATAATTTATTTTTATTTGTGAATTGTGTTTAGGAATAAACTAATCTAAGAATTATATACATCGTTTAAACATAGTGATATATTATGTCTTATATGATCTGTGAAAAATGCCGCAAACATTATCCGATTAATGAGGGAAAATCCTCTTTTAATTATGAAAGATGTGAATGCGGTGGTAAACTTAGATATTCTTCATCAATAGAAGAGGATCCTCATATAAAACCTGTTAATACTTCAAATAAAATAAAATTTACGGGAGTAATTATTGGGTTTATTTTTTTATTCATATCTCTAACTTTATCAGTAATAGCATTGTTTGGAACTAATATTCACATTAACACTTTAAATTTATCCTCAAGAGTTTTATATATCTTCACTATAAGCACTGTTATTTTAACTGTCTTCAGTGGCTCCTTATCATCTTATATAACTGGCAGTGGAACATATAGGGATGGCGCTATAAACGGTGGTTTGGTTGGTGTTATTTTAGGTTTGATACTGGGAATTATAGGTGGAATAATCGTACTTCTCAGTGGAATCTTCGTTTTTGGATTCCTATCAATGTTGGGAGGATTAATCAGCTCTTTCCTAAGAAAATAATAAAATTATTTTAGGTAAATGATAAAAATTAAAGTGCATAAAAAAAAATGAAATTTTCAGTTCACTAAAAAATAAGTGAAAAGCGCACTATTTTTTTACAAATTTTATAATTATCTTCTCCACAACAATTTTTTTCTTAGTTTCTCCATTTTCTTATTTTCCTTAATCTGCTTATTAAGATTTCCATTCTCTACGACTACTGGACCCTGATATCCACATTTTGAACATTGCCAAATAGATAACTGAGGATTATGCATCTTCATTCTA
The DNA here is from genome assembly GCA_003166335.1 of Methanobacterium sp. GTDB lineage: Archaea > Methanobacteriota > Methanobacteria > Methanobacteriales > Methanobacteriaceae > Methanobacterium_A. Next base: position 14,489 of record PMWA01000028.1, on the reverse strand, counting down.
TTTGAACCACAATTAGGACATGAAACAGTTTTTGTCATAATAAATTTTTCAACTATATATCATATTTATTTATTTTTTATAAAAAAATATTTTCTTTAATATTCTTAATGGAAAAAATTTGATTTTAAAAAAAAGATTAATCAATAAAAGAGATTTTTTTATAAAATTAATATGCCGTGGGCCGGACTTGAACCAGCGACATCCAGATCTTCAGTCTGGCGTTCTCCCAACTGAACTACCACGGCCCTAAAATGGGCCCGACGAGATTCGAACTCGTGATCACCTCCGTGTCAGGGAGGTATCATACCCCTAGACCACGGGCCCCGTCATCCATTTAGGATATAATTCTATTCATATATAAACTTTTTCCACTTCTTTAGCTGAAAATCATGATATAATCATTCCCTTTCTTTAATGTTTAAATAAAATCGCGCTGATGATAAAATATACAAAATTATTCTTAAATTCAAAGAAAAATATTACTAATACATGAATTATCAAGTTTTAAACATGATATATGATGATTAAATCTAAATTATTTCATTATAATGGCTTAAATTCTGGATAAAATTATTTAACTAAAATTTTATATGGTTTCAATTATATAAAGCTAAATGTTGATAAAAAAATTTTATTACGGAGTTGATGAACATGGACATTGATGATCCAATAAAAACTACGGTAGAAGAAATTAGAAAAGTTTTAAATATTGAAAATATAATTGGAAATCCAATAGAAACAGATGATAAGGTACTTATTCCAGTAACTATGATGGGTATGGGATTTGGAGCTGGAATGGGTGAAGGTAAAGGTATGATGTCATCTGATGCAAGTGGAGCTGGTGCAGGGGCTGGAGGAGCTGCCGGAATTAAACCTGTTGCAATGATAGTGGTTTTTAAGAATATATCCGGCCCTGAAGGTGTTAAAGTATTAACATTATCAGCTAATCCTCTAGCACAAGCCCTTGGGGAAATAGGCTCTGAAGTAATGTCAATGATGAAAGAAAAATGCACAATGAAAAAAGATTGGATGAAAGAACATAAAAAAGGAAAAGAAGAAGCAAAACCAGAAGCTAAAACACCTCCTAAAATCTAAAATTAAAATTGTTTTGTAGTAAGAAAAGAGCGGATAATAGTTGATTTATACCATAATTGGTGTCATAATTCTTATTTTGGCACTAATTTTATTGGCAATCCTCTTAATCCCCTTTCATATCTCTTTTTACATCCAAAAGAGGGAGATGAATATAAGTGGGTATTTTAAGATTAGATGGCTGAAGATACGGCTTATTCAGCGTGATATACCAGCTGAAAAAGAAGAAGTAAAGAAAGAAAAAAAAGAAAGAAAATTTAACATTGAGCAATTATTAAAAATATTAAATCAATTCTTCGAAGCATTCGATTATCTTAAACCCTTAATCCCTGCATTTTTAAAATCCATAAACCTTGAAAAACTTTCTATAGATTTAAATTTAGGATTTTACAGTCCAGTAGACACTGCAATGATTAACGGCTATTTATGGAGTCTTAGTTCTATTTTAAACACTATTCCAATAATATCCATCTCTACAACTCCTGACTTTCAAAAAAGTAAATTAGACGGATCTTTTGAATTAAATCTTAAATTAAAACTTTTGTGGATTGCTATTGCATCTTTAAAAGCATTTACTAAAAAACCTGTGCGAGATTTAATAGGAAGCCTCCGAGATTTGAACAAATAAAAAAAAATATTTTAAGTTTTTATTTTCGTTAATAAATTCTTTTATGGGGTATTAATAAAAAATGAGCTCAGAATTTGGAGTTGGAGAAGAATTCTTAAAAAAAAAGATTTTAAAAGGTAATGCACTGAGAATCGGTGACAGAATCATTTATCCAATGATTCAAGTTTCAACTCTAGAGTTTGAGGATAAATTTTGGTTTGAATCCATCACGCCTATTGCTATAGCAGTTTTAGAAAAAAATAATAAATATTTAATCTCATTAACTGATGAAGAAAGTGAAGAATACCAGTCTTTAGAATTAGACGAAATATTCGATTAGATGAAAATTAAATTGTAAACTTTGTTTTAATATTAATAGTATATTTATTTTTAATTTTAGAAATTTTCGTAAGACACGGATTTATTTTTTTTTGAATCGGAAATAAAATAAACATCAGAAAAAAGAAATATTTTAATTAAATTATAATTTTATAAAAATCGCTTAAAAAAAATGTTTTATAGTCATTTTAGTAAATGACTATTCAAATATAAAAATATAAAAAAAGATGGAATTAAGCTGCTTTAACAGCTAATTCAATATCATCCGCTTTTACAGTTTTCCTTCCGGCGTGTTTTGCAAGTTCAACGGCTTTTTTAGCTATTTCTTCACCTTTTTCTTCTAAGGATTTTGCTAAGGCCTCTTTTGCATCATCACTTATCCTTTGTGCACCAGCATTTTTTATGATTCTTCCCACTGGAGCAATAGGTAATTCAGCCATATTATCACCTCCAGATTTAGCTAGGACCCTATAATATTTAAAGCTATCTATTTTAATAGGCTTTTTGACCATAGTATATAATCTATCCATTGAAAAAATCAGATCATCATTTAACCAAAAGTTATAAGGTTACAAAGTTTAATATCAATTGCCATGTTGGAGAGACTTGACATTGACCCACAGATAGAAGATATACTGGAAAAATCCATGAAAACCAGAATTTCACAACAAGAAGCATTTAAACTCATTGAAACAACAGGAAAAGAACTTCAAGCTTTATTAATAACTGCAGATGGATTACGGGAACGATTGGTAGGAGATAGAGTCACTTACATCCGAAATTGGAATATAAACTTCACTAACCTTTGCACAGGAGACTGTGGATTCTGCGCATTCAGAAAAACTGAGGATGAAAAAGGAGCTTATTTTCTAAAAATTGAAGAAGTGGTTGATAGAGCCCGTAAAGCATGGGACAGTGGGGCCGTTGAAGTATGTATACAAGGGGGATTGCATCCAGATGTTGATGCTTATTTTTATCAAGAACTACTTCAAAAACTACGTGCTGAGCTTCCAGATATTTATATACACGCTTTCTCTCCTATGGAGATACTGTACGGAGCTAATAAAGCCGGAATATCCATTAAAGATGAGCTTAAAATGTTAAAGGAAGCAGGACTTGATTCAATCCCGGGAAATGCTGCTGAAATCTTGAATGACGATATACGGAAAATATTATGCCCTACTAAAATGAGCACTGATCAATGGATTGAAGTAGTGGAAACAGCACATAAAACTGGCATACCTACTACATGCACCATGATGTATGGTCACATTGAAAATTCGGGACACAGAGTAGAACATATGGATATTCTAAGGCAAATACAAGAGAGAACAGGAGGATTCACGGAATTTGTGCCTTTAACATTCATGCACCGCTTAACACCCATATTCCAAAAGGGAATTTCCAATCCCGGAAGCACTGGAATAGAGGATCTAAAAGTATATGCAGTAGCTCGACTCATGTTTGGCGATCTTATAAAGAATATACAAGTTTCTTGGGTGAAACTTGGATTCAAATTCGCTCAGGTCTGTCTCACCGCAGGTGCAAATGATCTTGGAGGAACATTAGGTGAAGAAAATATATCTAAATCTGCCGGAGCAGAACATGGAGTACAAACCACGCCATCAAACTTCCAAAGAATAATCATGAATTTAGGGCGCATACCCGCTGAAAGAGATACATTATACGAAAATATCAAGCCTTAAAACTGTTTCTTTCAGAAATAAATAGTATAGAAATTCTAAAAAATAATATGTTTATTATTTAGTTTTAGTTTAAAGATTTAAATTTTATTGGGGAATTTAAAATTTCTCTAAATAATTCATGAAATGTATTAAAGTTGTTTAATAAAAAATGTTGAGGATATTTAAATAAAAATATCTTAACAAGAAATTCAGAATATTATTAGTGGAGGGATTATTTTAAATGTTCTGGGAAGATCAGATTAAAATTTTTTTAGAAGATGAACAAAGATTAGCAGATTTATTTGAAGAGAATAAAGCTTTTGAAAGTCTTAGAAATGTTGAGGATCATATACTTCAACATAATCTTGCATTTGGACATATAACTGGATATGTAAAGTTTGAAGAAGTCGAAGAATTGGATAGAAATCAACAACAAACAGAAGATGAGGAATACTTATATCAATATATGAAAAGGAATAATGAATTATCAGCTGAAATTGCAAAGCTTCAAAGAAATTTAAGAAAATTAAAAGAAGATTGGATAGAAGAATTAAAAGATTTAGATTATGAATAAACTATTTTTTAGTTTTTTTTTAATCCTATTAAGTAAAAAATTCTATATTCAAACAATATTTTTATAAATTATGAAGTCTTCATACTTGATACAGAAAAATGAAAAGTTCAGAATTATTTTTAAAACTCCAAAAACGTATGGAACAGTATAAATCCAAAGTAAAGCCTGATAATGATTGTTTCTATGAAAATGATACGTCTATACAATCTATTGTGTCCAAATATAATTTGGAGAGTTTCAATGAGATAATGAATTCATCCTATGAAGAAGTGGATGATGAAGTCAATGAAGAAGAATTAAAGGATTTAATTCATAGAATAGATAATTATTTTAGTTTATACGCTCCTGATGATGAAAAATTCAAAGAATTCATCAAAATAATATCAATTTATTTAGTTTTCATTGCTAAAAAACCTTTACATCCCCCAGGGATTAGATTTTCAAATGGAACTACGGTATATGAAAAGGATGATTATTATTATTGTACTGGAAAAAAAGTATTCATAAATGATGAACTGTCATTATGCAAATATTGCATTGCTCGATGCGAATAAAAATATTTTGTGAGATTATAAAAAAAAACAATATATCTCATATTTTTCCTGATCAAGCAAAATAGTTCAATTATATCTCGCTTATTAAGTCAGCAAGTTGTTTTAAATCACTGACTTCAAATATTTCTGCACCTGCATCTTCATAACTTGAAACACGGCTATCAGCCACGTTCCATTTATTTTTAGGTTCTGGATTCAATATTAAAACTCTTTTAGCAGCTCTACACATTTGTCTAATAAAATTTGCACTTAATGGTTCACCATCATATTTTGGTCCTGCCCAATCCCGGCAATCACTTAAAATCAGAACATACGATTTATTATTCAACTTAACTTGATTAAGAAATCCTTCAAAGGCTGTATACATATTAGATTTTCCTCTAATCATTGAATTCTGCTTTCTGATATCTAAAACTTTAATGAAAGCATCAATTAGATTAAGCTCTTGGAGGGCTGATGTTACCTCAGCGGTTTTATTATCAAATTCAAATGCTTTAGCATGATTAAATGAGTTTTGAGCAGCATAAACCATGCAAAAAAACCAAATACTAATCCAATCACAGGAAACACTAACATCGCTTAAGAAAAAATGATTCTGTTTTTTTATCTTAGGTTTACTTTTAATAAGTTCAAGAAGAGTTCCACCATGTTTTAAATTCTTTCTAATAGTTCTTCTAATATCAGGTTTCTGTTTTTTAGATTGTTTATATCTTCGCACTCTTTTTGTGGCGATTTTTCGACCGAGCTTCTGACATAAATCAATTAATTCTGGTTGAAGTGAATTCAAAGTCTGAATATTACTTTTTAAAAGCTCAGAATTACCTTCTTTATTGGCATTCTCATTTATATCATTTAAATTATTTTTAATGTAATCTATTTTATATTGTAAAGTTTTATTATTAGAATCAAAGTAAGTAACTTTTTTAGTGCTAACGCTTACATTGTATTTTTTAATATATTTTGATTTATCCCCAAAGCCTGATGGATCTTTACGTTCTTTTTCTTTTCTTTCTTTATTAAAGAAAGATTCAAATGATTCATCAAATTTTTTTCTATGCCTTTGATCTTTAAGATAAATGCATGCTAAAGCTTCATTTAAATTTATTTCCTCATTACCAATTAATGAAACAGCTCTACATGCCATTTCAGTGCTTCTAATACTAGCAGGAATCCCATTTTTCCTTAAAACATTAGAAAATTTAACTATATCATTTATCATAATGGAAGTATCCAAAATTTTTACTTATTTACCTTAATATTATCTAAAACCTTTTTCTTGTCATCTTCATTTTTTATAACCACATTAATGGTTTTTTCAAAAGAATCCCTATTTAACTTACCATTATTGAAAATAATCAGACTTCTAACCCAATCTACGGAGGCTCGAATTGAAGGTGTTTTAATAAGATTAAGTTTTCTTATCTTTTGTACTACTTCAACAACACTTTCAATTAACTTTGAAGACGCTTCAGGTGTGTGTGATTTAACTATCATAACTTCTCTTTCAAAATCGGGATAATCAATATATAAATATAAGCAACGGTCTTTAGTCTCATCAAGAAGCTGTCTCTGAGAATTACTAGTCATAATCACCATTAAATCATTTTGAAGTTCAAAGGTGCCCAAATCATTAACTGTGATTTGCTTCTCACCCAATGCCTGAAGTAAGAAACTCTCTACCTCTTCATCAGCTTTATCAATCTCATCAATCAATATTACTGAATCTTTTTGATTCATAAAAGAGGATAATAACGGTCTTTTAATAAAAAATTCTTCTCTAAAAACATCTTCTCCACTCTTCTTAATCTTTGACATTTCAAGACTTAACAATTGTTTCTGATAATTCCATTCTCCCACAATCTGCTCAAAAGTTATACCTTCATAACACTGCACTCTGAAAAAATCCCTCCCAAAAGCTCGGGATATTGCCTTAGAAAGCTCTGTTTTACCAGTACCAGGTGGTCCCTCAATCAAAACTGGTTTTTTAAGTGATAAGGCTAAAAACATCACGGTGACAATATTATCGTCAGGTATGTAATTATTTTCTGCTAATACATTTTCTAAGTATTTTATATCTAACCTGATCTCTGACATTAAATCACCATTTTATCTGCAATATAATATTTATAACCATCTTTACTTATTTCTGATGGATAATAAGTAAAAGATCTTGAAATATTTATAATAATCTCATTTAAGTGAAATTTTAATAGCTTAATCTATTAGTAATATGGCCATCGGTGTTAAAGGAATTTTATTATCGGAAGTAGGAATCTTTAATTCCATTCCAACATTTTTTGCAGTTTTTAACAAGTTTATACCCATAGCTTCGGCTGAAAAACGAGATATCATCGGATTCAAGCAAGTACCATTTTCTACATTGCATTTTTCACAAAGCCGACAATGCCCAGCATAAAATACCGTAGCAAATGTATATCCCTGATTAAAAGCGGCCCTCTCAATCTCCAATAAAATCGTTAACAAAGTTCTATAATGACCTGATTCACTGATTATTTCTGGAAGCTTGAGTTTAATAATCATAGCAAAGTTGTATTCCTTTAATATATTCCTAAAATCATCAGTGCTAGGGGTGTAAGGTGGACATTTCAAAGTTTTCCCATAGAAAGGGCAACCAACCATACATTTGAGACGCACCCTATCCTCCACTACAATTTGATCTGCAGAGAAGACTTTTGCATCAATTGCCCCTAAATCTAAAGCTATTTTCTCTAAAACATTAAAATTTTTAACTTTTTCCATTGATTACAGTCTCCTTACACATTTTTTATAATCCAAATCTATTGGATAAAGATATCGTCATTATCAAAGCTTAATTCGGAATTAATTATTCTTTTGACTTAAGTTTGGCATATATAAGCTTTCCTATTCCCTTAGCTTTTTCCATGGTTTCTGGCTGATCCTTAACTGAAATACATTTCAGTACATTGTAGGATGGATTTTTTAGGGGATCATTATCTGCTAATTCCTCCAAATAACCTTTATATATATTCTCCTGACTATCCATCATTTTTTCAATTTCTTTAACTTTTTCCATGGATTCTGGCTGATTTTTAATTGATGAACTTTCCAGTATCTTGTAGGTTTTTTTCAAGCTGTTCCATATAGAATAGCTGCATGTTTCACCAGGACCACAAGTAAAACATCCTGGACTCCCATGGCCGATCACACTTCCCACCAACTTGAAACCACTAACCATCATGACTTGGTTTAACCAGTTGATCACATCCTCTGTTGAAACCCATCCTACAACAGCAGTAGCTCCTATTTTACCTTGTGTGAGTAGTTTAACATGCCTTAAAGACCATAACCTTTCAATAAAAGCCTTTGTAAATCCACTGGCACTTCCATACATAACAGGGGTACCAATCACTAGGGCATCTGCATCTAAAACCATTTGAGAAAGCCATTTAAAGTCATCATCCCAAACACACTGGTTAGTGTACGCGCACTTTTTACAGGCTCTACACGGAGCGACTTCTATTTCTGAAAGTTTAACAAAATCCTGATCTAATCCAGTAGATTCCAATATAGTTTTCACTAATGTATCTGTATTACTATCCTTAACCGGACTTCCACTAATACCCAATACTTTTCCCATAAATTTATTCCTCCTAATATCTGTTTATTCTTTAAATTAATCGTTTAAATTCTTAGAATTTTCATTAACTTCGGAATGAATATTTTTTTTATCTATTAATACTCCATTGGTTGAGTATCTATAGCTTTTATAATATTGAATAAAATGGATTAAATTTATTAAAAATTAAACTTATTCGTATCTTAAAGCTTCAATAGGACTGATTTTGGTAGCTAGATAAGCTGGAATTAGTCCTGAGAATGTTCCTATCACAAATATTATCAATACCACCTGTAATAGTACAGTGGTTGGTATGGTGAAATCTAAACTTGTAGCACCCATCATCAATCCCATTACGCTATATATTGGGGCTATAAGTAAGATTCCGATAATACCCCCAATTGAACTCAAGATCAGGGATTCGTACATTATTAAGAGCATTATTGATTTTCTCTTTGTTCCAAGTGCTCTCATAGTACCAATGTCTTTTGTTTTTTCTTTTACAGACATCATCATCATGTTAATGATGAGAACTGTGGATACGGCGAAGATAATAACTATTATCATGTTCATAAATATCGTAGGTTCTTTCAAATTGTCGTCTATTGTTTTCTGAGCGTCCTTTTGAGAGTAAGCATCGTATTTAGGATAAGAATTCTCTAAATTATTGATTTCAGTTTGCATTGAATATTGGCTGTTTGGTATTATTATAACCGTTTAATAAGGTCCTGCCTATCTGAAACATTTTGAGCATAAGAAAGAGGCATAACCAGTGAATTATCAATGGTTAAAGGAAATCCAGTACCCACCTTATCCATGACGCCTATCACCTAAAATTGGTTGTTATTAACGGTGAATGTATCACCTACTGTGACGTTATAGGTTTTTGCAGCTTCAGATCCCATAATAACAGCATTATCACCCTCACCCACAAGAGAACTTGATCCATTTACTTTAGTGTTTCCAATAAAAGCTTGTTCTTTATCTGGTGTTAAACCAACAACCATTACTGGAGTACTATCACTAAAGGTTATACTGCCTTGTAATGGTGCAAATAGTGCTTCAGTACTTTTACTGTTGTCTACACCGCTACTGTTAAGTACTTGATCTCCAAGATTTTCACTGATAACACTTCCTGCAGGAGGAAAAGCTGTTCCATTCTGCTCAAAATACAATTTTCCATTTACTGTACCCAAATCTCCTTTAAGACCAGATTGCAAATCGTATAAAACCATGTTTATAACACCAATTAGTAAAACACATGCCATCACACCAATAATACACATGATTGCACGGCCTTTCTTGGCTTTAAAATCTTTCAAAGCTACATCTAACATTCTATTCTCCATATCTTAGAAATTTACTCACTTTTTCATAATTCAATTAAAAGAGGATTTTTAGCGATTTTATTTTATTTTATTCAAATTCTTTAAGTTACATTTTTTTGTAGTTTTTTGTTGATTGAATCTAATATTTAATAATTGTAGTTCAGATTTGTTATCAAAATATTAATCAATAATTTTTTTGTATACTCTGAAACTCAATAGATTTCTATGTCTTAGTATAATGCATTTGTAAATTTTTAATAAGCTAACTGGATAATGTTTACAGATAGTAAGATCAAATTGGGGTACGAAAATTGAATTAAATAGAATTTAATCTCTCAAAATAAAATTATTTAATAAAAGTGAATTAATCTTATATTAAGTTTTTAAGTAATATAAAAAGAGTTAATAAACAAATTTAAAATCAAGATTATATAAATTTATTCATACTTAAATGGATTATATTGAATTAAGTATGATTATATCTTCCTCTTCAACTTCTTTAAATAATTCTAGATTCTTTGTAATACGTCCGATAGGGTTCACTGCAGATGCGGGTTGGGATTCTCCATAGAATATACAGAAAGCTGATCCTGGAGGCCAGTAAGATAAATCTCCTTTTACGGATGTAGATGAAGCGTTTTCATAATCTAAATTTATAGGTATTTGAAAATATGTTTCCTCCAGCCAAACCTGTGCATTACCTTCTAGAGGTAAATTCTCATAAATCTTTTTAGATGTTTCAGGATTCCTATCATCCAGTTCTGCTAAAGCTTTTCCTTTTCCCACTACTTCTATTTCTAATTGCATATTCTATTCTCCATATTTATATTATAACAGATAAAAAATGAGGATTTAAATAAATTAGATAAAAGTTATTTTTTTTTACTCCTTTTCCTCTTTTTCCATGTATTCTCTAATTTTACGATCTTCCCATTCCTTGGAAAACATACCTCTTCTCGTGAAAATTGATAATCCATGTGCAACAAGACCTATTCCCCAGAAAAATGTTACAAATAAGAACCACCAATAACCTGGATTTGTTAAGAAATTAACGACAAAAAGAAATACATTTATCACAATATAAACGGTTAAATGTATATAAAATCCTTTTAACTGCTCTACTCTCCTTTTAGCTCTTTCATAACTTTCATCCATAAAAACCCCTCATTTTAATTATCTTTTTTATAAAATTTATTTCGAGATAAAAAATTTTAATTTTTTTCTTCTTTTAATTAATTATATGCTTATTTAATGTCTTCCATTATCTGTACACCTGTGGAAGTACCTATTCTAGTTGCACCTACATTTATCATGGCCAAGGCTGTTTTCAGATTTCTTATACCTCCAGCAGCTTTAATACCCATTTTTGATCCAACAGTTTTTCGCATGAGAGATACGTCTTCTACAGTGGCTCCGGATAATCCTCCAAATCCGGTGGATGTTTTAACAAAATCAACACCAGCTTTTTTAGCTATTACACAAGCTCTTATCTTTTCTTCATCGGTTAGAAGAGCGGTTTCTAATATCACTTTAACGATTTTGTCACCTGCAGACTTCACCACGCCTTGAATATCCTCTTTAACCAGTTCTTCACGGTCAGATTTCAGTCCTCCTATGTTCATAACCATGTCAATTTCTGATGCTCCTTTAGAAACTACTTCCATAGCCTCAAAAGCCTTGGTTTTAGGGGTTTGAACACCCAGTGGAAATCCAATTACCGCACATACCTTCACATCAGAATATTTTAAAAGTTTACTGGTAAGTACCACGTTGGTGGGAGTTACACAGGCACTGGCAAAATTATACTGCAAAGCTTCACTGCAAAGCTTCTTTATGTCATCTTCTGTAGCATCGCCTTTCACATTGGTGTGATCAATCATCTTAGCTATTTCTTCATTGGATATCATCAATTATCAAACTCCTTTACTTATTTATAAATCACAATTATTTTTAACCGAATTCTAAAAAAATCTTCTAAATTATTTTCAAATTAATTTAGCCATATAAGGTCCTTCCGTTTCATATCCAAATTTACGATAGTAGTTTCGTGCTCCTACTCCACTGGTTATGAGTATCTTCCTTTTATCATAAACTTCAGAGGCTGTTTTCTCTGCATTTGCTAGAAGATTATCTCCGTATCCTCGATGTTGCCATGATCCATTTTTTTTATCACCTAATGGTACCATAGAACCATAAACATGTAATTCTCTGATGAGGGCTGTTTCATCATCCACTTCACTACGATGCGCAGTATCTGACGGTATTCTAAGCCTTAAAAATCCAATCATAATATCCGATTTTATATCCTCAAAGGATAAAAATATCTCCTGTCCCTGTCCTGCAAGATATTCTTCTTTTAAAAGTTTAATATGATCCAATTCGGGTGTTAATCCAAATAATGCCTGATGACCCACTTCACGACAGCGTATGCATTGACAATTTATATCTTTCTCATGGAGACGTTGATAAACTAATTCTCCAAGATTAGATTTTTTTACTCCAGCTTCAATTAAGGGTGAGGGTATGTCTCGTTGAATGCGCATGGTACGCACCCATTTAGGTAGAAATTTTTTAATCTCTACAATTAGATTCACAGCTTCCTCAGTAGTATATGGTTTGAAATCACCATTCTGCCATAATTCATATAATTTAGAGCCTTCAATAACTAGACAGGGATAGATTTTAAGCATATCTGGTTTAAATCTTTCATCCGAGAATATTCGTTTAAATATCCTCAGATCCCTATCTTGGTCTGCAAATAAGCCAGGCATGAGATGCATAGCTACCTTGATTCCAGAATCCCTCAGGATCCTGGCTGATTCTACTACATCTTCTACTCGATGTCCCCTCTGAATACGGTTGTAAATGAAATTGTAGATAGTTTGAACACCTAATTCTACCCGGGTGCCTCCCATTTGGAGCATACGATCCACATCCTGAGTTTTAGAGTAATCAGGACGTGTTTCAAATGTCATGCCAACACATCTGACTGATGATGATTCATTAAGCTTTTGCACATCCTCTAAATAGTTAAAGTTATCAGGATAGATGCTAGAGTTACTTGATGAAATGTTGGATTGAATTTTTATTCCAAAATCGTTCATAGCTTCTAGGCATTTGGTTACGAACCATTCTTGGTAACATAGAAATGTTGATGGGAATGTGCCACCCATGATAATTAGTTCCACTTTATCCAAGGGGTGCCCTATGCTCTCTAACTGCAATAGTCTGTTGTATACTTGTAGATATGGATCGAAGTCGTACATTCTCGCCCTGAGTGCTGCAGGTTCCTCTCCAGTATAACTTGGGGGTGCTTTTTCACTTTCCGGGCAATAAGTGCATCTTCCATGCGGACATTCATGTGGTTTGCACATCACAGCTACAATCGCCACGCCGGAAAGTGTTCGAGTGGGTTTCTTTTTAATTATAGGCGCTATAATAATTCGTTCTTCGGGTGTGGCTTTCTCTAGTATCTGAGCGTTGCTCATGAATTTTTGGAGACTGTAATCGCGACATGCCTTAAGTTTACCCTTCTCAAGATCTTCTCGAGTTTTTATTTTTCCTTCCAATATTTTCTTTATTATAAAGCTATAAGCCTCGTCCATCAATTTGCTCCTAAAAAATAAATAATTAATTTCTGATTATTCAGTTTAAAAACTGTTTATATAAATATAAACTTAAAAAATACTTTAATTTTTTATAAATGAAAAAAAAGGTTTTATTGTGATAATGTGCTTTTTTTCATTTCTAAGGCCTTCATTACATCAGTTTTTGATATTATTCCCACTATTTGGCCATTTTCAAGGACGGGTAATCTACCTATCTGGTTATTAGTGAGTTTTTCCAGTGTTGAAGCCACTTCTTCTTGCGGATCCGTCACTACTACTCTTTTAGTCATGAATTCTTCAACCTGCCGATCTCTTTGGTCTTCAGGTAATTTAGAGATATCATGGAATGTGATGATTCCTTTAAGTTCTCCATCCTGTATAACCGGATAACCCATATGTTTATGTTGGAACATGAGTTTTAACACACTATCAACAGTATCGGAAGGATTCACAGTTTTTACTTCACCAGTCATGATATCCCTGACACGTATTCCTTCTAATAAAGTATTGGTCATCACTACATTATATTCCTGATCCGCTCCTAAGTATACGAATATGGCTATAAGTATTAGGAAAGGGTTTATGAATATCCCTATTATGGCCATAACTATGGCTAATTGTTTTCCAATAGAAGCTGCAAGCTGAGTGGCTCTTATAAAATTCATTCTCTCTGCTAAATAAGCTCTTAAAACTCTACCACCATCCATAGGGAAGGCGGGAAGCAGATTAAATGCACCCAAAAGCAGGTTCAAATAGATAGTGTAGTAAAGCAGGAAATTTAAATCAGTAGAAAGTAAATGTCCATAAAATAGATAAAACGGATATAATATACCTCCGATAACTAAGTTTGAAAGAGGTCCTACAACAGCTATCCTAAACTCTTGATGAGGATCTTTGGGCAGCTCCTTCATTTGCGATACTCCGCCTATAGGAAGGAGAACTACTCTTTCTATTTCAACACCGTAACCTACAGCAACATAACAATGAGTTAACTCATGTATAACCACCGCAACAAAGAGTAATGTGATGAGAACCGCGATGGTTAAACTCACTCCGGGTATTAAATTGAATAAAGCCACAAAATAGATGGCTAACATTAAAAGT
>PMWA01000067.1 GCA_003166335.1 Methanobacterium sp. | reverse complement strand
TGTACCAACCGGAATATTACAGCAGCCCACAACTCATTAAAAAAAATAATTAAGAGTTTAAATCTATTTTTTTGATAAAGGGATTTTACTCCCTTTTTTATTGAATGATTCAAACTTAATTTTTTTATTTGTAATATTAAATTAGAATAATTTTATAAAAAAATTAACATTATCCTATTATTAAAACAGTTTAAAAAAAAAATTTAATCTGTTTCATTTAAGTATTATGATTACTTTCGAATAATACCATCTGTATATCTTACTCTAATCTTTTTTTTAAGATATCATAATATTTTTAAAATAAATAAATTTTAATCATTAAAATTTTTTAGTAATAATTTTACTAATTATTATATAAAATTAAATAAATAAATAATTGAAATAAAAGAAGGATAAAATTAACATGCAGAAACAATTTAAAGATTTAAATATTTCCAGCCATATCGAGAAAGCGGTTTTAGATATGGGATTTGAAGAAGCTACACCTATCCAGTCCCTAGCTATTCCATGTATATTGGAAGGAAAAGATATGATAGGTCAAGCTCAAACTGGAACTGGAAAAACCGCAGCATTTGGAATACCTCTTTTAGAGATGGTGGATCCGGATGATAACACCCTTCAGGCCGTAGTAGTATGTCCCACCCGAGAATTAGCTATTCAAGTTGCAGAGGAACTCCGGACATTATCTAAATTCATGAAGAAAATTAAGGTACTACCGATTTACGGTGGCCAACCAATAGATAGACAAATTAAGGCGTTAAATAAAGGTGTACAGATTATTATAGGTACCCCTGGTCGATTAATGGATCACATGCGGCGTGGAACACTTGAAATGGATTACGTGAAAATCGTAGTGTTAGATGAAGCTGACGAAATGTTGGATATGGGATTTAGGGAGGATATTGAGTTTATATTAAGAGATACTCCAGAAGATAGGCAGACATTACTATTTTCAGCTACCATGTCCCGTGACATATTAAATTTAGCTCGAAAATTTCAAAGAGACCCGGAATTTTTGAAGGTTGTACCTAAGGAGCTTACGGTTCCAGAAACTCAGCAAATTTATTTTGAAGTTAAGGAAAAAATGAAGCTGGATTTATTATCCCGGTTACTGGATTTATACAATCCTAATCTTTCCCTGGTGTTCTGTAACACTAAAAGAAGAGTTGATAAATTAGTAGGTCATCTTCAAGTAAGAGGATACCTAGCAGATGGTTTACACGGTGATCTAACACAGAAACAGAGAGATCGGGTCATGTCTAAGTTCAGAAATGGAAAGATTGATGTCTTAGTGGCAACTGATGTGGCTGCTAGGGGAATTGACGTGGAAGACATAGAAGTGGTGTTTAATTACGATGTACCCAATGATGATGAATATTATGTTCACAGAATTGGACGAACAGGTAGAGCTGGTAAAAAAGGCAAAGCTATTACTTTTGTTTCAGGGAAGGAGATCTACCAGCTTAGAAATATACAAAGATACACTAAGACTAAAATAGAGCAACAGGAGATTCCTTCACTAAGAGATGTTCAGGAAGTTAAGACAGATTTATTCCTTAAAAATATGAAAAACATAATAAATACTGAAGATCTTGAAAAAGAGATCCATATCGTAGAGAAAGTGATTGAAGAAGACTATACTTCGGTTGAAATTGCAGCAGCTTTAGTTAAAATGACTATGAACAGGGAGAATAATATTGTAAATGTTAATAGTTCACCTGAAGGATTTGGTGATACTGGTGCACGTCCTGATATGGTA
Source organism: Methanobacterium sp. (assembly GCA_003166335.1). Classification (GTDB taxonomy): domain Archaea; phylum Methanobacteriota; class Methanobacteria; order Methanobacteriales; family Methanobacteriaceae; genus Methanobacterium_A. The sequence continues at coordinate 66,211 of PMWA01000067.1, read as the reverse complement.
AGATTTTTCATGAATGTTGGACGTAAAGATAGAGTTAAAGCTAAAGATTTAATAATGGCTATAGCTGATAAAACCGGTCTTTCCAGCAGTGTTATAGGTAAAATAGATGTTTATGATAAATTCTCGTTTGTTGAGATTCCAGAAAATAGTGCTAATAGTGTTCTCTCAGAAATGAGGGGTAGTAAAATAAAAGGCAGATCTGTTAACATGGAACCTGCAAATAAAAAATCATAAAAGTTAATTTTTTTTAATAATTTAAATTTTATTTTTGTAGGGCTTCAGCCACTAGCGGAGCTACTGAAATCATACTCACATCAGACCTTAGAGTGTCAGTGGCGATTACATCATCCACACCAGCTGTGAATATTTTAAGTAAAGCATCTTCTACAAGTACGGGGTGAATACATGAGACAACAACTTTATCTGCCTTATGTTGTCTTAAAATATTTGCAGCATTAACAATAGTACCACCAGTACTTATAATATCATCAATTATGATAGTTTCCCTACCTTTAACATCCAGATTTTTTGTTTTTGTTTCTACTTTATCCGGAGATAATCTGGTTTTCTCTAGATGGTCAAATTCACATTCCAGCAACTCTGCGATTTCCTTTGCAAATGGAAGAGCGCCTTTATCTGGAGCAACTATTAAGGGATTTTCACATCTTTCTCCAATATAATTCGCTATGAGGGGCATTGCAGATATATTATAAGTGGGAATATCAAAGAAGTCACATATTCCATTCTCATGTAAATTTATAGAATAGAACTCTGATGCTCCTGCAGCTTCGATTAATTGTGCAATCACCGCAGCTGAAACTGATTCACCCTTCTTGAAACGTTTCTCTTGTCTCCCATAACCAAAATATGGAATCACAACCTTCACATTTTCAATATTCATGCTTTTAAGAGTTTTAAGAATTAAAAATAATTCTATTAAGTTTTGATCCTGTGGATAACCAGTTGATTGGATTACAACTGCATTGTCAGTTACTTCTCCTCCTATTCTAATATATCGTTCTCCATCAGGAAATTTACGGGTTTCCATGGGACAAAGAGTCTCACCTAACTCCCATGCAACTTTTGCAGCCAGTTTTTGCGAAGCAGATCCTCCGATTATCAAAAAAATCACCAATTTATATTCAATATTCAAAATTGTTCTTAAAAATTTTTGTTACATTAATGCTTGCCTTCTTTTCTTATCTTTTTAATGTTATAAAGACACATTTAATTCTTTTAAAAGTTTGTTGCGTTCTTCTTTTAATTTTTCAAGAATGTATTCATCATAATCATCTTTTTTTTCCATGTAGGCAATAGTTTGAGTTATTGCTTGCAGATTAGCTTCCTTAATATTTACCGACACTGTTTTAACTCCTTTTTATGGATTATTATATCTTTATAATAGACTCTTATAAATATTAATCAGACATATTATTGTTTATAAAATACTTTTTAATCTCATTATTAAATAGAGTTATTTACACATAACATAATAGACTTAATTTGATTAATTTTATAGAAAAAGGATTTTACTTTATATAAATCCATCATTAATTCATAATAATCAAGTGTTTATACTTTTTAGATTTATATCAAAATTTTCATTTTAATCAAATAATATTTTATAAAAAGTATAAAGTTTAATAAGTGATATAAATAATGTAAAATATTGTATCTATTTATAAACTAAAATTCTAGTATTTAAAAGTACATTTAAATTTGCAAATTTTTTTTATTCAATGAATTTTATAATGAAGCTTATTATAAAAAAAAATCTTATTTAGATATTAATGTATTCTTTTTTTTAAGAGTATATATCGATAGTTTAAATAAAAATGAATTTTTTATTGAACTTAAAAAAAAATTTACTAATATTAAAGAGGATAGGTGGCCTAAAATGCACGAACTTTCCATGGCAGATGCTATGGTGAAAACAATATTAGAAGCTGCAGAGAAAAATCAAGCAGAAAAAATCTTAGAAGTTACTATAGAAATAGGCAAACTCACCATGTTAAATCCAGATCAACTTATATTTTTATTAGAAGTTTTAACGGAAGATACACTATTAGAGGATTCAGAAATTCATATAGAAGAAATTCCAGTAGAAATAGAATGTAAATCATGTGATTATAAAGGATTAACAAATTTAGATGATTCTGATCATTATTTAATAATTGTTAAATGTCCTCAATGTGGTGAAAGGGATTTAAAGGTTACAGCAGGACGAGAATGTAACGTTAAAAATATTAAAATAGAGAAGAGTGATTAAAATGCATAAAATTGCAGAAGTAGAAATACAGCATGACATAATGTTAGCGAATAAGAAATTAGCTAAGAGAAATCAGAGAATACTTGATAAATCTGATGTTTTTGCAGTGGATGTTTTAGGAGCTATAGGTTCAGGCAAAACATCCCTAATAGAATCTCTTATAAAAAAAATGAATGTTAAAATAGGAGTTATAGCTGGCGACGTAATTAGCAAGTTTGATGCAAATCGATTCGAACAATATGAAGTACCTGTAGTAGGCCTAAATACAGGTAAAGAATGCCATCTAGATGCTCATTTAGTGGAACATGCCTTGGAAGACTTGCCATTGGAAAAGATAGATCTCTTATTCATCGAAAACGTGGGAAATCTTATTTGTCCTGTGGATTTTGATTTAGGCAGCCATATTCGAATGGTTGTGGTGAGCGTTAGTGAAGGTGATGATACCGTGGAGAAACATCCACTAATCTTTAAAGACGCAGATTTAGTAGTTATTAACAAAGTAGATATCGCCGAGGCAGTTGATGCTGACGACGAAAAAATGGTTTCTGATGCTAGAATGCTTAATCCAGATGCGATTGTAATAAAAAGTAGTTTAAAGACGGGAAAAGGTGTGGATGAAATCATAAATGTTATTGAAAACTTTATGAATAAATAAATAGGTGGATTAATTGAAAATCTGGATCGACATCGTAAACGCACCTCATGCTTGGTTTTTTAAGAGTATCATCAAATTTTTAGAGAAGGAAGGCGAAGAGGTATTCATAACTGCCCGTAAATTTGGGGATGTTCTTCAGCTTCTGGATATATTCAATATTCAATACACTAAAGTGGGTAGTCATGGTGCTACTTTAGAACAAAAATTATTAAGGAGCACTGAAAGAGTCTATAAACTTTCAAAAATAATAGCAAAGGAAAAACCGGACATTGCAGTATCAAAACATTCGATCGAGCTTCCTAGAGTTTCTTTTGGATTAGGAATCCCCAGTGTTTACGTTCTGGATAATGAACACGCTATAGCTGCTAATAAACTTACATTACCTCTCTGTGATAAAATTGTAATTCCTAAGGTCATGGATGTGTGGGATTTATTAAAAACTGGTGCGGAACCTAATTCTCTGGTTAGGTATAATGGTACATCTGAAGTGATCCATTTTAATGATTTTCACTATAATCCTTCTATTTTTAATGATTTAGATCTAGATTTAAAGAAGGATAAAACCATATTAATGAGACCAGAACCAGTACTTGCTTCTTATCTTGACGCTGACTGTACGAAATCGGTACTTTCTCCGATAATTGATATTTTAGGGGATTATGCTAATATATTGATGATACCCCGCTTCAAGGAGCAGCAAGAAATATTTACAGATAATGAGAATATTACTATTATAAAACCGCCAGTAGATTCATTCAGCTTAATGAAAAGATGTGATCTGGTTATTGGTGCAGGTGGAACTATGAATCGTGAAGCAGCTCTTCTTGGAACTCCTGTAATATCATGTTATCCTGGAAAACTTCTTGCAGTTGATGGATTTTATATTAATAAAGGAGTCATGAAGAGATCCAATAACGTTGATGAAGTAGTGGATATGGCATTAGAGCTTCTTATGAATCATAATAGTGAAAAAAAGATCAAAACGGATGATTTGCTAAATATTATGATAGATAATATTTATGGAATATTTAATTAAATATTGATTTTAAGATGTTTTTTAATATCATTAAAATAAAATTAACTATAATTAATATCTATTATTTAATTGTTAAAATCAGCTAATTTGTTTAATTTATTTAAATTAGTAGTGGACTGGCCGGGATTTGAACCCGGGGCCTCCGCCATGCCAAGGCGACACTCTACCAACTGAGCTACCAGCCCTTATGTTAATTCATTTGACTTGATATTATTTAAAGTTAATGCTTTAAATCCTGATGGAGATAGATAAATGGAAGAATTTCACTTAAGAAGCGTTAAAGAAGAAGATTTTTTAAAGATAGCAGAAATAGCTCCTAAATGTCCCCCTATGGTCACTGAAAGAAATTCTATTTACCATATATTCACTAATTCTTTAAAAAGACATCTTTGGTTGTAGAAACAGCAGAAGATGAAATTATTGGTTTTCTTCTGGGATTTATATCCCAAGAAAATCTACAGGATGCTTATATACATCTTTCATGTGTATCCCCGGAGTGGAGGAAAAAAGGTCTAGCTAAGGCTTTAATATGGAAATTCCGGAATATAATGCTGATAAAAGGATGTAATAGAATTTATTTAATTGCTAGACCAGAAAATTTAATGTAATACAGATCAATGGTGTAAATGCGGTTAAAGATTATAATGGCTTCGAAGATCACATGGTAATATTCTGCAACTCCTAGATTAAATGTTCAGAATAAAACTTTTTAATAGATTCATTTAAATAATATATTTTACAACTCGTTTAGATAAAGTTTATAAATTTATAAGTCTATGAGTTTATATAAATTATTTTAAAAGTTTTAGAATAATATTTTTTTATTTACGTTTAAAAAGTGAAATAATCAAATTTATAAGATTTATAATGTGAGGTAAAAATTTTATGCCCTTTTTAATAGCTCAAAATAATTTCCAATTTATAGTAGAATTCGCTGTATTATTAACTATTGGGGTTATGTTGTTTTTGAATTTAGTTCCTTTATCTTTAAGTTTCGTGTTATTAATTGCACTAATACTTAGTATTGGATTAACTCTTCTATTTGGATTTGATGCCATTTCATTGATTGCACCTAACTTAAGTGCTCACGAGTTTACTCATCCTTATGGTGCTCTTGCATTGTTTTCAGTTGTAACGTGTTTAGCTGCTATTTATATAATGGATGATGTGGGCATAAACACCAGAAGTTTAAGAAACTTTGTAATACTCTTGATAATCCTTATAGCACTTGTGGGGGGAACGGTTCACAGAGATTTCTTAGGTATGTGGATTTTAGGGCTTCTAGTTGGATTCTTTATCTTATCAAAATCATTCCGCCGAAAATCGGTGTTAACAATTAAAAGAGCAGGGATGGTTTTCATTGCTATATTGGGTGCTTTCGGGTTTTTCCAAGTTTTATCCACATTATTAAATTTACCAGTGTTAAGCCCTGTTTTAAGGCTGGCTAGACTTGATCTAAACTCTGCAGCCAGCATTACGATGGTACTTCAAAATGCTTATCTCATAGGTCATAATCCTGCTTCTTCTTATTGGGGAAATGCTACTGCAGGATTCGCTGATGGATATATATCCCTACCTATAAATCTGATTACATTGTTCGGATTACCTTACCCCACGTTTTATGGTATTTTAGTTAGTAAAAAAGATGTTATAGATTATTTTGTGCCCGGAATATTTGGTTATGGCTATGATTTCGGTTATATTATAATGTTCCTGTTTGTCGCGTATATTGTAGCAGTTTTAATTATAGGATTGAAAATGCTAAGACAGTATAGGGAGAAAAGAGAAAAAGGTAATAAAAGTTTATTAGGGAGAGAAGCCCTACTTATAGGTGCTATAACAGCATTTATAAGCCAAGCTTGGGTAGGTCTCTTCATAATTAACCGTGATATCAATGGAACAGCTTTGGTAACCTTTTTATTCTTGGGTGCCATGGTATTGGGACATGTATTACTAATAAAGAGAAATTAGGGAGAAAATAGATTTTAGGAGGGAAAATATATGAAAAAGGCTTTGATATTATTAGGATGCCCTGAAGCACCTGCTCAAACACCAATGGCAGTATATGCTACATATAAACTCACTGGTTTGGGTTATGAAGTCACCGTGGCTAGTACGCCGTCGGCCATGAAATTATTGGAGGTTACGGATCCCCTGAAATATTACATTAAAAATAAGATAGACATAGAAACATGTTTAAATAATTTAGTGGAAAATTCTTTTGACTTTCTTTTAGGATTTGTGCATAAAGATGCAGCTGTTTCATATTTTGTAACTTTCTATCATATTCTAAATATAAAATCCTCAATGGCTGTGGTTTTTGAAAGGGATGCAGAATTACTCAAGAAATTTATAGAAGATCTTAATGAAAGCACTGAGACGACTATTGTATCGGCCAGGGCTTATCATAATCCTACACCTTTAAAAGTTAAATTTGACAGAGCAATTAAGCAATTGGGGGAATAATAAATGTCATTCTGTCTTGATACGTATTTACAGGAATCTGAAAATTATGAGATACTCATCTCTAAGGCGGGTTTTAAAGAGTCTAAAAAATTCATAGAAGATCACGCCCCTCAAGTAGTATATGTTGATGCTGGAGCAAAGATATTAGGTGTAAGAATTATAGGAATACCTCCAGTTCCAATTGGAATCAATGAAGATAAGGATACAGTTACTTTATCCTACACTAAACCCTGCTATGGGACAGCAGTGATAGAATTACCAGTGAAAAAAGAAGAAATTAAGAATATCAGATCTTTAGCCATTAATCCTTACAAAAAATAATGTTAGTTTAAACTAGGAATATAATACTGTCCTATTTTATCCTTAATTATTTTACTCCTCTAATCTTATTATTTTAAATTAAATAAACCATTTTTTTCTACTTAATAATAAGTCAAATAATTAAACAATTTTTTGTTTTAATTAAAAACTTATTTTAGGCCCCCCACATAAACTTAAATCTTGAATCATAAATAAAAATAAGATAATAATTTAAATTAAAAATTAGTATTATCTTAAACTATAAAATCATCTATAAACGCTTTAATTTTAATTTTTATAATAGAAAATAAATTTGGTATTTAAAATGTTAACTACTGTAGTAGGAAGTTACCCTTCATTTTCCCGGCTACCATTATCAATAATGGAGAAGATTTCCAATTATATGGGAAGTTATGATGCCTACAAATCAGCTTTGGAAATAGCAGTACAAGATCAAGTAAAGGCTGGTGTGAATTTAATATCTGATGGTCAGGTAAGAGGAAACATGCTAGAGGTGTTTGCAAAAGAAATACCAGGTATGATAACCACGGATGGAAAACCCATAATCATTGGGAAAATACAACCAGCACCCTATTCAATAGGAGCTTCAGATATAAAAGTGGCTTTAAAAACAGCAAAAAAATTATCATCTGATTTTAAAAATGATTTACAGATTCTATACCGAAATAAATTCCAGGATAACTTTAAAGGAATTAAGGCAATTATAACTGGACCCACCACATTAGCACTATCCAGTAGAATAGAAGGATTTTATAATAAAGATGAAAAAGATAAAGCCATAATTGACATAGCAGGGGCTCTTAAAAAAGAAGCTGAATATCTTCAAAATGCAGGTGCTGCAGTTATACAAATTGATGAACCATTTCTCTCCACTGGAATTGCAGATCTAAAAACAGCTAATAAAGCAATTGGGATAATAGTCAGTGATTTACTTCAACCAACCAGTATACATGTCTGCGGGCCAATATCAGAGGTGCTAGATGATCTTTTAAGATTTAAAGTAAGCATAATTGACTGTGAATTCGCCGATCAAAACAAAAATTTAGAAGCGCTGGAAAACATTAATTTAAAAGGTAAAAAGATTGGATTGGGTTGTATCGACACCAAAACCAATACTGTAGAAACTAAAGAACAAGTAGCAAGTATCATAGAAAAAGGTATGGAACTCGTGGGAAAAGAAAATTTAATAGCTGATCCAGATTGTGGTATGCGATTACGATCTCGAGAGGCAGCATATTCTAAATTGAAAGTAATGGTGGAGACGGTGAAATGGCTCTCTTAATTGAAGAAAATGAAATAGCAGATGGTTGGATAAAACTCGTAAAAAAGATCATGGATGAAGGAGAGGAAATACACGATGAAAGAGGTTCCTTAACTCGAGAACTTTTAAATATAATGGTTAACATCCGTAATCCTCTCGGAAAACCGATGACAGATTATTATTTAGGTAATATGACTAAAATAAAGAATATTAGAGTGCCTGAAGGATATTTCTGGAGTGGCGAGAAGCTTGAGAAATACTCGGAACAATTTCTTAGTAAGGATCAGCAAGGTTTTGTGTATACTTATGGTAACAGACTTCGTAAGCATTTTAAGGGTATAGATCAAATTCAAGAGGCAATTAGTAGACTTAAGAATTGTCAAGAGTCAAGAAGGGCAATATCCGTGACATGGGATCCTACTATTGATACCAAAAATGATGAAGTGCCTTGCATGATCCTGGTGGATTTCAAAATAAGGGATGATAAGCTGAATACGACAGGATTATGGCGTTCACATGATATATATGGTGCTTGGCTGCCAAATGCGGTGGGACTTACTAATTTAGCTATTTACGCTGCAGAAAAATTAGGAGTGAAGGTGGGAACTCTTACCATTCACTCTATAAGTGCACATATTTATGAAGTTAATTTTGATGATGCAAATGATATAATAAAGTCATGAAAAATTCCTTAAATAATTATTTTTTTATAATGGAGTAGTAAATTGTTTTATTTAATTTTAATAGAATCTATAAAAAACGTTTTTTAGAAAATAAGTAATTCATATTTGTTTTGAATAAAAATATTTTTTATTTAAGCATTTCTTCAAAAATTTAAATCGTAAATTAATTAAGGAATAAATAGCTAGAGTCATTTACGTACAATTTTTTGTATTTTATTATATATTATACACTTTGAGGTGAAAAAGGATGGTAAGTGTCAATCTGGAAGCAAAAAAAACAGTAGATTTAATGATAAGAAAGGCGGATGAACTTAACTTAGCTGTTGATGTACTGGACAACGGTTCAACAGTTATAGATGCTGGTGTGAATGTGGCGGGAAGCTTCAAGGCAGGTGAACTCTACACTAAGGTTTGCCTAGGTGGACTAGCAGATGTAGGAATCTCTATACCGGGAGATCTCTCAGAAAATTTTGCTTTACCTTCAGTTAAAATAAAAACAGATTTCCCATCAATATCTACTTTGGGTTCGCAGAAAGCAGGCTGGTCTGTGAGTGTAGGAGATTTTTTTGCCCTAGGTTCCGGTCCTGCTAGAGCCCTGGCTTTAAAACCTGCTGAAACATATAAAGAGATAGGATATAAAGATGAGGCTGATCTAGCTATATTAACCTTGGAAGCAGATCGGTTACCTGGAGCGGATGTAACCGAAGTCATAGCATCTGACTCTAAGGTTTCCCCGGAGAATGTTTATGTGTTGGTGGCTCCTACTTCATCTTTGGTGGGTTCCATCCAAATATCTGGTCGTGTAGTGGAAAATGGGACATATAAAATGTTAGAATTTTTGCACTTTGATGTAAATAAAGTGAAACATGCGGCGGGTATAGCTCCTATAGCTCCAGTAGACCCTGATGGATTAAAAGCAATGGGTAAAACCAATGATGCAGTGCTCTTTGGTGGTCGAACATACTATTATGTTGAATCAGAGGAAGGAGACGATGTTAAATCAGTGGCTGAGAAATTACCATCATCCGCGTCGGCTGGTTATGGTAAACCATTCTTCGATGTTTTTAAAGAAGCTGAGTTTGATTTTTATAAGATAGATAAGGGTATGTTCGCTCCTGCGGAAGTAGTTATAAATGACCTTCGGACTGGCGAGATTTTCAGAACTGGATATATAAATAATAAACTCTTAATGAAGTCTTTTGGATTATAATTTTTATATTAGTATAAAAAAAAGGATTTTTGGATTAAAAAATTATTTTTTTTAATCTCATCCTTGAATTTGTTTTTACAGGTCCCGCTGCGAAGATGAATAAATGTGAAACTCTATCTGAAGTTTTAGCGAAGCTTAATTTAAATTAATCATAAAAAAGATATAAAATTAAATAGATGGAGTTAAGACTTTTTTTATCAAGAATGGTACAGTAATTTTAAGATCAGTGCTTATATAAAACACATTTAATTTTCCAATTTCCATTCTATACATCCCTCTTAAATATTAAACTAGGATGTAAGAACAATTTTATTATAAAATAAATATCGTGTAATTGTTGTTAAATTGCGTTTAACTCTATTTAATCTAAAATAATCTAAAACACGATAATCTAAAGTGAAATCATTTGGCTACTTACACCAATTATAAATCATAATGTTGGTGACTATAAACCTAGATTCACACTTATTCTCCTTTATTTAATAACAAATGAGTTTTATTAATATCAAATAAAGTTGGATGAATTTATAAGAAGTTATCCATTTTGCTAATTGATTATTTATTATATTTTTTAATTTTTAGGAAATTATTCCATTTACATAAAATTTTTATTAACTAAATTCAAACAATATACTAAGATTAAGTTCAAAATAAATTCTTCCAAATTAATCCAAAATAATATAGGGGTTTAAAATGAAAATAGGGATCTGTGACACGACATTTGCAAGAGTCGATTTGGCAAAATATGCCATTGAAGAAATTAAAATGCAAATGGGTAATATTAACCTTATAAGACGTACTGTGCCTGGTATAAAGGATTTACCAGTAGCATCAAAAAAATTAATCGAGGAGGAGGGTTGTAATCTGGTCATGGCTTTAGGTATGCCTGGGCCAGAAGTTATTGACAAAACATGTGCCCATGAAGCTTCAATGGGATTAATTTATGCTCAACTAATGACTAACACTCATATCATTGAAGTATTTGTCCATGAAGATGAGGGGATTGATTATAAAGACCTTAAAGTACTCGCCATTAACAGGGCTAGGGAACACGCTCAGAATGTACTCAAAATGCTTTTTAAACCGGAAAAACTACAACAAGAAGCGGGGAAAGGCATGAGAGAAGGTAAACCTGATGTAGGACCACTTTAAATATGAGGTAAATACATTTTTTTTTTAAACATTTGCTTTGAAGTTTTATCTTAATTGTGAATAAGATATGAATTCTGAATTCAATTTAAAAAACTTATAATAAATAATTAATAATTTAAAATAGGTTAAATTGAGGCAATCAACTAGATAAATCTTTGTTTATTATCTATTAAATTATAATCCTACATTTAAATAGAATTATGACTATAAATAAAAATTTGACTCATTCTACTATATTTTTTTAAAGTTAACAAAATGTTTCTTAATTAACTTTTATAGGTTTTATGATTGATTTCGTATATTAACTCTAATTTTATCTTTTTGATAAATTGATTATGTTTACTCTTTAGGTAAAATTATAATAGAATAATGACATAAATATAATTAGGATTTAAACAAGGAGTGATAAACAATGAAAGAAGAGGTATTTTATAGTAAGGGAATGAAATACATTAAAGAAGACTATCCTGACCTTTATGAAGGTAATGTTAGTTTAAATAAAGTAGCATACACTGGAAAAGCTCTTGATTATAAAACACAGAAACTCATAGCTTTAGGTATAAACGCAGCATTTTCAGATGACAGAGCAATTAAAAAACAGATTATGAGTAGCATGCAGGAGTTCGGCACGACTAAGGATGAAATAGTAGATGTATTCCGGGTAGTGCTCCTTATAGCGGGGAAACCGGCATTCATGAAGGCCATCAACATATTATATGAGTTAGAAGATGATGAGTGTGTTTGTGGTGGAGGAGTAATTTAACTCTCCCAAACCTTTTTTTATATTCTTTATATATTCCTAAATTTAATTCAATAATATTATTTCTATAAAGTTTATTTTAATTCGATAGTTTAACTTACAGAATATAAAAAATGTAACTGACGCCCATAAATTTCCGAAAGAAGTTCCATATAAGGAATGGGATGCTATTAAGCTGATAGCATTAGTAGCTGAAGGTTATCCGATAACAGTATCCATAGAAAAGAATTTAAGTCAGATAAATAAGAATCATTTTAAAGCTGATGTAACGAAATTAAAAAACGCTAATTTTTCATAATAATAAAGCAATGTAAGGAATTATTTAATATAATTCTAAAAAAAACAAAATCTTTTTAAAGGTATCAACCCAATACTGATCACCGCCATAATATGGCGAGTTTTTGAAATCTATTTTTTTTTATATAGGGACTTTGTCCCGTTTGGATGTGGCGAAAGCTGAACAAAAAGAGGTGTATTTAATGTATAAATATATTAGAGAGGCATGGAAAAATCCAGATAACTCCTACATTAAGGAGTTAATGCAGAAGAGAGCTCCGCAATGGAGAAAAGAAAGCGTAATTCAAAGATTAGAAAGACCCACCCGATTGGATAGGGCAAGATCCTTAGGTTACAAAGCTAAAAAAGGATATATAGTGGTAAGAACCCGCGTTCGCAGAGGCGGAAGAAGAAAATCCAGATTCAAAGCAGGTAGGAAGCCTAAAAGGATGGGTGTAATTAAAATCACTCCTAAAAAATCTATTAAAAGAATGGCTGAGGAGAGGGTAGCTAGAAAATATCCTAACTTGGAGGTTTTAAATTCTTACTGGGTTTGGGAGGATGGAAAATTCAAATTCTACGAAGTTATATTAGTGGATCCTAATCATCCATCAATAAAGAATGATTCTAACATAAATTGGATATGTGAAAGCCAACATACCCGTCGTGTCTTTAGGGGCCTTACCAGTGAAGGAAAGAAAACAAGAGGTCTTAGAAATAAGGGTAAAGGTGCTGAGAAGGTTAGATCAGGATAATGATTCATAACATTTCCTACAGAGCCTTTGTTTATGGAACAGAAAATGAGGAAAAAGTGAAAAAGGCTATTAAAACTCTTTTTCCAAATTCCTTAATTCAAAGGGAAGTTATTGAGGGTCATTATAAGACCCCCGTTTTCATTTTACATGATAAAATTGATAAAAAACGAGATATAAAAAATTTCATCGAAACTCTGGATAATTTAGGGGTTCATGATAAAAAAGGGATTTTAAGGGATTTAAAGAAGAAGATGGATGATAAAGGAAATTTTTTCCTCAGATTTGATAAGCAAAAGGCTTATCTAAATGAATTGAAGGTTGTAGAACATGGTGATTCCATTCATGTTAAAATTAAGATTGCAGCATATCCCGCCAAAAAAGAGCCTGCTATGAAGCTTGTACGGAAATTATTGGTTGTGAATTAATTGTTTTTCGATTTTCATGTCCATGAAAGTCAAGAACTTGTGGACGAGGTTGAAAGATTGGGTTATACTGGTGTGGTAACATTTAAGCATGAAGAAAATAAAAATAAGGATTATTCAGATGATTTAATATCATTAAGGAAGGATTCATCATTTCAAATTAGATGGGGAGTGATGATTTATTCTAATAACATAGAGGATCTTAAAAGAAAGATTCAAAAATCTCGTAATGAAGCAGATGTTTTAATGGTTTATGGTGGTGATCTGAGAATAAATAGAGCCGCCTGTGAGAATCCTCGAGTAGATATAATTTCCCATCCTTATCGTGGACGTAGAGACTGTGGAATTAACCATATTTCAGCCAGAAAAGCAGCAGAAAACAAGGTGGCTGTGGAATTAAATGTTAGATATTTACTTAGAATTAGACCTCAAAACCGTTATAAAGTTTTAGGGTATTATAGGGAAATATTAAAGCTGCAACGGAAGTTCAACTTTCCCTTGATCATTACTAGTGGTGCTCATTCAATATTTGAATTACATACTCCCCTTGATATTATAGCATTAACTTACTGTTTTGGAATGAACGAGGAAGAAGCGTCTTTTGCTTTATCTGAAACTCCCAGGAATATAATTGAGAGAAGGGATATATCGAGTAATGTGGTAGTGAAAGGAGCTCGGATTATAAAATAATTTAAATATTTAACTTCTAATATTTTCCGCGTTTTTTTTTAAACTATGAAGAATTTAGTTGAATAATATTTATAATGAAATGAATTTTTTTAGAGGAATTAAATTTGAAACTTAAAATATTACCCCCTCATATGCGGAATAAAAAGAGATATCTTGCCTTCGAAGTTATATCAGAGACGCTAATTAACCGAGAAGATGTGATACCCATCATTTGGGGGGCTTTATGGGATATGTATGGTTCCTGTGGTATCAGCCGTTTTGATTTATGGGTAATTAAAATATGGAATTATGACACTCCCGAGAAACATGTGATGAAGGGAATATTAAGGTGTAAGAGAGAAGAAGTTCATTCAGTTAGATCCATAATACCAACTATAACACGTTTTAAGAGTGGTAGGGTAGTTTTCCACACACTAGGGATTTCGGGAAGTATACATTCAGCTACAAAAAAATTTATTTATAACAAACTTTAATTTAAAAAATAATTAACTTTTATATGCATTTTTGATAAGAATAAACTAATATCCCTTAAAATCGTCGGAACAATATAATCAATTTTATAAAGAAAATAATTTATTTGGAGTAATATTATGGCTGATGGTTCAATAAAATGTCCTGAATGTCAATCAGAAAACCCATTAGATGCAGTTTATTGCATGGAGTGTGGTTGTAAAATAGGGAAAGTGAATGAAAATATATATAAAAAAGTTAAGATACTGGCAGTAATTGGAATTTTCATCTTCCTACCTTTAGCTATTATAGCTGGTTTGTATTTATACACACGTCCGGAATGCTCTGTTAAACGAAAGGGAATGGATTATATTTTAATTTCAATAGCTGTGTGGGTTTTTTACTTGGCTATAATAATATATGCATCTTTTGCTATCCATCAGTAACTTTTAAAAAATTTTATTCTAGTTTATTTCTTGATTGACACATTAAATGTGTCGAATCTTTTTTATACTAAATATTATTATATAGATTATATGCTGCTTTAATAAATTAGGAAAATTACAAAAATTTAATGTTTTAGAAATCAAATAAATTAAAAATAGATAAAACGAGAATATTATAAAATTTTACAATTTAATCATTTTTTTAGAAATATCCTAAATTCAACTATTATAATTAAAGTTCATTTAAAAAAAAATAATTTGTTATTTAATGTAAAAAAAATTTAAAGTGAGGTATAATTGTATGCAACCGTTTCCAGCAGCAGGATATGATAAGGGTATATCTATATTTAGTCCAGATGGAAGACTTTTTCAAGTTGAATATGCAAGAGAAGCTGTAAAGAGAGGTACAACTTCACTGGGCGTGAAATCCACTGAAGGAGTAGTACTGGTAGTTGATAAAAGACCGACTAGTAAACTAGTGGAACCCAAATCCATAGAGAAGATATTCAAGATTGATGAACATATAGGTGCAGCTACATCTGGATTGGTGGCTGATGCCAGAAACCTTATTGAAAAGGCTCGAATGGAGGCTCAAATTAACCGTATAACTTATAATGAACCTATACGGGTGGAAAGTCTCGCTAAAAAAATATGTGACTTGAAACAAATGTATACTCAGCATGGTGGTGTGAGACCCTTCGGTTCTGCTCTTATAATAGGTGGAGTGAATGATACTAGTGTTCGGTTATTTGAGACAGATCCAAGCGGTGCTTTAATAGAATATAAAGCTACAGCTATAGGTTCTGGAAGAGCTATGGCCATGGAAGAGTTTGAAAAGAAATACAGGGACGATATGAATTTGGAAGAAGCAATGGAATTAGCTTTAGATGCTGTTTATGAGGCTACTGAAGGTAAAACTACAGTTGAAAGCGTTGAAATAGCAGTTATAGATAGTGAAACTAAGAAATTCAGAAAATTAAGTGATGATGATTTGGTGGATCATGTAGAAGAACTCCTTATTAGGAAACCTAAGGAGGAAGAAGAAGAGGAATAGAGAATGATTAGCCTCGAAGATGCAGTTATAGCTCGTTTAGAATATTATGGGGAGCATTTTGAGATCTTGGTAGATCCGGATATGGCAGCGGATTTTAAGAGGGGTGAAGCAATAGAAGTTCAAGAAATCCTCGCTGTGGAAGAAGTTTTTAAGGATGCTAATAAGGGGGATAAGGCATCTGAAGAGGCTATGATGAAGGCCTTTAACACCACGGATATTCTTGATGCTGCTGCAATTATAATTAGGAAGGGACATGTACAGCTAACTGCTCAGCAGCGAAAGGAAATGACGGAGGAGAAAAGGAAAAAGATTGTTGCTACCATAACTAGGGAAGCTATAAATCCCCAAACTAAACTTCCACATCCGGCTAGGAGAATAGAAATAGCCATGGAGGAAGCTAAAATTCATATAGATCCCTTTAAAAGTGTTGATGAACAGGTTAATACGGTTCTTAAAGCCATCCGCATTAAAATACCAATTCGATTTGAAAGAGTGCAGGTTGCTATAAAAATACCGGGAGATTTCTCGGGTAAGGTTTATAATGTGATACCTGAATTTGGCAAGACCCGAAAAGAAGAGTGGCAACAGGATGGTTCATGGGTAGCTATAGTGGAAATACCGGGTGGTGTGCAGGATAATTTTTATAGGAAGCTAAATGAACTTACTCATGGACAAGTAGAAACTAAATTATTGAAATAAAGCTACTTAAAAATAATCTTATTTTTTTGTGCATTTAGGAGGCCAGAGTGTGATATTTGTAGAAGATAAAGAAATAGTTATTCCTGGAGATATTCTAGCCGATGAGGATTATCATGCGGGAAGAGGAACTTTCAAGGAAAATAATAAGATAACATCATCTCTTGTAGGTTTAGTGGCCATAAGAGATAAAAATATTAGTGTAATACCTTTACAGAGTAAATATATACCTAAAAGAGGAGATGTAGTTATTGGTGAAATCACAGATATCAGATTCTCCATGTGGAATCTAGATATAAATTCTCCTTACTCTGGAATTTTACCTGCCTCAGATGTATTTGGAAAAGAAAAAAGAGATTTAAGCAAAGCATTTAATGTTGGAGATGTTTTGTTTTTAAGAGTAGTAGATGTGGATGAAGTAAAAAAAGTTAAATTAGGCCTTAAAGGCCGAGGTTTAGGTAAATTTAGAGGCGGAATACTGATTAACATCACTCCTACCAAAGTACCCCGACTCATTGGTAAGAAAGGATCCATGATCAATATGATTAAGGATGAGACTAGATGTGAAGTGACAGTGGGGCAAAACGGTGTAGTATGGGTTAAAGGAAAACCCGACATGGAACGAGTAGCTGAAAAAGTTATAAATATGATTGAAGAACAAGCACACACCTCCGGATTAACTGATAGGGTGAGAAATATGCTTTTTGAACTGCTCGGCAAAGAAAAACCCTTAGAAAAACAAGAAGAAACTGAAGAAACTGGAGAAGAGGAAGAAGATGGAGAAGAGTTAATTCAATAGAGGTGATTACTATTATAACTAATAATGAGTTAAGCACTGGTATAGAGACCAGTAAAAGAGCTGATGGTAGAGCTTTCGATGAATTGAGACCAATAAAAATAGAGGCAGGAGTTTTAAAAAGGGCTGACGGATCAGCTTACCTAGAATTAGGTGGAAATAAAATCCTCGTAGCCGTTTATGGCCCAAGAGAACTACATATAAGACGGTTAATGCAGCCTAACCGTGCTGTTTTAAGATGCAGATATAATATGGCACCATTCTCCGTGGATGGTAGGAAAAGACCAGGACCAGACCGTAGATCAGTGGAAATATCAAAAATAACTTCAGAAGCACTTTCACCCGCAGTTTTCCTCGAAAAATTCCCAAGATCAACCATAGACGTTTTTATAGAAGTATTAGAAGCGGAAGGAGGCACTAGATGCGCTGGTATAACAGCAGCGTCAGTAGCCCTAGCAGATGCAGGAGTCCCCATGCGAGATATAATAGTTTCCTGCGCCGCTGGAAAGGCTGATGGCCAGGTAGTGCTAGATCTCTCAGAAACGGAGGATAAGGAAGGTGAAGCAGATATGCCCATCGCCATTATGCCTCGTACTGGAGAAATCACCCTTCTACAGAGTGATGGGCATTTAACCAGTGAAGAATTTGAGAAAGCTTTAGATTTAGCAATTAATGGATGTAAAAAAATCTCCGAAGAACAGAAAAAAGCCATATTGAGCAGGTACGGGTGATTAAGAATGGTTACTATTATTCCTGAAATAATAAGAGAAAGCATTACAAATTTAGTGAAGAATGGGGAGAGAAGTGATGGCAGAGCATTCTATGAGTACCGGGGTATTTCCCTAGAAACGGGAGTTATAGAGAAAGCTGAGGGATCTGCAAGAGTTAAAATAGGTAACACTCAAATAATGATTGGTACTAAACCCCAAATAGGTGAACCATTCCCTGATACGCCCAATGTAGGGGTGCTGATGACTAACTCTGAATTATTACCGATGGCAGCTCCTGATTTTGAACCAGGACCACCTGATGAACGTTCAGTAGAATTGTCCCGTGTTACAGATCGTTGTATAAGGGAAGCTGGAGTCGTGGATCTGGACAAATTAGTTATAATTGAAGGAGAAAAAGTATGGATGATATTCTTAGATCTTCATGTGCTGGATTATGATGGAAACCTTATAGATGCAGCGGTTTTAGGGAGTATAGCTGCACTTATTAACACCAAAATACCAGAAACCAGAATTGAGGATGGAGAAATCATAGTTGATCATGAGAAAATGATTTCTTTACCAGTTAAAGAAAAGGCTTTAATGACTACTTTCGCCAAAATAGGTGGTGAATTAATAGTTGATCCATCCTTAGAAGAGGAGCAAATTATGGATGCCAGAATTTCAATCGGAATAAGAGAAGATGGAAGTATATGTGCAATGCAGAAGGGCGGAGCAAATCCATTAACTAAGGAAGAAGTAATTATGGCTATTTCTAAGTCTCAGGAGATTACTAAAGAACTTAGAGAACATTTACCAAAAAATTAAAATAATTGAATTCTTAAAAAAAAAATATTCTAAAATACTTTACAAAAAATTTTATCAAGGTGAATTAAAAAATGGCAAGAACAAAGAAAGTGTGTATAACCGGAAGATTCGGCCCCCGATACGGTAGAAAAGCTAAAAGAACCGTTAAATCGATAGAAGAAAATATGAAAAAGAAGCATACATGCCCTCAATGTGACAGACCTGCAGTGAAAAGAGTTTCAAGCGGTATCTGGAAATGCCGTAAATGTAATGCAGTATTCACTGGTGGAGCATACCTCCCCGCCACACCCATGGGTAAGACAGCCGCTAGAAATATAAAACGGATTGTGGGAGGTTTATAGAATTGTATAAATGTGCTAAATGCGGAACTTTAGTAGACGTTAAAGGGTACACTGAATCCAAATGTCCCAGTTGCAGGTATAGGATCTTATTTAAAGAGGTACCCACTGTAAAAAGAACTTTAAAATCCAGATAATTAGTTCCAATTTGGAACGTAAAAATGTTGATAACAACGTCGAGGAAGCCATCCCAAAGGACTAGAACATTCGCTAGAAGTCTTGAAAGAGTTTTAAATGCGAAATATATAAATCGGGGTAAGATGAGCCTACGTGACGTCTTAATTAAATCGTCTCAACTAAATTTTAATAGGATAATCATCATATCAGAAATGAAAGGTAATCCTAGTAGGATAGAAATCTTGAATTCAAATGGAGATTCACTTATATCACTTAATGTAATGGTTTCTATTACATCTTTCTCTGGAAAAATAGAGAAAGATAAATTAAGCATTAGATGTGAAATAGAAGAATTGAAAAAGGATATAATTCCCATTTTAGGAATCTTTGCTGCTGCTGAAAGATCAACGTCCAATTTAATAGTGATTAAAAATGGACGTAAAGGCAGTGAAGGAGTAGTTGAATTCTATGATCAGAATAGTCATCTAACTGGTCCTAAAATTTATCTAAAGCACTGTTTAAACCCCATGGATGTTTAAAATCAATGACTTTGGAAAGTGTTAAAGCTGAATTTGAAATGGAATTTGAAAATCAATGGGAAGCTGAAGTAATATTAAAATCTTTAGAACCTGAAATCGCCTCAGCACCTTCACAAAGATCATCCACCCACTTCAAACAAGTGAATAATATATTGAAGATGGAAATAGATGCTGCTGATGTAACTTCCCTCAGAGCAGCTATAAATTCTTATTTAAGATGGATAAGACTATCATATGATGTTCTAAAACTTAAATAATTTTTACTTATTATTTAATTATAAAATAAAAGTTTAAAATATAAAATTAAGATAAATGAAATTTTTTAGTATAAATGAGGTGAATAAAAAATGGAAGTTCCTAAAAATGTCCAGCATCAAATAGCTCAATTTCAACAAATGCAACAACAGGCGCAAGCCATAACCATGCAAAAGCAAAATGTTGAACTCCAAATAAGAGAATCTGAAAAAGCACTCGAAGAATTAAAGAATGTTGAAGACGATTCTGACGTTTATAAAACTGCAGGTAACCTGCTTATAAAAGTAGATAAAGTTGATGTAACTAAGGAGTTAGAGGATAAAATAGAGACACTTCATCTCCGAGAGAAAACAGTCCAGCGTCAAGAAGAAAAGATAATGAAAAAACTGCAAGAAATGCAGACATCCTTACAGGACGCAATGCAAGGCTCGGGATTACAGCCGGGGTTAGGTAATTGAGAAGATTAACTGACCAGGAATTAGATGAACTCTCAGAACTTGCGGTAGAATCCGCAGAAAACTTTATTTTTTCTAAGGTTTCCAAAAAAGAAATTCTCGATCTTAATATAAATGTAGAATTTGCATACGATGAAATTTTAGACGTGAATATCATTGTAGATTTAGATTTGGATGAATTATCATCGGTAAATGAAAATATTATAGTCGAGGAAGCAATTGACGTGACATTAAAGAATATTAGGAAATTTATTTATCAAAAATAATATTCTAAGTCTTATAAAAAAAATTTTTTATTAATCCCCATAAAAAAGTGAAATTCGATTAAATTTTTTTATTTTTAATATGATGGAAATAATACCTGTGCTGGATTTAAAATCTGGAATAGCAGTATCTGGAAAATCAGGGGAGAGAAGTAATTATAAACCCTTAAAAACTGTTTATTCTCAATCATCTAATCCAGTTGAAATAGCTAGAACTCTTAAAGAACAGGGAGCCAAACGTATTTATATAGCGGACCTAGATGCCATTGAAGGACAAGGCTCCAATCATGATATTATAAAGAAAATAAATAAAATCATCCCCGTAATTCTGGATGCTGGTGCCAATAACGTTAATGAAGTTAATAATCTTTTAAAAGTTGTAGATAAAGTTATAGTAGCCACTGAAACTCTTAAAAGCTTTAAAAATCTGGATGAGATCTTCAAAACGTTTTCTAAAAGAAAACTGATTATAAGCTTAGACAGCAAGGAAGGACGAATTCTAAGCAAAAAATCCGATTTAACCTTAAAAAAATTCGAAAAAAAGCTGAAGGAATTAAAACCTGATGAAATAATTATTCTAGATATTTCAGGTGTGGGAACACAAAGAGGTTTCAACCAAAAACTATTAAATGAAATGAAAAATTGGGAAGATTATCTCATCCTAGGCGGCGGCATAAACCTAAACGATATGGAAAAATTACATCAAAGAGGTATAAATAAATTCCTGTTAGGATCCGCTTTACATTCCGGCCAAATCATACATCCTTTCAAAAAAATTTAATAAATTTTATTTCTATCAGAATATAAAATGATAATATTGAGCTTAAGCTGATCTTTTGAGGGGGAATTAAGGTAAACAACCACAATAACTTCAGAGAACTATTTAATAACTCACCTATTGGAATCCTTTTTTGTGATAAATACGGAAAATTAGTCGATGCAAATAAACTAGCTTTAAAAATTGCCGGAATTCCTTCATTAGATGATAGTGAAAAATATAATTTATTTGATAATCCAAACATAGCTTCAAATGATGAAAAATTACTGAAGAACGGATTAATTAAATTTCAAACACAAATAGACATCGAAAATATCAAAAACACTGATCTTTATACTTCAAAAAAATCTAGAACTACTTTTGTTTTTAAATGGATTGTTTCTGTAATTGATTCTGGGTTTTTAGTTCAAATCCAGGATATCACGGGACGTAAAAAATCTGAGGAGTCTCTTCGGAGGAGTGAGGAGAAGTATCATCGTCTTTTTGATGATGATTTGACGGGTGACTTTATTGCAACGCCTGAAGGGATAATTCTTGAATGTAACTCTTCATTTGTGGAGATTTATGGTTTTGATAGGAGTGATCAGGCTGTTGGATCAGATTTTTCAATATTCAACTCATCGGATTGGGTTAATTTGATTGCTCGGTTGAAGAGTGAATGTAAGATTAAAGGTTATCAGAGTTGGCAGAGGAGACCTGATGGTAAGGAAATTCATGTTGTTGCTAATGTTGTGGGTATTTTCAGTGATTCGGGTGTATTGATCCAGGTTAAGGGGTATGTTTTTGATGATACTGATCGTAAAAATGCTGAGGAGTCTCTTCGGAGGAGTGAGGAGAAGTATCATCGTCTTTTTGATGATGATTTGACGGGTGACTTTATTGCAACACTTGATGGTAAAATTCTTGAATGTAATCCCTCATTTGCAGATATTTACGGCTTAGATGATTGTAAAAAGGTTGATCAGTTGAATATTTCAAATTTCAACTCCTTTGACTGGCCCTATCTGATTACTCGTCTTAAGAGTGAACGTAAGATCAAAGGTTTTCATAGTTGGCAAAGAAGATCTGATGGTATGAGAATTCATGTTGTTGCTAATGTTGTGGGTATTTTCAGTGATTCGGGTGTACTGATCCAGGTTAAGGGGTATGTTTTTGATGATACTGAACGTAAAAAAGCAGAAGAAGAACTTGCTCACAGTAAACATCAAATAACCGAAATTTTAGATAGCATTCAGGATGGATTCATTTCATTGAATCATTATTGGAATCTTATTTATGTGAATCGACGTGCAGCGGAATACGCTTGTGTAGAACCTGAAGACTTAATAGGTCAAAATTTATGGGAAAGATTTCCCGAACTCATTGGAACCACTTATGAAACAACTTTCCGCAAAGCGATGGATAAACAAGAAATTCAGCACTTTAAAGAGCCAGGCTTAAACAAGCATGACCACTGGTTCGACTTTAGTGTGTATACATCGGTTGACGGGATCTCTATCTACTGGCGAGATATAACTAACACAAAAAGTTAGAACGAGAATTAAGAAAAAGCAGTGATAGTTAGAAACTGATTTAAATCGTAAACAGAGCTGATGATTATAGAAAAAATCTCAAAATCATTCTCCTTATTAGTTAAGGATGAGATGCAAATTCAAAAGAGTTTTTGACCCAAACATTTGAAAAAAATAAGATTATTCAGTTAAACGCTTATTATTACATCCCAAAACAAGTTTAAAAATTAAATAATCCTATTCTTACTTTTGAATATTTTTGACAAGTTAAAAATATTTAAGATATTACATTGACTGGAACTTCTGCTTCTCTCACCACTTTGTCTGCAGTGCTTCCCAATACGAATTTATCCAGCCCATGTTTACCTGATTTTCCCATTATTACTTGATCTATTCCTTCCTCTTCTATAGTTTTGAGTATTACATCGGAGGGTTTGCCTTCTTTAATCATAGTGATGAGGTTGACGTTGGTACATTTACCGGCGCATTGTGTTTCTTCCAATTTATCTTTGAAACTTTCAACAGCCTTTTCCCCTTCTTCTCTTAATTGTTTATCCAGTTTCTCCCTTAGATCATGTTGTGGTAAAGCATCCAGATAACTTCTATCTGTACTATGCATATGCAGTCCTCCCCATAAATAAGTGTCAATCACGTATAAAACGATGATATCAGCACCTGTAAAATCAGCAGTGGATATTGCATATTCTCCTGCTTTTTCAGCCTGTTCAGATCCGTCTGTTGCTAACAATATTTTTTGGTACATATTTTTTATCTCCAATTATTATATTATTATTATATTTCAACTTATATTTCTACTTTAATAGAATACTGAAATATTAAATCAATCTAAAAAATAAAATTTGGAAAAAAATGTGTAATTTGCAGGAATAATTTTTTTTAATATATATTTTTTCCCGCAAATAGTTGTTTGTTGTTTTTTTGGGTACTATCGGTTCTTTATGATATGAATGGTAGTGCTATTGTTTGGATTACGATTATGGTCACTATGATTCCTATTACGACCAGTGGCAATCCTGCTTTGAATATCTCTGGAATACCGACGTATTTGGTTCCGTAAGCCATGGCAACTGTTGGATCTGCCATTGGTAACATGTAAGACAGTGAACATGCTATTGCTACGGGTACTGCGTAAATTCCGATTGGTTGATGTTGAGCGGTTGCTAGGGTAACTGCTATTGGCACGAGTATAGCTGCTAATGCAATGTTAGACATGACCTGTGTTATGCTGACTGCTATTACCATCAATACCACCATGATGAGCAAAGTGGTTGCGTGTGGTCCTAAAAATGCTACAATATAATTTACCAGCCATGTTGCAGCTCCGCTGTTGAGTAACGCCGCTCCTAGTGAAAGTGCTCCTCCGAAGAATATTATAAGACCCCAGTCCACACCTTCCTGCGCGTCCTGCCAATCAATCACTCTAAATACGAATAATAGCACTGCACCGATTAATGCCACTGAGAAACTGTCTAGACCATTCCATTGGGTGGTAACCCATAATGCAATGGTGAAGGCGAGTACGCCTATGGTGATTTTTTCATCCCTACTTATGGGTCCTAAGGATGCTTTTTTAGCGTTTACTGTTTCCATTCCACCGACTACTCCTTTGATCTCGGATTTGAAAATGAATCCCAGCCATTTCCAGATGATGGCCATCAGGATGAATGCTAGTGGGAAACCGAAGATCATCCAGTTTACAAATGGTAAGTGGGTGTATGCTGCTGCCATCAGGTTGGGTGCGGTTCCTATTTCTGTTCCGAATCCTCCTGCAAGAGAACCGTATGAACCACCCAAAGCCAGAGACTTGGCAAGGTTACTTTCACCTTTTTCAGGATCGTGCACTCCCATTAAGGGTATGATTTCCTTGATGATGGGTAGCAGCATAGCATAGGCTACTACGTTTTCAATGAAAGCTGATAGAAGTCCGGTTGACCATACTACCACGAAAATAGCTCTATCTGGAGTGGTACCGAATCTGCTGAGCATGTTGAAAGTTAGACGTGCTGCAAGTCCGCTTCTACGGATTGCTTCTGCAATTATGAAACCTCCAATCATCAGGAAGATGATGGGATTAGCAAAACCAATAACTGCATTGGTAAATGTAGCCACACCAATCACGGGCTGAATAAACAGTAATAACAGTGATGTAACTGCTAAATGTAGTGCTTCAGTTACCCACATCACTATGGCGAAGAGTAAAAGAGCAATTGACGCATGGCCGGCATAAGTCAAACCAGGCAACGGTATCAGCATTACAATTACGAAGATTATTATAGCTAATGGTATACCTAATTTCTGAAGATTAATTTCCGTTTTTAAACCTCCTAAATTTATAAACGGTTAACCTAATGAATTATTATTATATAAACATATTTTATAATGATTAACTATTTAGATTTAATATTTTAATATTACTGAAATTATGAATTGAATACTTAAAATCCAATTTTTAAATAAATTCTAGTTTTTATAGATTATTGAGGTTAAACAAGATTTATGAAAATTAACAACGGAAAAACAATATTATTTGAATTAAATTTTTAATTTCATTAACTATAACTGTTTTATGAGAGCAATTCTTTTTTTGAAATCCTTAAATTATATTTAATACCATCATTCAAAACATAAATTATGGCAAAATTTATTATTCTAGGGCCTTTAGCCAAGGATAAAATCGTTAAAAATGATAATATCTACCCAGCTATTGGAGGGGCTGTTTATTATCAAACAGCAGTCTTTTCCAGACTAGGAATAGATAACACAGTAATAACGACCTTGGCAGAAAAAGATGATGATTTAATAAAGGATTTACCAAAGGATACAGATATTATCCCTATTTGTACTAAAGAAACAATGGAATTTGAAAATATATATCCTGACGATAATCCTAATCACAGGATTCAGCGAGCTTTCATTCCAAATAATCCTATAAATCCGGATACTATTTCTAAAATTAATTTCAAGGATTTTGATGCTATACTGCTTTCTCCACTTTCTCCTTCAGATATACCATTAAATACATTGGAATATATTAGCCAATTTAAAATACCAATATATCTTGGTGCTCAAGGATATATGAGGCACACTGAGAATGGAAAAGTGGTTTTAAAACCATGGAATGATTATAAAAAATTCCTGAAATTTATTAAACTACTATTTTTAGATGAAATGGAAGCCAGAGTGATACTAGGCATGCATACAGATAATTGTGGTGAAATCGCTCGAAAATTAACCTCTTTTGGGCCTGAAGAAGTGATTATAACTCGAGGCGACAACGGAGCCTTAATATATTCTAGGAAAACAAAATTCAATGAACCATTAAAAAAAGTCAATGAACCCTTAAATATACCAGCATTTACCCCTAAAGAAATAACGGATCCCACAGGATTGGGTGATACATTTATGGCTGCTTATGCTGCGGAGAAGCTAGAATCAGATAATCCTGAAGTGTGCGGTATTTTCGCATCTCTTGTCTCATCCCTTAAAATGGAGCATAAAGGAGCTTTTCAAGGTGAGAAAATATTAATTGAAGAGAGAATGAAAAATTATTTTNNAATTTTTTTTTAAGCTATAATGGATGGTAGTACAATAAATGGTAGTAATGCTGCACCGAAGAATGCGGCAATTCCCATAATTGTGATAATATGTTTATTATCCATTACTCCACTAGCTATAAGTATAATACCCCCAAATGCCATAAGGGCGGGTATTATATAAATGAAAACTAATATTAATGTTGGATCTGCCATAACTTATATTCACCTCAAAAAAACTGTGTTATAATTTATTTATAAAAATTTTATTATGATTTATTTTAACTTTCTTTTTTAAGTTTATTATATTATTTAATCTTTTATAACTTCTTTTTTATAAAGTAGATTTTTTGTAAGTTTTTATGTAACTTAAAAAATGCACTTCTCCTGCTTTCTCCTGTAATTCCTTGAGAATTAATCCATATTTCCAAGCAGGAAAACTTTAAAATTAATCTCTTAATCAAATTTCACATCCATAATCAGATAAATTCCATATAGTATATTTTAATTATCCAGGTTCTCATGTTAGTATGTCATCAGGAATTGGACAAACTTCCGCTCCACAGAGAAGTATAAATTCTTTAAGTCTAATTAAATAAGGATTTAATGAACCTTTCAAAGTGGGATTATTAAAAACTAATACCATAGCTTTTCTCATTAGAAAAAATAGCATCATCCAACTGCTCATTATTAGGCAAATCACTTACATTATCATTTAGTTCATATATCTTCTAGAAAGATTTTAATGTAATTAATGAACTCAAGTCGATTTATATTCTCAATTTCATTTTTGTCAATCATTTTTAATCCATCTCCTAAAATATAAAGGAAGTTATTAGGTTATAAGTTTATTTTTTTGGAACCGAATGTAACAAAGCATCAGTAAAACATCGTAAATAAGGTTAATATCTACGAGAAAAAGATACAAATTATTGTTTAGGATGTTTGCGTACTATGTTTAATCTCCAATCATGAATCTTCTCAGAATATCATCTTCATTCTTGTAATTTCTTAATAATATGTTGAAGATTATCAATACAAGGTAGGAGCGTATACAGTGAAGCAATATGATTTTGTATCTGTGTTTCCGTCAGCCATGAAAATTCATTTTTAACTTTTTCTTCAGGGATAGTAGGTGGTTGGAGATTATCAAGTAAATACAGATGCTTTTGAATCTTTGCAGTTGCAATTTCCATTAAATGATTTAGCTTTATCTCTGTCTTGAGGAGTAGCAGATACAGATTCATTAGGACGAAATTCAAAATCCCAAGTAAAAATTCTGATTTCGTTACAGAGCTCACGTGCTTTCATTATACTTTGAACGAAGTTTTCAAAGTTTTTTTCCATAGTTCCTTAGAACAGCAGGGTACCGCTAGAAAGGAAGTTAAAAAATTCATCCATTCAAGAGATTCTTTTTGAGAAATAACACCAACACGCGTCTGATGACATAGTTCTTCCATCAAGGATTGAAGCTTCTCCTTTTGCTCAGAATCAAGTTTATAGTTAGATCACTATGATCAAAACAATCCAATATAAAAACTGTAAGTTTATCTCTTAAATCAATCAAATCTTTATTTTTCCATATTCCATTATTATCCATTTTAATCTATATGTTATTAATAATTAGTAATTTAAACTATTCTACATTTTAGGGGTATAAATAATAAAAATAATTAAAAAATAGAATTAGAAATTTTAAATCATTCTACCCAGTTTAAAATCAACCCATTCATTAAATTTTTCATCCTTCTCAGAGAACTTTCCTTCCTTAAAATATGTTAAATACTTTAAATAACTCTGACAGTTCTCATAAAAATCAAGTTTCATAACTCCATAATCATTCAATTTACTAGTAAAGTACTTGATTCGGTTCATTTGATCAAAATCAAGCTGATCATTAGCATAGACAGAATCCCAACAACCATCAATAAACTTAGCAACTTCTTCTTCAAAAACTCTAAATTCTTTATTAGATATGTTTTCATTATCATCCATAATTTATAACTCCTGATCAGTAATATCGATAATTAATTTTGTTTTTCTGAGGATAGTTTTACGAGGGAGAGCCAGAATTCTTCAATTTTTTTGACTTCTTCAAAAAACTTATCTAACTCAATGGGTTTAGTGATGAAAATAGCATGATGTTCATAAGCCTTCATTATATCCTCTTCAGCTCTAGATGTAGTTAAAACCACTACAGGAATACGTTTTAGGTTTGGATATTCATTAATTTCAGCTAAAACTTCTCGACCATCTTTTTTAGGTAGTTCAAATCCAGTATTATAAGGTCATCCAATTGTTTTAAAAACTTTTTTTTAAAGCTTATTCTACACCTCTACTTACTCTTATTGGATCTAGTTTTTTTATTAATCTTATCCTAGAATTGTTTTGCGCAACTCTTTTTTAGATTCAACAATAACTTCAATCTTATCTACTGAGATACCTTTCTCTTTAAGGTACTCTGCAATTTCAACAGGTGTTACGTTATCTTCTAAATCTATGATAACTGCATCAGATTCACAGGAGATTCTAATGGGATTATACTCATAAAGTGCTTGATAAGTTTCATCGAGTGAATTAGTTTTTACTCTGAATGTACGTGTTTTACCCGATATTTGAGCTATATCAATATTCATTTTCTGAAGAACTATTAAAACATGTCTCTTTAGTGATTCATTAAGAATTTGGACGTCAATTTTATCTTTATTTTGATTTATCCGTATTGCTTGGGCGATTTGGGCTAGATCCCGTGCATGGGCGAATGTGGGTTCAAGACCTTCCCCTCCTTTACTGGGAGAATCATAAACTTGCATAATTCTTTCTAATACATCTTCATCATAATATTCTTTAAGATAATCCAGGTTTCTCTTAAATACTTCAACAACATCTTCTACTTCTGGATTTCTAAGGAAGATATGTAAAGGTGCTCTTCTAAGATGTGCTTCATCCATTATACTTATATCTAAGTTAGTGGAGAAGGCAGGTATGAAATGACTGTGCACAATGACTGGAATTCCTCTAACATAAATTAAATCCTTCTTATTTTCCATGGGCACTATAAGTCTGTTTAAAATTATTTCATGATCGTCACGTTGACGTCCTAAATCATCTACTAAGAGGACTCCACCATTAGCTTTTATAATAGGGGAGCTTTCATATAAACCTTTATTATCATCGTATCTGGTTTCTAATTTGTTTAAGGTAAGTTCAGAACCAGTAAGAACAAATGGGGCGTGTATTTTAACCCATCTTGGGTCTTGAGGTTGTTCGCTACTATTTTTATGAAAATTTTGATCGTAAATCTGGATTACTCTACCACTAACTTCTATAAATTTAGGGATTATAAGAGGTGGGAGAAGATCAGGCATTTTACTTACAATAAATGTTTTACCAGTTCCTGGATGGCCGTAAACGAATATACCCTTTCCAATAGTGCAGGCTTCAATTAAACACTGTTTAGCATACTCTACACCCACCACTTCGCTGAAGGTGCTATCCACTACTTCGGAGGGTATTTTGACGGGGTAACGGTTTTTCATCTGTGATTCCATGATTTCAAAGTACTGTTCATAGGAGACGGGTGCGATGCCAATGTATGGATTTTCTTCAGAGATTCCCTGGATTTTTTCTCGGCCTTTCTTAGTTATAGTGTATTGAATACTTGAAAATAAAAATCCACCACTTACCGGGGCGCAGTAACCATTCTTTTCTAATTCACTTAGAATTACTTCCATGATATCCCAGTGTATTCCGGTAACTTCATTTATAATGCTGCTTTTGACCGTACCATAATTTGCTATAATCTTCAAGATTAAGTCTTTTACAAATGTTTTTGAGAGTTGAAGTTCATCCAGTGTTCGTGGTTGTTTGAGTTTTTTAAATATGGTTTCCATTTTGGAATCATGATAGTAATCCATTAATCATCACCTGTTTTTCATTATATAAATGATTATAAAACAAGTATTTAAAAAATTAGGTTAATAAAAAGTAAAATTATTTTTTTATAGGAATTCTATAATATCGCCTATGTTAGATACTACATTTAATTCTATATTATTTTCTTCTAGATATTCTTTTTCATCCGGGGTTAATTCAGAATTCACTAGAATGGCAGACATTCCAATATTAAGAGCTCCTACTATGTCCTTATTGAATTTGTTACCAATCATAATAGATTTCTTGGCTTGACATCCCATACGATTTAGTGCTAATTGGAATATCCTCTCATCAGGCTTCGCCACTCCAGCCTCCTCAGAGGTTACCACTTCATCAAAGAAATGATGTAAACCGAGTCTTATAAGCTTCTCCCATTGCTTTATAGTTATTCCATCTGATATAACTCCCAGATGATATCCTTTACTTTTCAAATAGATTAAAGTAGAAGGTGTCTTTGGAAATAGTCTTAAAAGGGCGAATTTAACATTATGGTAAGTTATCATTCCTAAAGCTATAAGTAGAGGTTTCTCTTCACCAAAAACTCTTCTAGTTAAAATATTGAAATGTTTATCATAATTTGAGCCTTTTTCTTTTATTATCTCCTTTAATAATTTATAAGCTTCATCTGAAGATAATGGCAACCCTGCATCTATCATCACATTAATAGCAGCTTTCCTAGCTAATCTGGCGAAACCTGATGTATCATATAGGGTATCATCTATATCAAAAAAAACAGCTTTTATCATAATTTTTCACATTTTTATTTTTGTAATAAAATATATAAAAACACATCAATTATAACTTAATTTTTTTTATATTTTACTTAGGGATTAAAAATGAAATGCAAAAAAAATAATTCGGTCATGTTCATGAGATTATAGTTATAATAGTATATAATTTTATCCATAAACATTTTCTACTTTATCTATTTTGATTACAATAGTATTTCAAATTAAAAAAATGCATCCAGATTACTCTGCTTTTCCCCGTATAGTATCTCCTCTTTAGAATAACCTACAGCATCTAATATCCGAGAAACAGCGGGTAAAACTTGATTATTAATATAATAAGATGGATCATACTTGGAAATATCCACATTTTCAAAAGGTACTGCCCTTTCGTTGATAGGTTCTTTTCCCCGAATAACCACATATCTTATAATGGAACCAGGACCCACTTTTAAACCTTTCTTTAAGGCTTTTCTTGCAGCAATTACATGGGGAGCTTTCTGAACATAATCATCTGGATTTTTAGTGAGTTGAGTGTGAATCACTAAATCATCTAGAGGAATTAATCCACTATTTAAATCTTCTACAACCGTTTTTATGATTTTAGCAGCTTTTTTCGGTGAACCATCTTTTAAAATGGCCATCAACACTTTTTCTTGAGTTTTTTTAGCCACCGGAGCCCAATCTCGCCTCACTAATTCCAGACCCTTCACCACTATTTTATCATCGGCTATGAGGGCATATCTTTTCTTGGTGACAAAGAAACCCCTCTGAAAGAAACCTTCAAATTTAAGTTCCATACCGTCAGGAAGGTCCTCATTAACATCTCCGAGAAATTTCTTCGCCTTGTCCGTAATCACCGTTTTATAATCGACTTCACTCATTCAACCAGTACACCATTTACCATACCATGTTGACCGGGACGGGAAGTGACTTTAACTCTTCCCAGATTAGTTTCCACCATAGCACCTTTATTTATAATATTTCTTCTTACAAATTGGATGTTAGCAGTGTTTTCCAATACACCCATTATTTCAACTACCTGGACTTGGTTATTTTTAGGATCTAACACATTAATTCGGTTATCATTGGTGAGTCTCATCTTCCTATTTCCACCTTTAGTCCTGATATTTTTAATTTTACGCTCTCCAACCTTAGTTTCTGCAGGATCCCTCCCAAATTCGATTTTTCGTTTGTTTCGGTTAGCTTTTCCTCTTCCACCTGTAGATTTTCTTAATGATTTTCCTTGCCATATTGCCATTATATTCACCTCTAAATCGTTCAAAAAATTTTATATTAATTCTATTTTATTTATAAAGAGTTAATTAAAGATTCTTTTTCCTACAAAATATATTTATGAGTAATAATTGAGAATTGATATAAATATAACATATTTTTTCTCTGAAATTAAAAATTTTATAGGTAAAAATTATATTAACTGTTCAAAGGGATAAGCTTTTCATTACCTAATCTTATCTTAATAAGAATTATATAATTAGAATATATTTAAATATATTCTAATTTCAAAACTCTAAATAGAGAATATAAAAATAAACTCTTATTTTTTTTTACTAAAAATTTTTTAATAATTTTTAGAAACCTAAAAACTTACACTTAAAGAAAATTTTGAGGTATAAATAAATTTGGCAAAATAAAATCGATTAAAAATTTAACCAATATAAATCTAAGAATAAGAAATTAATTCTATAAAAAGTTAATATTAGAATAAAAAGTTTAATTTAATCAGAACAGGTGAATTTCTAATGAAAATCGGTATGTCACATGGAGCTGGCGGAGAAATAATGCAAGACTTGATATCAGATATCATACTTGGAAATATTAAAAACAAAAAGGTGAATGGAGGAGTAGGTTTAGACGAATTGGATGACGGGGCTTCCATTCCCTTCGGAGAATATGAAATTATAATCAGCACGGACAGTCACACTATCCATCCTATATTTTTTCCTGGCGGAGATATTGGAAAAATATCCATGGCTGGGACTATTAATGATGTATCAGTAATGGGATCTAAACCTTTAGCCATAGCCAGTGCAATGGTTTTAAGTGAAGGTTTCTTGAGCGAGGATCTAACGAAGATCGTTAAATCAATGGATGCTGTCTCCAGAGAGGTTGATGTGGCGATAGTTACTGGAGATACTAAAGTTATGGAGAAAGATAAGCTGGATAAACTTATAATAACCACCACAGGAATTGGTATAGTAAAAAAAGGTGAGGTTAAAAGAGATTCTAATCTTAAAGTAGGTGATCAAATCATACTCACGGGAAGTGTAGGAGACCATGGAATAGCGTTAATGTCCTACCGTGAGGGATTTGGATTTGAAACAGACTTAAAATCAGATGTAGCACCAGTATGGGGAATGGTTAAGGCTGCATTAGATGTTGGTGGGGTGGATGCCATGAAAGATCCAACTAGGGGAGGAATTGCTAATGCCCTTAATGAATTAGCCTCTAAATCAGGAGTAGGAATGCTCATAGATGAAGATAGAATACCCCTTAAAAGAGAGGTAGTTGCTGCTTCTGAAATGTTGGGAATAGACCCTTATGAAGTGGCTAATGAAGGAAAAGTTATAATGGGTGTGGAGAAAAATAAGACTGAGGAAATTCTTCAAGCTATCAGGAGCACTAAATACGGGAAAGAAGCCCAGATTATAGGTGAAGTAACTCAGGACCGACATGTTATTTTAGATACAATTGTAGGCGGTAAAAGAATACTTGAAGAACCCATTGCTGATCCGGTACCTCGAGTATGCTGAAAATAAAAAGTTCATAAGAGAACATCTAAAATCGTCCATAAATATTAGTAAAAGAGGTCCAAAATAAAAATTTTATATTAAATTTATAAAGATTAAATAACATAACTAGATTAATCTTTTATAAACTTTTTATTTGGAGAGTGAAACATGCAGGGATCATGGGGCAGACGATTTATGGCTTTGGTAATTGATGCAGTTATTATAACTTTGTTTTCATGGATTCTAGTTGCATTGATATATCCAGTGGTAGCTTTGACAAATTCATTTCAAGTTTTAGGTTTTTGGCTTCTATTATTAGCTTTTATTATAATAGTTTACTTCACTTATTTTGAGGGAAAATATGATGTTACACCTGGTAAAAATCTTATGAAACTCAAAGTTAAATCCCTGAATGGTGATATGAGTTACAGGAAGGCTTTCATAAGGAATCTCTCCAAGATTTTATGGTTGCCTTTGATTGTAGATTTACTTGTTGGGTTTATCTTTGAAAGTCCACGTAAGCGTTATCTGGATCGTTTAGCTAAGACTGAAGTGGTGAAGTTTGAAGAAGTAGAAAAATCGAAACAAAGATTAGGTCAGTCAATTTCTTAAATAAACTTATTTTCAGAAACCCTTTATCTTCATATAATATAAATAAAATTTTATCATTTTTTGTTCGAAATTTTTTCCTAAAAAAAAAGAATAAAAAAATATATGAATATCAGATATTTGGGATGAATTGTAATGTCGAATAACGAATTAGTAGATATTGGAAAGAACGTTATAAAATTTAAGA
The DNA here is from genome assembly GCA_003166335.1 of Methanobacterium sp. GTDB lineage: Archaea > Methanobacteriota > Methanobacteria > Methanobacteriales > Methanobacteriaceae > Methanobacterium_A. The sequence continues at coordinate 31,255 of PMWA01000067.1, read as the reverse complement.
TAGATAAACCTTTTAGAATGTTTGTAGGGGAAATTAACGGGGATATTGTTAAAAAAATTTCTCCAGGCGAAGTTGAGGGATTTAAAAATGGTGATAAAGTAGTAGTAATGCATAGTGAAGATTGGATATGGTTCATCAATGAATTAACTGACGCAACTAAAAGAAAACAATAAAAATAATTATTTTAAATAAGTTTTTTTGGGGATTAATAAGAATATTTAAGTAAAAATAAATTTATAAAAGTTTAGAATTTAAGCATAAATAAAAAAATAATATATAAGGTAATAACTGATTTATTTTTTTTGTTGTTGATAATTATGAGTAAAATAACAAATTATTCACTGATAAACATGTTAATGGGCGCATCAACTAAACAGGGTAATGATATAGCTATTAAAAGCAGGAAAATAGTAAAATCCCTTATAAAAGATAAAACCTTGCATTTAACGCCTGAAGAGAGATCCATAGTGGAGAGGATTGTACATTCCACTGCAGACCCTGAGTACGCTGATTTAACTAAAATTAGCAATGACTTTGTAAAAAAAAGTTTAAAAAGTCTCAGGAAGGGTAAAGACATCCTCACGGATATTAACATGGTGAAAGCAGGAGTCAATTCTTACGGCGGGGATGTTAAATGTTACATAAATCATGAAGAAACATTGAAAATTGCCAAAAAGGATGATATAACCCGTGCAGCCGCAGCTATACAGTTTGCAGCCGCAGCAGAATTTAATGGAATAGTAGTGATTGGAAATTCCCCAACAGCATTACTAGAAGTTCTAAACTTATACAAAAATAATAAAATGAAGATTCAATCAGTTATTGGTGTCCCAGTAGGTTTCGTTGGTGCCAAAGAATCTAAAGAAGCCCTACATAAGACCGCAATCCCTCATTTAATAACCCAGGGCCCTAAGGGAGGGACGCCAGTTGCAGTAGCTGCTATAAATTCATTAATAAATCTAATTTAGCTAAAAAAATTTATTTTAAATTTATTTAGGAGTATTGATAACTTGAAATCGGAAGAATTATTTCAAATAGCTAAGAAGTTTCTTCCAGGAGGAGTTGACTCTCCTGTAAGAGCTTATAAACCTTATCCTTTCTTTGCGGAAAGATCTGAAGGCCCCTACATCTATGATGTGGATAAAAATTATTACATTGATTACTGCCTAGCCTATGGACCATTAGTTTTGGGCCACGCTCATCCCGAGGTGATAGAAGCAGTTAAAGAACAACTTGAATTAGGTTCAGCATATGGTGTACCTACTGAAAAAGAGATAGAATTGGCGAAACTGGTTGTAAAGAAAATTCCCTGTGCTGAAATGGTTAGATTTGTGAATTCTGGTACAGAAGCTACTATGAGTGCAGTTAGATTGGCTAGAGCCTACACGGGAAGAAAAAAGATAGTTAAATTTGAAGGTTCTTATCATGGAGCTCATGATTATGTCCTAGTTAAATCTGGATCGGGAGCAATGGGATTGCCAGATTCATTAGGAGTTCCAGAAGAAACCACAATGAATACATTAGTGATTCCATTCAATTCTAGAGAAGCCGTTAATGAACTTATCGAAAAACAATCACAAGAGATAGCAGCTATCATTGTAGAGCCGGTGATGGGTAATGTCGGATGTATCCCACCACAAGAAGGTTATCTTAAATTTTTACGAGAAATAACTGTTGAAAATGATATTGTTCTAATATTTGATGAAGTTATAACTGGGTTTAGAGTTGCAGAAGGAGGAGCTCAGGAATATTTTGGAGTAACTCCTGATATGGTGACTTTAGGAAAAATTTTAGGTGGCGGATTTCCAATCGGGGCTTTAGCAGGGAAAAAAGAGTTAATGAAGATGTTAGCTCCACTTGGTGGTGTTTACCAGGCTGGAACATTCAATGGAAATCCTATATCAATTACTGCAGGTTTAACTACATTGAAATTGCTTAATCATAATTTTTATGAAGAATTAAATCAGAAAGGAAATTATATGCGTAATGGAATTAGGGATGTACTGGAAGATCATAATTTAGAGTTTAAAATAGCGGGTTTAAGCTCCATGTTTCAATTATACTTCACAGAAAAGGATGTATATAATTATATGGATGCAAAATCCTCTGATACTGAAATATTTAACCAGTATTTCCATAATCTTTTAAAGAATGGTGTATTTATACCTCCCTCTCAGTTTGAATGCTGCTTCATATCCCGAACGCATGAGGAATCTGAATTAGATAATACTTTGGAAGCCATGAAGCAAGCAATTAAAAAAATATAAAAAATGATGTTTATTTAAATCAACATTTTTTTTTAATTTATATTATTCATAAATTGCATTAAAAGATTAATATGAAAATAGTAGCTGGTGTTGGAGAAAATAAAAATATAGTGGAAGCAGCACGCCAGGTGGAATTTCCAGTATTCTTAACGGATTCTGAAGAAGAATTCACAGAATTAATTTTAAAAGAAGAAGCTGACGCATTTGTACGGGGATCACTCGGAGCTTCTATTGTAATGGCGGAAATTAAGCATAAATATGAGAATATTTATCGTGCAGCATTACTAGAAATAGATGGAAATAAATTCTTTTTAGCACCAGTGGGAATTGATGAAGGAGATTTATTATCACAGAAAATTCAGATAATAAAATTAGCCACAGAACTCCTCCCAAAAATGGGTATGGTTCCTAAAATAGCAGTATTATCTGGCGGTAGAGCAGAGGATGTTGGAAGAAGCAGTAAGATAGATGAATCCATAGCACAAGGTGAGATTTTATCTAGGATCACAAGGAATAAATATATTGTTAAACATTACTATATATTGATAGAAAATGCAATAGCCGATCATGCAAACTTTATTCTGGCTCCTGATGGTATTTCCGGAAATTTAATATTCAGATCCCTTATTTTTCTAGGTTCCGGGAAAAGTCATGGTGCATTAACCCTGGGAATCAAGGAAATACTAGTGGATACATCTAGATCGCAAAATGTAGAAGGATATATAAGAGCATTAAAATTTGCTAAATATTTAGCAGATTTAAGAATAACGAATAGAGAATAAAGGGACTTGTCAGGGATTAATAAATTTATCATCAAGGAGTAGGAATGTCAGTTCTAAAGCCAATTTACACAGTATACGAGTGGTATATCTCAAGAAATCTACGAACAGAAAACATGCCCCAACATGTAGCTATCATAATGGATGGTAACAGAAGATTTTCAAAAATACAAGGAAGTATAGATCCCATTGAAGGTCATAAACGTGGTATAAGTACTCTGGAACAGTTTTTGGATTGGTGTGTTGATCTTGGAATAGAGATAGTTACAGTCTACGCCTTCTCAACCGAGAATTTTAAAAGACCAAAAAAAGAAGTTGAAGGTTTGATGAATCTTTTTAAAGAGAATTTTGAAGATATAGCTCAAAATAAGAAAATACATAAAAATCAAGTGAAAATAAAGGCTGTAGGTCAATTAGAATTACTGCCGGATGATGTGAGAACAGCTATAAAAATAGCTGAAAAATCCACCGCTAATTATGATAAAAGATTAATGAACATTGCCATAGGTTATGATGGACGTTTAGAGATAGTGGATGCAATAAAAAAGATTGCAAATGAAGTTAAGGAAGGAAAAATAAATTCTGAGGATATAGATGAGAAAATAGTTAATGAAAACCTTTACACAGCCGGACTTGCAGATCCCAACTTAATAATAAGAACCAGTGGCGAAGAAAGACTCAGTGGATTTTTATTATGGCAGTCATCCTACTCTGAACTTTACTTCTGCGATAGTTTATGGCCTCAACTCAGGAAAGTAGATTTTCTACGAGCGTTAAGATCATATCAACAAAGAGAAAGAAGATATGGAATTTAAAAATAATTCTATTTAAATGCTATTTTTTCAATATTAACAATACAGGTAACCCATATTTCAATTTGTAGGAGTATAAATTTATGATAGATACTCATTGTCACATTGATTTTAAAGAATATAATAAGAATCGGGAAGAAATAATGGATAGAGCTCAACATAAATTGAAGGCTATTATCAACTCTGGGGCAAGTTTAGGTGGTAATAGACGCACATTAAAATTTACAGATGAATATAAGGGATTCCTATATCCCACCTTAGGATTTCACCCATTAAACGCATCAAAAGCCGATTATGATATAATTGAAAAGGCATTAAACGAGATCAAAGAAAGTATTGATAAAATTGTAGCAATCGGTGAGACTGGACTTGATTATCACGAATTAAATAATGATAAAAGTAAAGAAAGACAAATAAAAGTATTTAAAACATTCATAGAATTAGCAAGTGAATATGAGTTGCCATTAGTGATACATGCACGTGAAGCTGAAAAAGAGGCGTTGGATATAGTAATGAAATATTCATCACTACCTGATATTATATTTCACTGCTACGGTGGTGATCCTGAAACAGCCCATAAGATAGTGGATCTAGGTTACTACCTTTCTTTTTCAACAATTATATGCTTCTCTAAAGATCATCAATTACTCATTAAGGATCAACCACTTTCAAATATGTTAACAGAAACAGATAGTCCTTATTTATCACCTTTTAAAGGTTTAAGAAATGAACCATCCTTCGTCGAAGAAGTGGTTAAAAAAATTGCAGATATAAAATCAATATCAACCAATAAAGTTGATAAAATAACAGAAAATAATGCTAAAAAAATATTTAGAATATGAAAATGAAATTTTGAAATTAATTTTTTTTTATTTTCCATCATCTAATCTTTCAAATACTTTCTTTGCAGCGGTTATACCATTTATAGATGCGGGGAATCCCGCGTAAACTGCCATTTGGATTATCACTTCTACAATCTCTTCACGAGTGCAACCCACATTTAAAGCACCTTCTATATGGCTTTGAAGTTGAGGCTGAGCATTACCTAAAGCTGTAAGTGCAGCTACAGTTGCAATTTCCCTGGATTTTAAATCAAGCCCTGAACGTGAATAAATATCTCCATAAGGAAATTCCACCACAAAACGAACTAAATCAGGTGCAATATCATCTAAACTTTTTTTTAATCTCTTAAATCCATTATCATTCATTTTTTCAAGATTATTCTTACCCGTTTGATAGCGATGATCATTCATTTCAAATCGTCCTCTTCTTTAAATCATATTTTCTGAATATCCATTTTATTTTGTTATTAATAATTTATAAAATGATTAAAATAATAGATAAAAAATAATAAAATTTAAAGTTTTTAAACAAATAATTTTTTAAGGTGGAAGTAATATGAAACCATATATAATTTTAAACTCTGCCATGACTTTGGATGGTAAAATAACCACAAAAACGGGAAGTTCAGAAATTTCTGGTTCAGAAGACCTCATAAGAGTTCACAAGCTTAGAAAAGATTTTGACTCCATTATGGTTGGAATAAACACAGTAATAGCGGATGATCCACGATTAACAATTCATAAAATACCTGCAGAAAAATCAGATAATCCATTAAGAATAGTTTTAGACAGCAGAGCTAGAATACCCCTAAAATCACGCGTACTAAATGATGAAGCGCCCACTTTAATTGCTGTTACTGAGAAAGCACCACATCATAAACTTCAAGCCTTAAAAGATAAAGCAGCAAATGTAGAGGTAGTGATAAGTGGGGAAGATAAAGTTGATCTCCCCATCCTAATGAATGAACTGTTTCAAAGAGGAGTGAGAACCTTAATGCTAGAGGGTGGATCCACTTTAAATTACTCCATGATCCAGGCGGGGTTGGTTGACGAAGTTAGAGTATGCATAGCCCCTATGATAATTGGAGGAGTGAAGGCTAAAACTTTAGTTGGAGGAGAAGGAGTCGATTATATGAGGGAAGCGTTTAAACTAAAACTTAAAAAAAATTATACACTAGGAAAAGATTTAGTATTAGAATACACTATGATTAAATAAATAAAAAGAAGGATTAAAAAAAAAATTTTAATATCTATTTTTTAATATAAGTAGATATACACCCGCTATTATTAATCCAATGGCTATTATCCATATTAAATAGACATAAAACCAAGGAACTTCTAGCATTATCACTATTATTAGAATGGCAATTATAATGTATATAATACCCTGAAGTTTTTCGTTCATCCTTTTTTACACCCCTTAAATAACCTTTATTCTGTTTCATCTATTAATTAAATTTTTCCATGAATGTTTAACATGTTAATTGAAATTCTTTGGAATTAATAATATTACAAAAAACAAAAAAGTGATGATTTTTTAATAAAATAATAAGATAAATGATTTTTTTAGATTAATCCTTTCTTCTTTAAGATATTCACAGGATTACTTCTTAAAATTTTATAAATCTCTTTTTCAGGCACTCCAGCACCTAAAGCTATTTGATATGCAGTATCATAAGATATTAAATCCTGAGGTGCATGAGTATCAGTATCCATTACCAGATTAGCACCTACTTTTAATGCTACTTGGGCAACATGACCATTACCTAGACAATGTCCTCTCCTAGAACTTAACTCCAATGCAATATCATTCTCCCTGGCAATCTCCGCTTCTTCAATTGTTATAAGTCCGGGATGAGCTAAAATATCAACCTCCTGGCAATTAACAGCCGTAAAATTCGTTCCCTCAAGAACAGGCTCCATCAACGTCTCACCATGAACCACTATAATCTCAGCACCCAATTTCCTTGCTTTATTAGCAAGTTTATTGATGATCTCAACCGGTGCATGAGTTATTTCAGCTCCAGGAATAACTTCAATATCCCAATTATCCCGAATATCAATAACAGTACTAATCACATTAGCCACACTATTAATATTCGAAGAATCCACATGATCAGTTATAGCAACCGCCTCATGATCAAGAACCTGCGCACGCCTAGCTATCTCTGAAGGAAGAAGCTCACCATCACTAAATATACTATGAGTATGAAAATCTATTCTCTTGCTCGTAAATAATCCTCCCATTCATCCTTTCAAATACTTATTCTTAATTTATAATCTTAAACAGTAATATATCTAACCTAAAAATAATAATATGAATATATGCATAAATAATCTAGAGATATATTAAAGGTTCTGTTTTTCAAATAACTCTATCTAAGTTCTAAATTCTTACCCGAATTTTTTTATATCTTAAAAATTTTTATAGAAAAGTCATTAAATATTTTTTCCATAAACTAGTAGTAGTGATTATAAAATGAAATGTTCTATATTCGTACCTGGACATATCACCGGGTTTTTTCAGATTTTTGACCATCATAATCCTCTTTATAAAGGATCACGTGGAGCAGGAGTAGTTTTAGATAAGGGGATTCTAACCGAACTTAAAATAGAAGATGGTGCAGAGGATGTTCAAGTAAAAATAAATGGTAAATATGACCCTAAAAATGCATCAATAACTTATAAAACAATTGATCTCATTAAAAATAGTTTTAAACTAGAAGATAAGAAGATTAATATTAAACATGAATTTAAGGTTCCCATAAGCACAGGTTTCGGAACTTCAGCAGCATGCGCTTTAGGAACATCACTAGCCCTCACTAAAACTCTTAATTTACCATTAACATTTAATAAGGCAGCTTCCTTTGCTCATTTGGCGGAGATTGAGATGAAGAGTGGGTTGGGTGATGTAATGGCTGAAATAACTGGCGGAATAGTCTTAAGAATTAAAGAAGGTTCTCCAGGAATAGGAATGGTAGATAGAATAATTGAGAAAAATAATAATAATGAGATTTTTATTATAAGCAAAACTTTAGGAGAAATTGAAACCTCCAAAATAATTGAAGATCCATATTATAAAAAGAGAATTAATCAAACCGGAAGAAAATTATTAGATGAACTTATAAAAAAACCAGATCTTAAAACTTTCATAAAATTATCCCGTAAATTCGCAGAGGAAACTTCATTAATGAATTCTGAACTTCATGAATTAGTGGAAGTATTTGAAGAAGAAACCATGGGGGCTTCAATGGCTATGCTCGGCAACACGGTATTTGCATTATCTAAAACTCCAGATACAAGTGTTGAAGATGTTTTAATTTCTAAAATTGATAATTCTGGCTGTAAATTCATATAAAAAAATGATAGTAAATTCAGTGTTTCGGCAGCCAATATAAAATATAAACCACAATTATAATTATAACTACTATAATTATGCGAATTAATAAATAATAACCCCACCATCCTAATGCTTTCATTTCAATCGCTTAATAACCGGATATAACAAACTAAGTTTAATTATTATTAAAAATTTTTAAGTCTATGTATTGATTATAACACTATAATTAAAATAAATTCATTAAAAATTTAATTTAAAAAAATAAATCTTATATAAACTTGAAAATCACTTATGACTTCTAAGAAAATCTAATGATTAAAAATAATAATTAATGTAGATATTTCATTTTTTAACATCTTCGATGACGTAGTTAATTCCTTCATTTTCCAGTTTCCTGATTATAGTATTGGTCATTTTACCAACAGCGAATACTAATACGTTTAATCCTCTTTTAGCTGCAGCTACTGTAGCTTGTGGTGTTGCAAATTCAAAATCGGCTTGAATATCTAATTTATTAGTAACTGCCCGTGATACAGTTCCCATAATACCTACTCGATCAAATTTTCTCTGATCATCAAAGTATATTTTTTCAATCTTCTTTAGATCAGAAGCACGTGAACCACCATGATTTATGGTGGGTAGTTTAATGATCACTACATATCCTGATTCAAGTTTTATTATACCACCTAATTTAATTAAAGCTACATCTTCGCCTTTTTTAGCATTGTTTAATACTTCTGCATAAGCTGATGTTTTATGCGAAGTGGCGTATAAGGTTCCTTCATCCATTTCCAGCCAGATTTCATCTCCTGAATTTAATTCTTCCCTAGCTATAGCTGGCCATATGGATTTATAAGTATTCATAGTATCCAATACTTGGTCAGCGTATTTTTTGAGGTTCATCGCCTCATTTTTAACTATCTCAATTCCCCTTTTAGTGATCCGATAGTTGGCAGGTCTTTTACTTGTCTCAACAAATCCATCATCCGTTAAACTTTTAATATTTTCTGAGACGGCTTGTATGGTTATTCCAAGTTTATCAGCGATATCTTTCTGGCGCAGATGAGGTTCTTGTTTAGCTATCTCAGCCAATATTTGAAGTCGGGTGAATTCCCCTTTCTTTTTAAAAACCTTCATATTATTTATTCACTCACAGTTTTTTTCATAAATCACATCTAAATAATGGAATTCGTTAAATTACACCATTTAATGTTTCATTAAATATTCGTAGGAATTTACCTCTACTGTCCTCAGGTATGTAAGCTCCGCACGCCACTGAATGACCCCCTCCACTGCCACCCACTTTCTCCGCCACTTTCCTAATAATATTACCGAAATGGATACCATCATGAGCTAAGAGACGTGAACAACGTAATGAAACCTTAATACCAGATTTTTCACTACTAATGTCAGTAAAACCTATTATTGGTTTTTTCCAGTCACCATAACTTAAAATCATACCAGCTATGGTTCCAATAACTTCACTTTTTATTCCATTACCATCGAAATACTGCAGATTCTCTAGTTGAGTTATCCGCTCATCCTCTCGAACCCAATCCATCTTTTCCGCCAAATATCTCCGATGCTTCCGTGTTAAGCTATCCATATCATCTAATGCAAGTCCTCTATCACCCTTTAAAACTTCGAGGGCTACTCGATGATTTTTATGACGGCCGCAGGCATTAATAGCTGTTGAAAATTCACTAGCATCCCTTAAAGGTGAATACTTCTTCTCCATTAAAAACTCATAGGCATCCCCGGATATTAGTTTAGGGATATGTTTAACATATCTATGGGGAACTTCACGGGATAACATTCTCACCAACTCGGAGAATATTCTTCTCTTCTCTTCTAGGGTTAAATCACATAATGATCTTTGTTTTCTACCATTCTTGGTAGGAATATCTAATTTATTCAACATTAAAATGCATTCATTACGATTATTTGTTATGGGAAGATTAACATCACCGAAATAGGATAAAGCAACAAATAAGGGTCTAGTCTGCCTTCCGTAAATTGATAGATCATTTACAGAATCCACTAAACTTCTTGTAATCCCATCATTAAGTATTCCATGATTCAAACCCTGAAGTTTACCATTTAAACTATTCTGCATATCCCCAACAGCACTTAAAACCCCAATCCAACTTAAATCATAGAATCCAAAGGTTCTGGCAAGAAGATAAGTCATACCTCCACCAGATATCTGATATGATCCATCTATACCATAATGGTGAGGATTTAACTCCAAAAATCTTCCATTACCATGATTTAAACTTCTAAGAGGTGGGTGATGATCTAAAATTAAAATCTTAGAGAGAGAAGTACTAAATTTATCCAGATTCTGACCAGAGCCTAGATCACTGAAGATGGTGAGTTCATTCTCTGCTTTTAAATCTTCAATCATATCCAAACTTATGAATTCAATTTCATGATTTATTCCTAACCTATCCAAGGTTGATGAGAGTATAGCACCGGCGGATATTCCATCACAATCAATGTGGCTATAAATCTTCACGTCTTCAGCTTCTTGAACCATTCCATGAGCCTTAGAAAACATTTGATCCATAATGCCTACTTTACTATTAACCATGCATTAAACTCCATAATTATAATAAAATTAAATTCATTCTATTCCATTTAACTGTATATTAAATTTAATGCTTATAAATAGATTTCTAAAATTATATAGGATTAATTAAATACATTTAAGGAAAAAAATAGGATTAAAAAAAAAGAGATTAAAATAATTCCAAAAAAATTTTTCTTTAATAGTATCAAATTAAAGGGATTCATTGTCGAAATCCATTAATCATCTTACTTATTCTCAAGATAATCTCTCTTTTAGACATGTTCTTATCTACAATCACTCTTCCTGATTTCTCCCACCATAATTTAGGATATGATTTATCCTTTTCTACTAAAGGATTCAAACCTAATTTACCGGCAGCCCTAGAAATTTCTCTTAACTTCGGGGAGCTAACTGCATATCCTCTTGGAATCCTCCTACCTTCAGCTTGAGTTCTATTTGAATCAATATAAACTGGCCAGATTATAATTTTCCCTCTATCATTATTCAATTTCAATCACCCTAAAAAAATTATTCATTTGAAAATTCGTCTCTTAATTTATTTAACATTGCTTTAACTGTGTATTCATCCGGAATTATGATAGGTATGCCCCTCTCTTCTAATGGTTTAGCGGTTACAGGACCAATCACTGCCACTAAAACCTCACCATTCTTCAAAGGCTCCAGAAAATCATCCAATTCTTCTTTTTTCACAATTTCAAATAAATTCTGAGCAGTAAGAGTGCTGGTAAACGTAACAGCATCCACTTCCCTATTAATCACGCTTTTTATAAGTTGATAAACCTTTTTTTTATCCTTAGGAAGACCTGATTTATAAGCCTCCGCCAATAAAACCTCTGCACCCATATCCTCCAATCCCATGGGAAGCGTATCCCGTGCGGCAAAAGTTCTAGGAATACCAATCAACTTATACTTAATATCAATATTCTGGAAAACCTCGAGTAATCCTTCAGCAGTATAATCATCAGGAACAATATCTGCTTTTAATCCATATTCCAGAAGATAATTCCCCGTACGTGGACCAATAACCGCTATTCTACAATCAGGATTTAAATTATCTTTCAAGTTAGTGCAATGCTTAAAAAGAGATAAAATTGATGTTGGTGAAGTGAATACTAACCAATCCAATTCACCTACCCTTTCACATAATTTAATCAGTGATTGGGAACTGGAAATTTGCAGTTCAAGAGTGGGTGCCACAAATGCTTCTCCATCATAATCTTCAATTATCTGTACAGCCTCTCCACTCCTCTCTAAAGGCCGAGTTACAGCTATTAACTTATTTTTAAAACTTTTCATCGTTGAATCCTCTGAAATACATCCACTACACGCCCTACTATCACAAGCGCGGGTGATTTTACATCTTTTCTCGTTATATTTTCTAGTGTACCGGTTATTATTCTCTCATTAGGCATGGTCCCGTTTTCTATAACACAAACTGGAGTTTTAGGGTCCCTATATTTCATTAATTCACGCGTATTATCATCCAATCTTCCCACACCCATGAGTATAATGATGGTGTCTGCTTTAAAATCCCATTTAACCTGTTTTTCACTTTTAGTAGGATCTTCATGACCAGTTACAATGGTAAGAGAGGTAGCCACACCTCGATGAGTGACTGGAAGCCCAACTGATGTGGGAACGCCTACTGCAGAGGTTACTCCAGGAACAGTTTCTACTGGAATATTCTCTTTGAGGAGAGCTAAGATTTCTTCACCACCACGCCCAAATACGAATGGATCTCCCCCTTTAAGTCTCACTACTCTTTCATAATTTTTTGCTTCATCTATTAAGATTTGATTAATTTCATCCTGAGTTTTGTAATGTTCACCAGCCTTCTTTCCAACGTAGATTAAATTTGCATTCTCTGCATATTTAAGGATTTCATCATTAGCCAGACGATCGTATATTACTACATCCGCATTTTTAAGTATTTTAACTGCTTTTAAAGTTATAAGATCCGGATCACCGGGTCCTGCACCTACTAAATATACCACCATTTCTAGTTCACCAAAATCAAATTTTTTTTAGAAAAAAAAGTATTATAATTTTTTTAACATTCCTTTAAAGAATTTTAAACCATCAACTGATCCTAAAATACGTTCAGAAGCTCTTTCAGGATGGGGCATTATTGCGCAAACTAATCCATTTTCATTACAAACTCCAGTCACAGCCTCTAGTGATCCGTTAGGGTTTTCACTTGCAAAGGCTAACACTATTTGATCCTGATCTTGGAGTTTCTCCATTTCATCATTATAGTAACGGCCTTCAGCATGAGCTATGGGCATCTTAATGACTTCATTTTGCTGATACATGCTGGTGAATGGTGTACGTTTGGTTTTAACCTTTAACTCAGTCCATTTACATATGAATTTAGCGTTACTATTTGTGGTGAATACTCCTGGAACCAAACCCACCTCTGCCAGTATCTGCGCTCCGTTACAAATTCCTAATACTGGTTTCTCTTCTTTAACAATTTCTTTAACGCCGTCTATAATAGGTGTAATGGCCGCTATGGCTCCGGCTCTCACGTAATCTCCGTAGGAGAACCCGCCAGGTATTACAATTGCCTCAAAATCTGAAAGATTCCTCTGATTCCACCAAATATAACTGGGTTGTCCTCCTGCTAACTCTAAAGCGTGGAATACGTCACGGTCACAGTTGGAGCCTGGAAATCTAATAATACCTACTTTCATTCTTTATTCATCCTTCAATTGGGGGGTTATTTTTATCTCATAATTATGGATAACGGGGTTGCAGAGTAATCTCTGGCACATTTCATCCACTTCCTCATGGATATTTTTCTCATTCTCTCCAGTTAGAGAGAATTTTATTATTTGGATGGTTTTAGTATTTTCCACTTGGTATTCTAGAAGGGATAAAGCTCTTTGTATAGTAGCCGCTTCAGGATTGAGCATGCCTTTCTTTAAACTTATTTTAACCTCTGCATAGTATTTCATAATAGATTACACCAATTTTTTCTTTAATAATGTTATGAATAAAGTAATAATTCAATAATTAGAAATTTAATTTCCACTTATTTTTATCTTCATCATTCAGTATATGTGATGCTACCTGCTGATATGCGTCTATTACATTGGATTCTCCCTTTCGGAATAAATCCTTATCTAAAACGTCAAAGGTTTGAGCATCCCAGAATCTGCAGGTGTCAGGACTTATCTCATCACCTAAAACTATTTCTCCACGATAATCCTTACCATATTCAATTTTGAAGTCGGGTAAAATAATATTTTTATCTTTAAGGAAACCCTTTAAAACGTCATTGATACGGAGTGTGATTTCTCTGATTCTTTCAAGTTCGTCATTAGTTGATAAATCCAATGCCAATGTTATATCGTCATTCAACATAGGATCATGGTATTCATCATTTTTATAATCCATCTGTATAATAGGAGGTTCAAATTCCTGCCCAGCCTTGAATGGAAACTTTCTAACAAGACTTCCCGCAGCTATATTCCGAGTTATAATTTCTAGTGGTAGCATATCCAATTTATGGGATAACATTAATCCAGGCTCTAATATTTTAATATATTGAGTTTTAACTCCACCATCCTCCAGTAATTCAAAAAATTTAGCGGAGATAACAGAATTATAATAACCTTTTCTGGTAAGGTTATCTTTTTTTTCACCATCACCAGCTGTGATATCATCTCTAAATTTAATTATNNCCAAATTATCAAATACTTTTATATTCATATAAATTTACAAGTAGTGATATTGTAAAACTTTCTAATTCATAATCTAATTATAGTAATTAATTGTTAAAAGCTTTATTAAAGCATTCATTATCGGTGAAAAATCATGTGTGGAATTGTAGGATGCATACTTAAAGATAAAGATGCTGCACCAATACTACTAGAATGCGTTAAGAAACTCGAATACAGGGGTTACGATTCAGTAGGTATCGCCACCAGCAGCAGAGGATTAAGCATTAAGAAGGATCAAGGAAAAATAGATGAAGTTGATGAAAAACTACAAATAACTGACTTACCCGGTTTAAAAGGTATAGCACATGTAAGATGGGCTACCCACGGATTACCAACTAGAGAAAACGCTCACCCACATACTGACTGCAAAAACAGAATAGCAGTAGTTCATAATGGTATAATTGAAAACTACAAAGAACTCAGAAGTAAACTTGAAGAAGAAGGACATCGTTTCACCTCAAACACTGATACGGAAGTTATACCCCACTTAATCGAAAAATACACGGACAATGGGGTTGGATTAGAGGAAGCGATTCGTCAAGCAATACAACAAATCAAAGGATCCTACGCTTTAGCTGTTATATCCACATTAGAACCAGATAAAGTCATAGGAGTAAGAAAAGAAAGCCCCCTTATCGTAGGTGTAGGTGAAGATGAATACTTTATAGCATCTGATGTACCTGCCATTTTACAACACACCAATCAGGTATTATATTTGGATGACAATGAAATGGTAATTCTAGAGGATACTGGAGTCACTATTAAGAATTTAGATAATGAAGTACTCATTAAAGAAATGCATACTATTGAATGGTCACCGGATATGGCTGAAAAACAGGGATTTGAACATTTCATGCTTAAAGAGATTCATGAACAGTCAGTTGCCGTGAAAAACACATTAATGGAAGAATCAGAAATAAAAGAAACCGTAAAAAAATTCCGACATTTCCAAAGAATATGTTTTGTCGCCTGCGGAACATCTTTCCACGCTTCTCTGGTTGGTAAATATCTCTTTGAAACTTTACTAGGTACACCTACTGAAGTGGTGTTAGCTTCTGAATTTGAATATTCATCAAATTCTTTAGATGAAAATACGTTAGTTATATTAATAACACAATCTGGAGAAACTGCAGATACACTGAAGGCTCTCAAAATAGCGAATAAAAAGTCTCAGACTTTAGCTATTGTAAATGTAGTAGGAAGTACAGCAACCAGGGATGCTCAACATGTTATATATACTAGAGCAGGTCCTGAAATAGGTGTTGCAGCCACTAAAACATATATAACTCAGTTAACATCCATTTATTTACTCGCAACATGTATGACTGAAAACGAAGAACTGAACCAACAACTTAAAAAAATACCAGAATATATAAAAACCATCTTAGAAATGGAAGATCACATCAGGGAAATCGCCCGGAGATATACAAACACTTCTAACGCATTTTTCTTTATTGGAAGAGGCTTCTCCTATCCCACCGCATTGGAAGGAGCACTCAAACTTAAAGAAATTACCTATATTCATGGTGAGGGTTATGCTGCTGGAGAACTTAAACACGGCCCTTTAGCTCTTATAGATGATGATGTTCCTGTAGTTGCTATAGCACCGCCAGGGAAGAGTCATGATAAAACAGTAAGTAATATAGAGGAAGTGAAGGCACGGGGAGCCCAAATAATAGCTTTAGGATCAAGAGAAGATGATGTTCTAAAATCAGAGGCACATGATTACATAGAATTCACGGATGAAATCAATGAAATAATGTCTCCTATAACTTACGTGGTTCCATTGCAGCTTTTAGCATATTATATTAGTATCGAACGAGGTATAGATCCTGATAAACCAAAAAATCTTGCTAAATGTGTTACTGTGGAATAAAAAAAAAATTAATACTTGAAGAAATTAGTTTAAATAAAACTATTAAAACTCCACTGGGAAAATTTAGTATTTTAAAGCTTGAATTCCATTAAATTTAAATATTTGAAGGGAATATTATTTATTATTAGATTTATAAACTTTTAAAGTTTTTCAGAGTTGTTTTAAAATGAATTCTAAAAAATCTGGAACGATTTTCATAGTATTAATGATTGCTTTAATTGCTTATGGATTTGGTTCAGTTGCAAATGCATTTGATCTGGGCGGGAATTCAATGGTAAATCTTATTCCATCAGATATTACATCCTTCAACCAGCAGCAAATAACTCAGATGAATGATCCATCTTTTGAACCAGTGTATTTAATTGAACAAACCATAATTACGAATAATACTAACACAACCAATGAAACTTCTAATTCGACAAATTATAATAATAATTCTGGATCTCAAAACAATACTAACGGATAATCAATGATAAAGCTCATGGATTACTAATTTAAAATAATTTAAAATATAATTTTTTCTTTTCTTACTATTCAGAAATTTTTGATTAATATTATAAATCAAGACTTTCAAGGTTTATCATCATAATAGATTAGTATAAAAGTTGAAAAGGTGGATATTAGAAATAATATCTAAATCAAAGGTTTTAAAATAACGAAGCTAAATGATTAGGTATATACTAAAAAGTTATCAATAGTAAATTTCATAGTCCATTTTTTTTTGAAGGTGAATAGAAATGTCAGAGGAAAATAAGATTGGGGAAAAAATTCGTCATGTAAGAAAAAATAATGGAATGACTGTAAATGAATTAGCTGATGCAAGTCACTGCAGTGTAGAGTTTATAGAAGACTTGGAAGGTGGAGCTTATGTCCCTTCTCTTACTCCTCTTTTAAAAATTGCTAGGGTACTAGGGGTGCGATTAGGCACGTTTCTCGATGATGCACCCCAAACAGGACCATTCATGGTGAAATCTGGGAAATCAGAAAACATTACTCATTTCTCAGGAAGTTATAGTAATCTTAAAGAAAGCACTCTAGATTTTTATTCTTTAGCTTACGGAAAGCAGGATCGGCACATGGAACCATTCATCATTGAAGTAAGCCCTAAAACAGGAGAAAACAAACTTTCATCACATGAAGGAGAAGAATTTATCTATGTGTTGGATGGGGAAATAGAAATTCTCTATGGCCAAGAACAATATCAACTTAAAGTAGGTGATAGTATCTATTATGATTCGGTAATTCCCCACGAATTACATGCAGCTGATGAAATAAAAGCAAGAATATTAGCTGTTATCTATGCTCCATTATAAAAAAAATTAATACTTCATTCTACTAAATAAAAATTTTCTAAATAATAACATAAATTATTTCTAAAAAAAATTATTTTAAGAGGCATAAAAGAATGTTTACCACCAAAGTTACCCCAAGATTCGGTGATGCTGATGGACTTCGGCATATTAATAATATAGCACTTGTGGAATGGTTCGAAGTAGGAAGAAACCCCATCTTCAGAATTTTCACTCCAGATCTTGATTTAAGCTATGATAAATGGAAATTAATCCTAGTACGTACAGAATTTGATTATATAGGACAAATGTATTATGGAAAAGACGTGGAAATCAAAAGTTTCATTCTTAAGATTGGTAACAGCTCCTTCACTATTGGACATGAAGCATGGCAGGATAATGAATTAAAAGCAAGAGGAAAGGCTGTTCTCGTAAATTATGACTTCGAAATTGGGAAATCCAAACCCATACCTGAATACATATGTAAAACATTGGAAAAACATCTGATAACTGAAGAAATCAGTTAAAACTTTACCATTTTACTTTGAATTGAAATATTCAGAAATTAAAAATTTTGAAAAAAAGAACATTATTCATATGAATAAAAAAATTATGTTTTTTAGGGTGTAATAGAAATGCTTTTTACTGAAGATGCAGTTGGTGACTTCTTTGAAAAACAAGTGGAGAAAAATCATAGTAATGATTTTCTAGTTTATCCCGATCGGAACCTCCGTTTCACTTATAAAGAATTTAATGAGCGAGTTAATCTTTTCTCTAAGGGTTTAATCTCTTTAGGTGTTTCCAAAGGAGATCATGTTGGTATATGGGCTAAAAACATCCCTGATTGGCTGACATTCATGTTTGCCACAGCAAAAATTGGTGCGGTTCTAGTTACAGTTAACACTGCCTACAAAATCCATGAATTAGCTTATGTCCTGAAACAGTCAGATATGAAATTCTTAGCAATTATCGACGGATTTCAAGACGTAGATTACATTGAAACAATTTATGGATTACTTCCAGAACTTAAAACCCAAGAGAGAGGTAAACTTAAAAGTGAAGAATTTCCATACTTGAAATGTTTAATCTACTTAGGACAGGAGAAACACCGTGGAATGTATAACACTAGTGAATTAATACTTCTGGGTAAGCATACCCCTAATGAAGAGTTTTTTACTATCAAAAAATCTCTCAATAACCAGGAAGTCATTAACATGCAGTACACATCAGGAACCACTGGATTTCCCAAAGGAGTGATGCTCACCCATAGAAACATCTTAAATAACGGATATTATATAGGGGAAAGGCAGAACTTTACAGATAAAGATAAAGTATGCCTTCCAGTTCCCCTTTTTCACTGTTTTGGAATTGTATTAGGGGTATTAGCTGCTGTAACTCACGGAGCAACCCTGGTGATGTTAGAGGTTTTTGATCCATTAATGGTGTTAGCTGCTATTCAAAAGGAACTTTGCACTGCTGTTTATGGTGTACCAACCATGTTCATTGCTGAATACACTCATCCGATGTTCGAATTATTTGATCTAACCAGTCTCCGCACTGGAATCATGGCGGGTTCTCCCTGCCCTATTGAAGCCATGAAGAAGGTTGTGGATGAAATGTATATGAAGGAAGTGACTATAGCCTATGGATTAACTGAGGCTAGTCCAGTGTTCACTCAAACCCGTGCTGATGACCCTATAGAGAAGAAAGTAGAAACTGTAGGCACAGCTATGCCTCATTGTGAGGTTAAAATCATCAACCCTGAAACTGGTGAGACTCTTGGCCCTAATCAACCCGGAGAAATCATGTGCAGAGGCTATAACGTGATGAAGGGTTATTATAAGATGCCTGAAATAACTAAAGAAACCATAGAAGAGGATGGTTGGCTTCACAGTGGAGATTTAGCCACCGTGGATGAAGATGGTTATTATACCATCGTTGGTCGCATCAAAGACATGATCATCAGGGGAGGAGAAAATATTTATCCCCGGGAAATTGAAGAATTTTTATACACTATGACAGGCATTAAGGATGTCCAAGTGATAGGTATACCAGATGAAAAATATGGTGAAATAGTAGGGGCATTTGTAATACGAGACGATGAAGCGGATATAACTGAAGAAGATGTAATAGATTATGCTTCAACTAAAATTGCTCGATACAAAGTCCCTAAACACATATTCTTTGTAGATAACTTTCCGTTAACGGCTAGTGGGAAAATTCAGAAATTCAAACTCAGAGAACAAGCAACTGAATTAGTAAAACAAGCTAAAGAAGGAAATGACATTCTTTAATTATCAATTAAATTCTTAAAATGTCAAGTTATTGTCAAGAAATTAAAAAATTTTATTCATTTTTTTTAATGAAAAAAAAATATATTATAAAAATAAAGTAATTTTTGTAAACACCTCGACAGTGAAGTATAGCCAGTTTTTTATTTTTGAAGTGCGAAGAGGGAGTTAATAGTTTTCGCAAGCGTCCACTCCCCGTTTTATGACTTCTTAATAGGATAAATCTTAAAAAAAGAGGATCTTAATTTTTCGAGTTTTTCAAGTCATAAAAAAAAAATAACGCTGGTTTATTTTAAATTAAGAATATTATATATAATATAAAAATTATCAGAGCTATGTATATTATGAAATAATAAAATCTTCTTTCCTATTTATCCATTAATTAACTTTCATTTATCAAGCTTTTATGAGTATAATGTAGGAATCTGTTAAAAAAGTAAGAAAAGTGGATAATATATTCTGTTAAACATTCCCGGGTATAAATTAATTCTCATTGTTTAATGTCTATTGATCCAACACCGTTAATGGAAATTATTTTAGTATCCCATTCTGATTTTATATCATAGACAACTGTAACTAATCCCATATCTCTATCCCATCCGATATCCCGCACCCCATCTTTTCCTATTTCATAAATCCGTCCATTTGCTCTTAGTTTTTTAATTGTCATATTAAAACCTCTAAACAATTTGTGTAATTATTATCCTATTATATTATTTAAATTTAGATAAAGCTCAAATCATTTAGTTTTAAACAAAAAATTATACAAATTTTCAACATTAAAATCTTCTAAATATTCTTCATGATATTTGCAATGGCAATCAATGCAGAGCGATAAACTAAAATCAGGATCTAAATGTAAATCTGGATATTTACTATTATCCGAACATATGATGAATGGTTAAGTTCTCTTTAGAACCAAATTTAATGCATTTATGCCCCCATGTCTGATATACTTGGGCCTGGAATCTATTGAATCTAGGAGTTCCCTTATAAATTCGTCTTTGTTTACTATTTTTCGGATTTTTACCTGAGATTAATTTATAACATTTAACTAGGATGTATGGGACGTTTATTTTAAACTTGTAAATGTTTGTTTCAGGATAATAAAAAAGATGAACCATCGTTTTACAAAAGCTAAATAAAGAATTAAAATTTTATACACTTTAAATAAGGGATTGTGGTAGAATAAACTATAAATTTTTCTACTTTTATTTTTTTAAGATTAACTCTTTAAATTGATATTTTTTTAAGTAGATAAAATGATTTCAACTATCGGAATTTATTAAGTTTTTGATAATTTATTAATAATAACCTTTTATGAAATATGCTCCCATAAATAAGAAATAACCTATTTTATATTAAAAAAAACAATTGCGAATGAGAAGTTTTTAATGATAATTCTTAGAAGAAACAAGAAGATTTTAGAACTTTATCCTATTGGAAGTTCGAAGGGAGCTCTTAATCGGAGGAGAAAACCTTTTTTTTATGGTTACCTGAAACTTAGAAGAATTGAAAATCATATTAGACCTTATAAATTCATCGTTAAAAAGGATAAAGAGACTTTGCTTCCACCGGGTGAAGCTTTAAAGATTTTAAGAAAACAAAACGTTTTTTTAGCAGGTAACGATACAGAAACGGAGGAGATGCTTCATTCATTGAATATAACCTATAGAAAAGCCAGGATTTGTAAACACTGCACTTTTGAAGGTTACATTACATTGATAAAACGTGATAAATCTTACCTATTTAATGATGAGTATATATGCCGGGTTTGTGCTGAAGAGGAAATAAAAAGAGAACTTAAAAGCCGTGGATTTGATCTTAATACTTTTAAAAACTTTAAAAATTTATTGAAGAGGATAGGAAATTTAAAAGAAGTTTTAAAAATTTTTGATCCTAATTTCAATCCAGTGAAGAATCCTCAATTAACTCTCTATGATAAAATAGCGAGTAAGAAAGATAGAAGTATTCCTAAAATCTTAGTAGATAATCTAAACATTCCATCAGAATTTAAAGAAATTTTAATGAGACAAGTGAAACAATTACTACCGGTTCAGGTTTTATCTGTTAATTCTGGATTATTAGAGGGAGAGAGTCAGTTAGTAGTTGCAGCCACAGCTAGTGGTAAAACTCTTATAGGGGAGCTTGCAGGAGTTCCGGGAGCTTTAAAGAATCGTAAATTCATTTATCTTACACCATTAGTTGCATTAGCTAACCAGAAATATCGGGACTTTAAAAAAAGATACTCCAGTCTCGGGCTTAAAATATCTATAAGAGTTGGAATGACTCGTATAAAAGCTAAAGAAGAACTTATAATTAAAGATGAAAATGTGGAAAATGCAGACATTATCATTGGAACGTATGAAGGGCTGGACTTCATCTTACGCAGTGGAAGAGCAGGGGTACTGGAGGGATTAGGTACGGTGGTGGTGGATGAGATACACACCTTAGCCAATGCAGAAAGAGGACCACGACTCAACGGATTAATTAAACGATTAAAAACATTATTCCCTAACACGCAGCTTATCGGGCTTTCAGCAACAGTTAAAAATCCACAGGAAATGGCCAGAGAATTTGATATGAAATTAGTGGAGTACGAGATAAGACCTGTTCCCTTGGAGCGTCATCTCATATTTGTAAAGTCGGAGCAAGAGCGGGAGGAATTAATGGCTAAACTAAGTCGGAAAGAACACCAAACTATATCCCGAAAGGGTTTTCACGGTCAAACTATAATTTTCACTAATTCTCGTAGAAAAACTCATGAAATATCGGATTATTTCAACAGAAGGAAGATTAAAGCAGCAGCTTACCATGCGGGGTTATCTTATGCTAAAAAAGATTTAATTGAACGCCAGTTTTTAAAACAAGAAATATCTACTGTGGTTACCACTGCTGCTTTAGCTGCTGGAGTGGATTTTCCCGCTTCACAGGTTATATTTGAATCTTTAACTATGGGTAATAAATGGCTTACAGCTAATGAATTCCATCAGATGTTGGGGCGAGCTGGAAGACCATCCTATCATGATCTTGGGAAAGTTTACCTGTTACCAGAGGTGGGTCGTCAATTTGAGGATGAAAATGAGGAAATGGTAGCGGTGGACTTGTTAGAGAGTGAAGTGGATGCTATAAATGTAGAATATAGCGATGATGATGTGGTGGAACAATACTTAGCAGATGTATGCGCAGGCAGAGTGAAAAATACCTCACAACTTCGAACTGCTTATAAAGAAGTTGATTTACCTTTAGATTATGATGCAGCATATGAAATAATACGAAATTATGGATTTGTAAAAGAAGTGGATGAATCATTAAAACCCACTAAATATGGAAGAGCTGTTTCAGTGTCATTCCTACATCATGAAGATGCGCATTATATTCGTAAGCGAATGGGTAAAATAAATCCATTGGAGATTACTGTTAATCTTGAACCATTTGAAAATGCTTATCTTTCCCAGAGACTTAGCACACATATAAGTCGGGCGCTTAAAATAAACTTATCATCACGTTTATTTGCAGATTCAACCCTGGATATTTTATCTAATTCAAGTTATCTCGCTAATATGGATCCTGCATTTCAGGAGAAAGTTATAAATCTGCAGATGGAGTTCTTCTCCTGTAATTGTAAGGATAAGCCTTTCTGCACATGTTTTCAAGCAGAATTGTCCCGTAGAATCCTTAAATACCGTATGCAAAAGAGGGATCCAGTGGACATCAGCAGAAAACTACTTAAAGAATTTGAAATACACGCATACGCTGGAGATATTTACAGCTGGCTAGATTCAATCATTAGAATGCTCGAGGCAGTGCAGAGAATTGCCTATGCATTCAATAGGAAAAAAGTAATCCTCGAATGCAATCGTTTAATTAAAGAAATTGAAAATTAAAATATAAATTTTATTAGAGATCATTAATTTCAATTTAAATTATAATTATCCTATTTTTGTATTTCAATATTTTAATCTAAAAAATTATCCTATATGAAAATCATATATTATAATCAGAAAATGTTTTGAGGAGATATACGAATGACGGTTGTTATAAAAAAAAGGGGTACTGTAGAATCATTTGACCAGGATAAAATCAAGAGATCCATACAAAAAGCTGCTATAGATGCTGGTTATTCATTAAATGAAAAAGAGGATTTAATAAATGAAATTACAGATCATGTAACCGAGAAAGTAAAAGAAGAAGATGAAGTGAAATCTGATGTAATCTGTGAAGCTGTTTTGAATGAAATGCTAGCATCTTCACCTGAAATAGTTGATGCTTGGAGAAAATTTGATAGGAGATATAAATTCTAAAAAAAAGTTTTATTTTGAAAACATGAGATAAACTTATTGAACAGTTTTAAATTGAAGTATTAAGTAAATCCACTGATTTGCCTTTAATATAGGAAAATTTTAGAGGACACCCTTATTTAACATACATATTTTATATTTGCTGTTTTGATAAACAACTGTGAAATAAGGTGGAGTTTTCATTTGAATATTTAAAACAATATACTCCACTTTATCTCTGATTAAATCTGATTTTCCGAAGTTTCCATTAATATACTTTCCTATATCTAGTTCATTAATTCTACCATTATCATAACCTCCTGTTGCAACCGGCTGCCCCGATATAGCAACGATAGTAGGGTCTAACAAGTAACTTGAAGATACCACCACCCCTTGCTTATCCCCATGCGCTTTAAACCAGTTGCCAATGTCCACTTCCGATGAAGAAACTAGGGGTTTAGTTTCTGACATGTAAAATGTTGCAGATATAACAGCCCCAGCCACTGTAATCACTAATAAACAATAGAATAATTTTTTATTAAAATGGATTCTTACATAATTTAAACCCAAGCCAGCCATGATTGCCAAAGGAAAAACAGCAAAAGTTAAAATTCTCTCACTTAATACAGATATCCCTAATAAATAAACATTGGCTAGGGCTAAAAGCGATAATAACCAGGCTAAAATTAATATATCCTGAGTTTCCCTTCGTTTATAAATTAAAAATCCACCTATGGGTGTTAAAATTAAAGATATAACTCCAAAGATTGGTACATACTCCCATAAGGGTACAGCTTCAGTAGCAGGACTGCGGAAAACATATCCATATTTCAAAAGTAACGGAAGCCACCATATCGATGCTACAAGAAGTGAAAATCCCAAAAATACCCAGAAATGATTCAAATTAATCTTCCTTCTTGATAAAAGGAGCATCAAACTGAAAATAGTTATAATAATTATTAAATTTAGCATCGAAAGAGTATGGTCCAATAATATAACTCCTGCCAAAACACCAGAAATAGCCGCATATCGGTAATTATTAGTCTCAACAGATAAATAATAAAAGTATAATGAAAAGGGGAATATTATGAGTCCCAAGTTCTCTGCTATAGGCAATATAAATTGATTAATCAAAGAGGTGAACATGGCAAAAAATCCGGCGAAAAAAGCCACATATATATCATAAAGCTTGTATGTAACGTAAGTGAAAGATAAGAAGATTAAAAAGCCAAAAATAGGTTGTAAACCTCGTACAATAGTTAAAAGATTATTATTAAATAGGAAACCTAAAACTGCTAACGAATAATGAAACAATGGAGGATAATAAATAGGTCTTCCAAAAGGAGCGTAGGTTAAGGGATCCCAATAAGTAAATCCCTGTGTCATGTAAAGATGGGCCATGTGGATATGGTAATAGATATCCAAGCTTAAGGGATAACCATATTTTAAAGTAGGGATTAAAGCTACAAGAAATACTACAATTGCTGGCAATGACCATAAAAAAATAGGCCTGATTTCCTTTATATTAGATAGATCCATATTATAAAACTCACAGAATTTAATATTACTATAAAGATATTTAAAACTATAAAATAATGTTTTTCATCAGTTATAGAACTATATCAACGATTTTCATTACAACAAACCAAAACCCCATATAAATGAATTAAGAGATATTACACTATTCAAATTTTTTATATTGGCGTATTAGTGATTAGATGATTTTAATTTTTAATCTGGCTAAAAAGCCAGAGTAATGAATTCGTATATTTTTTAGAGATTCCTAAAATTTGTAAGGTGATTTATAATTGAATTTTGCTGATATTGAATATTTAGACGTATTATCCAAGAAAGACCTTTTAATTATACTGAAAGATGAGGCATCTAATATTCACATTTCAGATATTATGAATGCATCTACTTTTCTTTTAAATGAGGGTAAATATGTTCAGAGTGGGTATCGAGAGAAATATCTTGAATCATACATTAAAGGTTTCATTTTAAGAGTGAATGAAATAAAAGAAAATAAGAAACTATATGAAGGATTTGTGGATATAAAAGAGCTTAAAAATTCATTAAAACTTTTAAATGAACAGGAAAAATTGATTTTAAAGCAGCGATCAGTTGAAAGCCATTTTTTCAAGATATATAAAAGTATATCCATATACACGACATTCGTGATAGATGAACCAATACATGCAGTAGGAACACCTTTTCCAGGTGGATTTGAGGTTAAATATGAAAATAATACTTATATATGCCCTGTGAAGGATAAACAGAAAGATAATCCCAATGCAGTATGCGGATTCTGCATTGCAAAGCAAGATAAATCTGTATGAGTTTAAAATACTAATTTTTTTCCCAAAAAAGTCCATAAAAAACACAAAATTTTATTTCGTAACATTCATAAAAAAATTTATTTTCTATAAATGAGATAAATAATAAATAAGTTAGATATATTAAAAAACTGGTAAAAGTGGTTCTGAATAATGGTTAGCCCGGAAATGAAACTCAAAAAGTATAAAGAAGAGCAAGAAAAACTTGTTGAAGAATCTGAAGATAAAACAATTTTTGATAAAGAATTATCATATCCTGATAAAAGATTTATACTTGAAAAAGTGTCTAGGGATTCTAAATTCTGGAAATCATATGAAGATTATCTAGACCAGATCGCTGAGTATTATGCTATAAACTTGCCTAATGAATTTGTGACTTTTCAAATTGTGATTGAGAAGTATCATACTAACTTAAATGCTCAAAATAACTTATCGGAAGATGAACAATCTATAGAAATTGATTTAACTATTTTTCCCTTAGAAGTAAATGATATTCAAAGAATCACAGCATTAGTTAATAGAAAAAAGGAGTAATATAATTTCTTAGAATCAAAATATTTATTAAATTACTTAAATTAAAAATCTATTCCTCTAATTAGAGAGAGCTAAATCAATCTAGAGGAATTTTTAACATTAACTATTTTTGATTCTAAATTTTGATGCTTATATAAAAATTCTAAATAATAAATTGATTTTTGCACTGTATTTAAGAATTCATAGTGATGTTGTTTGAAAGGGCGAGATTTTGAAGGTAATTGAATATTGCTGAAATATAAGTGAGGAATAGGTTAATTAGATGTGATGTAGTTGAAGTGGGAGCATCATAGGTTAGGTTAGTTGATGGTGCAGGTAAAGATCCATCATACCAGGCATCAGCAGCTGTAGCATTATAAAGCGCTGTTTGGTTAGGTTGGGGGAATACTCCACTCCAGTTACCAACAAAAGAGGATGAAGAGTTAGTATTATGCCATATAGTTTGGCCATTATAGACCGTTGATTGAGTTATCGTTAATCCAAAGTTTTCCTGATTTGCATCTCCAAAATTACTAGCTCCATTTAGAAATTTAGCTACAATATCTACAACTGGTTTGCCCTGATAGTAATCTACATAATTTGTCGCGTAATAATTCGCCCCGGCTCCTGTAAACATCTGTGAAAAATCATATATGGTTTCTATAGGATTGGAAACCTGATTATTATCAACCCAGCCACTGGAGAAACAGGCTCCAAATAATATTACAGGTATATTCTTTTTAAATGGGGCTTGGAATAAATTACCATAATCACCTTCACGCATTTCATCTCCAATACCCCATATGAAACCATTATTTCCCACAAGTGCAAATGGGGGTGTTGCTGGTCCTCCATTACCATTATAGTTTCCATACATGTAACCGCCATGACCACCATAAATCACAGCATCAGCATTATACATGCCTTTAACAATATTCTCTGTAGTTGCATTTGCACCGTATAGTTCTAAAACATTATATCCCTTAGCTTGTAAAACTGCAGCCGTGTTAAGAACAACATCATAAGATGAAGGTGTGTCATTATCAGCTATTATTAATATATGCGCTTCAGAAACAGGTATCATATAAGTGAAAATAAGGAAGATAGTTACTATAAATGACGAAGTTAGTATTTTATGGTTAATTCTCTGCATTTTTAAACATCTACCTTTTAAAGATTCATCTACTTGGAAATTATTTATTGACTATCAATCTATTAGTTTTCATGAATATGAATCGAATTATAAATAAAACTATCATTTTTATAAACAAAAAAATTTATCGTTAAATAGTATCATTGAGTTTTTAATTTGGAAACAGGGGAAAGCACGTTAAATTACTGGCTAATTAATGCTAGTGAAGAATATGAATCCCTTATGAGAACCTGAAAAAAGCATAAATTGAAGCATCAGCAATAAAATCAGATACTAAACAATATTTAAATGAAAAATTTAATGAATTATCAAAGAAGAGTACTCAAGATCTGGGATGTATTTCTAATTGTATCCACTATGAACCCTATTATCATGTCCCATCTCCGCTACATCTGACTATGGTGAATATGATAATTTAAGAAATATACGAAAAATCATGAAGGAATGGGCTGAAAGAGATGAACAGAGTCAATATATTATGATACCGGATGCTGGGCATTGTTCTGATCAGGATAATCCTGATTTTTTAATAAGTGATGATGGAGTTTCTTGAGAATTTATAGATACTAAAAGCTTCTTATTCATTAATCCTAAATTTTCAGGTTTCTATCTCTTTCATAAAATACCGTCAATTTTTTTTACCACCAATCATACACAATAAGAAAAGCTTGCAGTATAAGTCTGTCTCAAGGAGCAAAAAATATCAAATTCAAAACTCTACCCGATGTTAATGTATACGATGCATTGATTTTTGGTGCTCCCGTACAAGCATTTTCACTTTCAGCAATAATGAAAGCATATATGGATCAGATTAAATCGCTTAATGATAAAAAAGTAGCATGTTTCGTCACTAAAGGTGCACCATTTAACTGGACAGGTGGAAATAAGGCTATAAATCAAATGAAAAAGATCATTGAATCCCAAGGTGGAACAGTTATCGGAACAGAGATCGTGGTTTGGAGGGGTAAGCGCGAAGAACAAATTGTTGAGTTATTGGAAAAATTCAGTGGATTGTTTTAATCTTATATTGTTCACGAATATTTAGTGAATTTGATTAAATCCATTGTATTAACCAAGCAATAATTCGCCAAAGCATTAATTCTTATTTATTTAGATTACTCTAATAATTTTATAATATCTCCAATTATATCTTCAATAGCTATTTCTAGCAAATATTCACCCTGCTCTAGATCCACACAGGCGCCAGTTATCTCCATTTCCTGTGCTTCTCGGTTAATCCCTTCTGATGCTTCGCGTGCTTCTTTGAGACCAACCATACCTACTTCAGGATATTCTTCGAAATGACAGTGTTCATCTAATCGGTCAGCGTCAACTATTCCTAATATGGCTCCTATGGATAACTCTCCTGTGCCAGCGTGTGCTCCTTCTATTTCTACTATTTTATTATTGAAAACTATTTCCAGTTTTAATTCCTTTTCCAATTGTTTTAGGTAATTTTTTACCGGGTCGTTACCGCCGTGAGCGTTTACTAATACTATTTTCTCTAGTTTAAGATTTTTTTTTGCGTTTTGGAGGGTGAGTTTAAGATTATTATCAACTAAAGCTTCTATTGTCACGTGTCGGCCGTGTTTAACATAATCATATTCAGTGGCTGTGTAAAGGATTCCTAAGTATTTTGCCCCTGTTTTTAATGCTGCTTGTAATGCTAAGTGTGAGGCGATTTTAGCGTCAGTGTCTATGGGTAATGCTGCGCCATGATTTTCCAAGTGGGATCCTAATGCTAATACCCCTACAGCATGCACTTTTGGTGATATGATTTTACCTGAGGAGTATCTTAATTCCACCATTTAAAAAAACTCCTTTTTTATATTTCCAGATTCCATATTTCATCGCCAATGTAATGAAGGTTTTTCACAGCTTTTCCTTCAGTGTTTCGAGTCATTTCCTCACCTGATATTAAGCTACGTCCGATTGCTAGAGGTTTGTGATGGGTTTCATCCACTATTATTACGAAGTCTCCTTCTCGGATATTTGGGTCTGTCTTAACTATACCGGGTGACATGACATCTGCTCCTTTAGTCATGAATTTCACAGCACCCATATCCACCACTACATATTGGGATGTTATCTCAACTTCTAAAGCACCTTTTAATGTTAAGAATGGAATGTCATCTATCAACATTATCCAAGGGTTACCATTTATAAGTATGATATCCTGATTGTCTGTTTCAAGGATTTCCACTGTTGCTTTGACTGGTATTATCTTGGAGTAATCTCCTAAGGTTTCATGCATTTCTTTGAGTTTTTTCTTCTTGAAATGGTATCTTTTCCTGATCTTCACTTTACTACACACCATTAGAACCTTACTATTCTTTCCTGAATGTTTCTATAACATTTATATATTACTATTTTACAACGGATACATTTAAATATAAATCACAACAACTTGAATTTATAGGAAAGGTGATAAATGTGAATACTCAGAAGAATGTGAATACATCACGACCGCTGGATGTATTAGGTAAATCATTGAATTCCCAAGTTTTGATTAAACTTAAAGGCGGAGTAGAATTTAGAGGAAGCCTTAAAAGTTTTGACATGCATATGAACTTAGTACTGAATGACGCCGAAGAATTAGTGGGCGGAGACACATCTAGAAGATTAGGAGTCGTACTCATAAGGGGAGATAATATAGTATACATTTCTCCTGGCTAAAAGAATTAAATCTATTTTTTAAATGAATAAAAGATTTTATTAAATCTTGTTTTAATAATAAATAAACTTTATTTAAGGAGGATAATTAAATTGAAAGGTACACCATCATTTGGTAAGCGTAATAAAAAAACCCACATCCGTTGCAGACGATGTGGTAAAAACTCCTACAATGCTAGGAAAAAATTCTGCGCTGCCTGTGGATTTGGAAGATCCAAAAAGATTCGAAGTTACAGTTGGCAGAATAAGAAGCTTAATGGATACAGGTTGAAATAAATAAAATGGATGCTAAAAGTCCCATAGATGTAAGGATTATAGTGGAAGGAGCCTCTGATGTGGAGAATGTCAGCCGAGCCATGCAGAATATTGCATTAGGCGCGGAATATCACATCACTATTTCATCTATAATACCCACCACCAATCCAATGATAGCTAAAAAAGTTGTTAAAGGCGCTGATATTCTTTTAATAGCTACTGACGTTGACG
>PMWA01000045.1 GCA_003166335.1 Methanobacterium sp. | reverse complement strand
ACAAATGGGACTTCTAATCAAACAAATCCCATTACAAATCATAATTTAACAAATGTAACAAACCTAACTAAAATAACAACAGCTAACACTACATCAACTGTGAAAGCTGCTGGATCACCCGCTAGTGTAAGTTTCACTAGTAAGCAAATTAACACTGCAGCAACCACCGTAACTAATTTTGTGCAAACCAACCAAAGATTACCCAATTACGTTACAATCGCTAACACTGAAGTTACAATGCCACAATTCCTTCAATTAATCACAGCAAACTTGCTGGACATTAACAAAGGATTAACCACACCAATAACCATTAAAACAGTGCAAAGCCCATCCGACCCCCCAGAGACTGTTAAAAACGGGAATATACTTGAATCAAATTATCTCAATCTCGCGCAGAGCATTCAAAAAACCATTAATTCCACAGGAACAGCACCCAATTCCTTAAACACTTCACTCGGAATACTTAACTTCCAAAACACAATATATACATTCAGTAAAATACTGAACTTCCAAAACACAAACCAGAGATTACCCAACTACGTTTCAGTTACACCGTGGAAAACTGCTAGTACAAACACTACAACTTCTAACGTACAATCTATATTAAATGCTATCGGAACAGCAGAAGCAAAATTCGCAGATGTCCAAGGACAATCCAGTCCATCAGTAATGGCCCAATGTGGGTATGGAGATTGTTGGGCAGATAGTGGATGGTTGTATGAACAATTAACAGCAAAAGGTATAGAAACTCGAATTATGGAAGCTTCCAATCCAAGTGGTATCTACTACCTTCACAGATGGGTTGAGATTAATATTGGTAATGGATGGGTAGTATGGGATTATGCAAAATATAACTCTCAACACTACGGCGAACTAGGTGACGGACCATTCGTAGTTGAAGAAGGCGGATAATATCAAGTAAGTGTGGTACTAACACACTTAAACTTTTTTTTCTTTTTAATAGTAGTTATTAATCCATGATTTCGAATCATAGTTTTATCAAGTTTATTTATTGTTTTTAAGCTTTAATATTCCATGTATAAAGAAACTTGAAAATGATCTTTACATTGAATTCTTATAACTGTTTAATCCATTAAAACAGGATATTAAAGAAATTCATTGAGTTTGGTTTGTTTTTTCTTTTCTAGGGTCATGGTTCTTTCCTTCTCGTCGTGCCCTGTCAAATTCCCAGTTAACATGATCAATGAGCTTTAAGAAATTTTTGTATTTGATATCGGGTGTGATTTCATACAGATCCAAAGTCTATTTCCGTATTGTATTTTATCCACCAATTTTTAAAACTATCGTTTTTCTCCAACATTGCTAAGTACTTATTTTGCTTCTCCAGCTGCATCTCGAAATTATCTTATCAACCTTGAGATCCCGGATGATCTGTTGGACTAGTTCAAAATCTTCGGTGTCCATGATTTTAAGTTTTTCATCAGCGTTGAAGGGATGCCCAGTATCTAGTAAGATTAAATCCCTCCATATTAAATGTTCCTTTTTGGTTCATAGGATTCCCAATAGTAGAGGGAGTTTTATTTAATAGATAGAAGATGTTATTTTTGAAGATACAATCCTCATAAATTATTTCCCCCTAATATGCGGGTTATAAAAACATTCTTTGCCAGATTTTCCTTAATCTCTTTATCTTTAAATTGATGCCGGAAATAATGAAATTAATACTAGTTGACTATATTTTCTCATATACAAGTGGGATAATATATCTTTATTTTTGTAAGGATTATCTATAATATTTAGTTATATGAATAATTTTGATTTTATAAATGATTTAATTATTACACTATTGAAGATTTTAGCTGAATATGAACTTAGCTAATTTATAATTCGGTATATTTAAATAATATGGAGTTATTTAATTATATTTTAGTGATTGATATGGGTGAATTACCAATAGCTCCAATAGGAAGATTAATAAAAAATGCCGGCGGACAAAGGGTCAGTGCTGGTGCAGAAGAAGCTTTAGAAAAAGTATTAGAACAATGGGCTGAAGAAGTGGCCATTCAAGCAGTTAAACTCGCGAAGCATGCGGGAAGAGTTACTGTTAACGCGTCGGACATTGAATTAGCTGTTGAAGAACTATCTTAAAATTTTTCTAAATTTTTTTTTTTTTAATAATTTCTTTTTTTTTAGCTCGAATAATATTAATTATTTTTAAAAATTTACTAATTTAAGTAAAATAATATTTAACTTATAAAGTTTATATTATTTTTATTGAAATGTTTAATGTTTAAATTAATATGAAAAAGTAGATTATTATTATGAATATGATCTTATTACTTTTGTAGAAAAAAATTACAATTAATCAATTTATAAAATGATAGAATTAGTTTGCTGATTATTATAAGTCCTTCAAACTAACATTTTATTTCAAAATATTGTCGTAGCAGGAAACTAAAATTAGATTTTATAAAAAATTTTTTTGGGACAATTTTTTTTTGAGTGATAAATATGGAATCAACTAGTAATAAATGCCTTAAAGAATGGAATGCCACTGTAGAAGCATTGGGTCAAGGTAAACAGAGTATATTAATTCGGAATTATAAAACTAATGTAACCGAGTTTTTATTTTATCCCACTGTAAGTTATGCCTTAAAAAATGATTATTTGGATAGTTTCCAGACGAATTACCATGATTTTGTGGAAAATAACACTTTACCCGAGAAAAAAGATGATAAAGTTTTAATTAAATATTATGCTACCCTAGAGAAGATAACCGAAAAACCCGTTTCATGGATACCTCCAGCTAAATATTACATCTGGACTCGTGACCATATAAAAAATTATATGACCGGTCCATCGGCCTTTATTTGGATATTAAGAGTATATAAATTAAAAGAAACTTACTGGGCTGAACCTACTCCAGGAGCAATTAAGTTTGCAAATCTTAAAGAAAAAGCTTCATTGGAGGGAATGAAACCTGTTTTAAGTGATCATGTATTTTTTAATCTTATAAATGGTCTCTTTGATGAACTTTCTAGAAAATAAATCAATTTTACAGGAAAAAGTAAAAAAAAACATGTATAAGGTTTTAATATGTTGTTATCTAAATAATCATCATTCAGCTAGTATTCCATAGTTTGAATTCAATTTTTGAATATTTTTTTATCTACCCAATTTTTTAAAAATTCACAAATTTAAATAACTTTTTTTATTTTAATTGTTAATCGTGCTAAAACCTATTTTAAATTACTTAATTTTTTTCTTTAAGATTTATTAGGTAAATTATCCAGTATTTTCTGAACCTAATTCTCTAAAAATTCTTTCTTTTAGCCATAGTGATATTTTTTTACTAAAAAAAAATGTCTTGTGAGTTATTCTTTTTTTCATTTTTAATTTATAGGTTCTATTCTTCCCCAGGGTTTGTATAAATTCTTTTTCGTTTGAGACCTTAAATCTGTTTTTATAAATCGAATGTATTCTTTTGGATAATTTGGATAAAAGGTTTTTTATGATAATATATTATATTACCTATTATATTAATATTCATAACTTTTTAATTTTAAAATTTTTTTTAACATGAATAAAGTTAATTCATTCTATTACATTTTAATGCACCATAATTTATAAACCTTTGATGACATATAATATTATATTAAAAAAAGTAGTTTTTGGAGAAAAAAAATCGTACCTAGATTCTTTGCGAGTCTGATAATGTTAATAAAAGATGAAAAATAGGGGAATATGAACGTTAGCGGAAATACCAAAGTCGCAACATAAATCAAAGGCTTATACGGCTTTATATTTAAGTTTATTTTCTTTAATAATTATTTTTGGCTTTGCAGCTGGTTATGTTTATATTAATAATCAAATACAACCTATAATTCCTTTAATGAATCAAAGTCATAATAGTAGTAATACAACAAATGATAGTACAAAACAGTCACCTACAACTTTCAATTCAAAGACTATAATTAACTCAAATAATACTGTCAATATAACTTCGGATCAAACACCAAGCCAGACGACAACAAGTAATAAGAGTAGTACCCAAAAACTAGATGGAAATGGGGCTATAATACCAATAAATTATGATGCGAGTTAATAAACGCTTAAATCATGTTAAAATATGGTTTAAAGATTTAAAATCAAGTCAAACTTATTTTATAAACTATGTTTTTTAATTCAGATTAAGATATAGAATGGATTATGTAATTCATTTGGATGATCTCCCATTCTATTCCATAATTCATAGAATTTTTCTCTATTAAACATCTTTATGTTGTTTAATTAATTCATTCTTTCAGATTTATGATGATTTTTAGTTAATTAAGATGTTTTTTTGATTAGACGGATTTTCATACCCTTACTCCTTATCCTATTAATCTATCTTGATTCTTCAATCAATTCCGTTGGGTTTTTATTAAATGCATATAATAATATTGAATAAAGATTTTCAAGTATTTCTTTGATCGTTTAGAACTCGAGAGAGATTGGATAATTTCAATCGATCTAAATGGAAGTGCTTGATTTCATCCCCCCAATATATTTCACCAATTATTAATATTTATGAATAATAATAATATTAAAAAAAAAATTTATATAAAAAAAAATTTTAAACGTGGTTTTTACCTTGGAAATATTATGGTTTTACATTGCAGTGGTTCTAGCCATTAGTGATGAAATTCACAGTCAATTATTATGGACTTATTTCGCTGATTTTTACATACTATTTGCAGGTTTACTGCGAAGAAGTATAAAATCCAATATAAGATTATGGATAGTCCATGAAGGCATGGAATCAGTTTTCCACCTAATACTACTTTCATTATTATTCTTCTCCCTGGAAATAGGATTTCTAGCAGCATTAATCCATTTTGTAGTGGATTTATCACATGAATTATCTGGAGTTAAACTTAGATGGTTACAGCATCGTGCGTTACACTTCACTATCGAATCACTATTCTTTATAATAGTGCTTTCAATATTATCAATATAAAAACAAAAGTTTTCCAAAAAAATATATAATTTAATTATTTTAAATTTACAAAAAAATATGGATTTGAAATTATATGCCAGTTATAAACTTCACCTATAACAATATTAACCAACTTTTAGGCAGTTCCATGAAAAAAAAGGACCTCATAGATCTTCTCCCTATGATCGGTAGTGACATTGAAGACTATGATGATGAGAATCTAAAAGTGGAATTCTTTCCTAACAGACCTGATCATTTCTCAGTTGAAGGAATAGCACGTACATTAAAAGGATTCCTAGATATAGAAACAGGACTACCCTATTATAATTTATCATCATCAGGGACCAGTATTACCGTTGATCCTGAACTTGCTTCTATAAGACCCTACACATCCTGCGCTATAGTGGAGGGTATAAAATTAGATGATGAAAAATTAATTCAATTAATGGAATTCCAAGAAGACTTGCACTGGGTTTTAGGTAGAGACCGTAAAAAAGTAGCTATAGGAATCCATAATCTAGATGTTTTAACCCCACCCTTTTATTATCAAGCTGCTCATCCATTTGAAACCTCCTTCACACCATTAGATATGGAAGAGGAGATGACTCTTGAAGAGATCCTCCAAAGTCATAAGAAAGGCCATAAATACGCGCATTTACTGGATAAATATTCTAAATATCCATTAATAATGGATTCGGAGAATAATGTTCTCTCCATGCCACCTATAATCAATGGAGAACTCACCAAGCTAACTAAACAAACCACAAATGTATTAGTAGATGTAACTGGAACTGATGAAAAAGCTGTGAATCATACATTAAATATTATAACATCTTCATTTGCAGAAACCGGTGCTAGTATAAAAACTATGCATACTGTTTATAAAGATAAAAGTATTATAACTCCTGACTTCACCCCTAAAGAAAAGATTGTGAACATTGAAAATGCTCAAAAAATGATAGACGTCGATTTAACAATTCCCGGTGTAGTAGATATGCTTCGTCGGGTGAGATTAGATGCTGAAGAGTTAAATGAAACAGAAATTCTGGTTAGAGTACCTTCGTATCGTATTGACATCCTCCATGAGGTGGATGTTATCGAAAATATTGCTATTGGCTATGATTTCCGCATGATTAAAGCTAACTTACCTGATGTTATGACTATAGCCTCTGAAGATAAAGGAAAAGTATTCGATAATAATTTACGGGAGATAATGATTGGATTGGGTTTCTATGAAGTGATGAGTCTAATGCTCACTAGTGAAGAACAGCATTATAATAATATGAACCAGCCTGTAGATGAGAGGGTGGTGGTGGCTCAGCCAATTAGTCAGGATCGTACTATGATTCGTAAAAGCCTGCTTAATGGTTTAATGGAATTTTTGGAGAGTAATACTCATGAAGAATTACCTCAAAAGATATTTGAAGTCGGAGAAACCGTTTACCTTGATAAATCAACCGAAACACATACTCGGGGAATTAAGAAACTAGCAGCTCTTGTAATGCATTCAGCTGCTAATTTCACGGAGATAAAATCTATCACAGCATCTTTTATCAGCAATTTAGGTTTACAATGGAAAATAAAACCGTTGAATCATCCATCTTTTATTAAAGGCAGATGTGCCTCTCTGATGGGATGGAATGAAAAAAGAGAAGAATTTTCAGTAATTGAAGGATTTTTCGGAGAGATGCATCCAGAGGTTATAACCAATTTTAACTTGGAATATCCCGTGGTTGCTTTTGAAGTGATTTTTAAGGAATAAATTAACGATACTTATTCTATATTTATTCCTATTTTTTTTATAAAAGAATTTTTTTTTTATTCTCCGATAATGGTAATTTTAATATGTCTAGTCCGTGGACCGTCAAATTCCAGGAAGAAAACACTTTGCCATGTTCCAAGACTCATTTTAGCTTCTTCAAATGGAATGGTTTCATTGCATCCAATTAAAAATGATCTTAAATGTGAATCTGCGTTATTATCAATCCGATTGTGCTGGAAATTTCCATTCGTTGGAACTATAAGTTGAATTGCATCCATGAAATCGTCTAGTAATCCCGATTCATTCTCATTTATGAAGACTCCGGAAGTGGAATGTTTACTGTAAATATTCACTAATCCTTTCCTTATACCACTTTCTGCTATGGCCGCGTTAATATTACTAGTAATTTCAACTATTTCTACTTTATCTGTTGTTTCAAGTTCTAATTCTTCAGTTATTATTAACATTCCTCTTATCCACTCCTTAAATTTTTTAATAATAAAATAGATATTTTTGTAAAATCTGTCATCTATATAAATTTGAAATGATTTGTATATTAAAATAATTTTTTAATACATTTATTAATATAAACTTTATTCTATAATTTTTTTTTATTCAAAAAAACTGATATCTAAAAAAAAATATTTTTTTTATAATAGTTCCAAATAAATCAAAGTTTTTTTTATTGTCTTTTAGTGAATAAATATGTTCCAATAACAACCATAACCACATCAAAGACACATATAATCAGGATTTCATAGGAAATTGGCAGTAAAGTATGCCATCCCGGTATCATTACCCCTCGCAGAGTATCTACACCATAAGTTAAAGGGTTAATGTAAAATACCCATTGTAACCATGAGGGTAGACTGGTTACCGGGAATAATGCACCACTTAAGAAGAACATGGGCATGTTAACGAAAGTCACGATAGTTCCGAAGCTTTCCAAACTGGTCATGAGACTGGCTATAATCAAACCAATACAAGTTAAACCCACTGTTATTAATATCATAATGGGAATAGCTAAGCTAACCCCATACAAGGTTAGCGGAACGGCAATAATAATTCCTAGTAAAATTACAATAAGTCCTTGGAACATGGCAGCGGTGCCCACTCCAAACATCTTACCTGCAAAAATGGAGGTTCGACCAATAGGTGCTACTAATATCTCCTTCATAAAACCAAACTGCCGATCCCAAATCACTGAAATACCCAGAAATATCGCTGTAAAAAGAAGTGTCTGTGCAATAATACCGGGCAGAAGGAATTGCAGATAATTTACACCAGGTATCGACACGGATAATCGTAAACCACTACCAAAAATTACAAGCCAAAGTATTGGCGTAACCACTGAACTGATTAATCGTGAACGATCACGTATAAAACGTTTAAGTTCACGCCGCCATAAGGCATAAATACCTCGATATTCACTTATTTTATCCTCCCCCTCATTCTAGCAGCCATTCCTGTAAGCTCTTTGCTGCCACCGCCTTCACGAATTTCCCTTCCAGTATAATACATAAACACATCATTCAGATCTGGCTCTCTTATCGAAATATTGTCGATGTAAACGCCAATTGACACTGCTAATTCAACGATACGTGCCAATGCAGTATGGGCATTTTTAACAGTTAAATTAAGTTCTTTCTCAGTTATCATGATATTATCAACGAGTTTGGCTTCGGTAATTTTTTCAGATAAAAGATCGTTATTATTGGATTCAATGAGGATGGTTTCACCTCCCAATTCACATCTAAGTTTTTGGGGAGTGTCTAAGGCAATAATTTTGCTCTTGTCGATAATGGCTATGCGGTCACATAGCTTATCCGCTTCTTCCATGTAATGCGTGGTAAGTATAATGGTGATATTTTCTCTTTTCTTTAAAGCCCGGATATAATTCCAGATATGTTCACGACTTTGCGGATCCAAGCCTACTGTAGGTTCATCTAAGAATAGTACTCTGGGATAGTGTATTAAACTCCTTGCTATCTCTAATCGACGTCTCATACCTCCGGAATACGTGTTAACGTTATGTGAGGCACGATCTTCTAACTCGACTAATTGTAATACTTCATTTATTCGGGAGTGCATCACATCACGAGGAACATCATACAGATCAGCGTGCAATTCCATATTCTCCATACCCGTGAGTTTATCATCTATACTTGGATCTTGGAAGACTATTCCTATGGAACGCCGTACATCACCTGCCTCACGCATAATATCGTAGCCTTCTACCTTAGCCGTACCCGATGAGGGCTTCAAAATAGTGCATAGCATGGATATAAATGTGCTTTTACCAGCGCCGTTGGGACCTAGTAACCCGAATATTTCACCTTGATCAACCTTTAGATTCACTTTATCTACAGCGATCAAGTTTTCGAATCTTTTAGTTAAATCGATAGTCTCTATTGCAATCATAAAACTCATTTTCCTTTAAAATAGTTTATTAAAAAGATTTGAATGTTTAAAAAAAAAACATTTATTTATGGTATTAATCCTTTTTAGGTTTATACAGTTATATAGATTATACAGCCCCATTATAAAGTTTAAAGATATTATTTAAATTAAAAAAATTTTTTATAAAAAAAACAAGTGGAAATTACTTAAAAAATTGAATTTGTAATCATAGATGATTATTTTTTATTTTTATAAGCTAAGTTTTATTTTTGGAAATTCAATTTTCATATTGATTTTAAAAAAAAAATAATATTTTTTAATTTGTATGATTTTAAATGTTATTATGTTTATTTATTTAATTCAGCAATTTTTTGATTAGGATTTTCGGTGTATAACCCACCATGATAAGTGATTACTTTCTCGATGTCGTATTGGGTTAATTTTTGTAGTGATTTTAAAGCTGAATCCATATTAGGGGTATGCTGTGGATTCGGTCCAACTAATTCACCATCTATGATATTTAACAAGTCACCAGCTATAAGAATTTTGCTTTGTTTAAGATACAGAACTATGTGACCTGGAGTGTGGCCTGGTGTGTGGATAATACGGATTCCACCACAGTATGGTAATTCAACCTCGTCCTTTAGAGTCTCATCTACTTTAGCTGTAGGTGGATTTTGGAACAATTTCTGCATTGCATTACGCTGCTCCTCGGGCATGGATTTGAGTTGTTTTTCAAGTTGTTCTCTACGTTCTGGTGTTATTTTATTCAACCTCTTCTCGCCTTGGATATATGGTTTATCCTCTTCATGTGCCAGTACTTTGATTTCATGATCTGATTCTCTCAAAATATCGGGTAAACCTCCAATATGATCCATATCCTGGTGAGTTATAATTATTTTATCGAGTTTATCGAATGATACACCAGTTTTATTCATTTCCTCCTTAATATCAGGTAATCCACCTGGTAAACCTGCATCAACCAGAATCACGTTATTATCATCCCAGATCAATGTTGGATGAATACTGCTTTGTATTCCACCCATATTCATGGATAATTCCATCATTTTTACACCGTC
Source organism: Methanobacterium sp. (assembly GCA_003166335.1). Lineage (GTDB taxonomy): Archaea > Methanobacteriota > Methanobacteria > Methanobacteriales > Methanobacteriaceae > Methanobacterium_A. The sequence goes on along the minus strand of PMWA01000045.1, from coordinate 39,702 downwards.
AGCTATTTTCATCTTAAAAAATCCTCCTCATTTTTAAAATTGTATTGAATTTCAAAAAATTATATGAATAAAAAAAAGATTTAAACTTATTTTTAAATAATTTCTAGTTTTACAAATGTTGTTTTAAGAGTTTATAATTGTGATTCAATTTCATCTGCATCCATTATTCTTTCACAATAGTAGCATCTGAGGATTACAGGTTCTTTTACGATAACATAAAATTTAGTTTCCACAGGCTCCCCGGTGTTAGTTATGCAGTTAGGATTAAGGCAATTTAAAATACCGTTTATTTCATCTCGAAGCTTAACCTTACCTTTACCCACTATTTCATAATCTCTTATAATGTTAATAGTGGCTTTTGGAGCTATTAAAGCAATTTTATCCACTTCCCGGGATTCTAACTCTCTTCCCTCCACTTTAACAATATCCTTACTTCCCATAAGGGAGGATTGAACATTCATGGCAACAGTTACAGCTGTCTCTTCATTAGGTAAACCTAGTATCTTAAGCACACTAAGAGCTTTATTAGCTTTTATATGATCTATAACTGTTCCATTTTTTATAGGTTTGACCTTAAGTTCCCGGGGAGTTTTCATTGTTTTATAAATCCCTGTTTTTCAAAATAATATCAAATCTTTCATTTTAATTAGTACCGACGAGTAATTCCACAAATTTAGCATATACTGGTCGAGTTATGAATATTCCAATTAAAACACCCACAATAGTGGTGAATGCAAAACCTACTAATACTCCGAGTCCAGACCCTGTGGCAAATCCCACATAAGCTATAGGTAACATGGCTGCTATAAGTGTTGCAGCAGACGCGTATATGATAAAGAAAGCACTTCGTATTCTTAACCTGAATCCAGAGATTCTTCTGGAGACTTTAACCTTTTTAGGTTCAGATTTAGCTTTTTTACCCTTACCCCTCTTTTTATCAGCTTTTTTACTTCTGCGACTTTTTTGATTAGGTTTAACATTAAAATCACGATTACCTTTCAATACTTCATCTGTGATTATAATCTGATCATCTACTCCAGTACCTATAGCGGCGATTATACCTGCTATAGCGGCTAAATCAATATTCCAATGTATAATAGAAGCAACTCCTAGTATTAATACTAATTCAGCTAGACTAGTGAATATTATTGGTAAAACTAAAATAGGTGTCCGATATCTAAATAGGATTACAGCAGATATAACAAGTAATGCTGCAAATCCAGCTATTAAAGCTCCATTCACGAATTCAGTTCCCAATTCTGCAGATACACTACTTACACCCTCTATACTCACCTGTACAGGCAGTGAACCTGACTGTAGAATGGTTTGAATATTCTTAGCTTGCGTTTCAGCAGCAGCAGCTGACGCTGCAGTGCCTGATACTTCTACATCAGTTGATGGTACACCATTAGCGAGTCCTGGATCTAACTGGGGTGAAGAAACCAAATTATTATCCAAATACATATTAACTGGCTGACCCGCCTTACCCTTAGCAGCTTGAGCGAAATTATCAGCTGCAGTCGTAGTTATAGTAAATGGAACTTGCCAAGTGTTTCCCGTGACTGAGTAAGCCTGAACAGTTACGATATCCGAACCCAACAGTACAGTTTGGTTACCTATGGTAGCATCGAACTTACCCGGCGTCCCTACCAGATTAGATACATCTTGTGGTTGAACACCAGCAACTTCAACTAGAACACTTTGATTACCACTAGGCCTTACTTGAACATCCTTCACTCCGAAAACGTCCAATCGTTTATTTAACACACTAATAACTGTATCCATAGTGGTAACATTAACGGGTTGTTGCAGCTCAATCTGGATGCTAGATCCTCCTTTAAGATCTAAACCCTCCGTTATTCCGCTTATAGAAATGGATGCTATACTAGCAATTAAAAAAACTATTAGTATTATGACTCGGTAGTCTTTGATGAAGTCGATAATATCTTGTCTCATCTTCTATCCTCCATATACCATTTTAGTATTCCCAGGTTCATTAACCAGGTGGCTAGTATATCTGCAATCAATCCAATAATGAGAACGGAAGCTATTAAACTTAATGTTTGAGCAAAGGGTATGAATATGATAACTACTAAATAAAGAGTAACCATAGAACCTATAGCCGCGGCGGCCATGGTGAAGCCTGTTTTCATAGCATTGGTAGCTCTTTCATTTATTGTGCCTTCTCTTCGCTTTAAAACTCTAGTAGTAAGTAAAATGTCAGTGTCTACACTATAACCTATAAGCATCAGAAGCGCGCCTACAGAGGCAACCCCTAATGGTATTCCAAAAAGGGACATTCCACCTAAGGCTATGGTTATATCAGAGAGTGCAGCGAGTATAACTGCTACTGAAGGTACAATATTCCTAAATACAATGAAAACAGTGATGGACATGAATAGGAAGGCAAATGCTAGAGCATAATATACTTGTGATAATGCTTGACTGCTTAAAAGCGCTCCTACTGACTGGAAACTTAGTAGAGTTCCTGTTCCACTAATGGCATTAACAAAAGTTGACACATTTGTTGGACCACTTATTTGGATGGTAGCCTGATTATTAGCAATAGATGTTACATCTACTTGATTATTGTTAATCCCCTTTGCGATAATGTTTTGAAGATCAGAGGAACTTATAGGTTTTTCAAGCTGTATTACAGCATTTGAACCTCCTTTAAGATCTATATTCTCAGTTACGCCGTGAGTTGCGATTAAAGCTACAGCAATTAATGTAATTATCACCGGTACGGCTATCAATGGTTTATAATTACTCAAGAATCTTTCTAGTATAGACATTTAATTTCACCAAAATTTAATTAAATAATATTTTAGGGAATTACTAAATAAAATTTTTTGATTTTGTATATTCATAAAAAAAAATAACCCATAAACTAATTTTTTTTATTTATCCATTTCAACTTTGTTAATTACCTCTGTATAAGTTATATTATATAATGATTTAAGCTTATTTTCGAGATTTCATAACTAGAATTAAAATTTAAATATTTACATTATATTTCTAAAAATAAATATTCTAATATAAAATTTTAGGATATACATTTTAAGGATGCAATCCCACCATATCCAAAGATTCAGTTTCTCTAAATCCAAACATAATATTCATATTATGCACTGCTTGTCCTGAAGCACCTTTAACAAGATTATCAATACTGGAGACCACTACCATCCGTCCATTTTCATCAATATCAAAACATCCGATGTGACAGTAATTGGAACCTCTAACTGCACTTAATCTGGGTATCTCACCAGCATCTAAAACTCTAATAAATGGTTCACCTTCATAAAACTCATCATAAACTTCTTTCACATAGGATGATGTTACATCCTCTAAGAGGAAAGTATGCACAGTGCTTAGAATTCCCCTTATAACCGGAACCAGGTGAGGAGTGAAGGAAACCTTTACTTCACCCACTTCGGAGAGTTTCTCCTGTATTTCAGGCATATGTTTATGAGTTGTAACTGAATAAGCTCCTACATTATCACTGCAGTTGGGATAATGGGTTGCTTCGGTAGGTTTAACTCCAGCTCCACTTATCCCCGTTTTAGAATCAATAATAATCGTATCCACCAGTTTCTCGGATACTAATGGGTATGAAGCAAGTAAACCTCCAGTAGGGAAACAACCCGGGTTAGCTATTAGATTAGCCTGTTTTATATCTTCACGATATAATTCGGGAAGTCCGTAGATGGCTTTAAGTATTTTTTGATGTTTATAACCATACCACTTTTCATAAACTTCTAAATTATTGAACCGGTAATCTCCACTTAAATCAACTACTTTTACATCATTCTCAATTAACTCAGGAACTATCTTAAGAGAAGCACCATGAGGAGTTGCTGTAAAAACCAGATCCGCATCTATATCTCCTGGTGATAAATTTTCGAATTTGAGATCTACATCCCTTAAATTAGGATGTACTTTATAAATAGGATTTCCGTCAAACCGTCGTGAAGTGGCTGCCACCACCTCTACTTGAGGATGACCCTCGAGAAACCTTAAAAGTTCTCCTCCAGTATAACCACTTGCACCTACTATACCAACACTTATCATACTATTTTCCACCTTTACGAAATCAAATTTAGAATTTCCAATTTATAAAAAACTGATAAAAAACCTCATTTTTTTTTAATTAGTTATCATAGTACCAATACCTTTTTTAGTAAAAATCTCTAAGAGTACAGAATGCTTAACTCTGCCATCAATTATATGAGCAGATGAAACACCCATTTGAATAGCATTGATACAGGTTAGGACCTTGGGAAGCATACCATCCTTTACAATTCCTTGATCAATAAGTTCCAATATCTCATCTAAATTCACTTTTTTAATGAGGCTTTCAGGATCTTCAGGATCCTCCATTATACCTGGAACGTCAGTAAGTATAATCAGTTTTTCAGCACCTACATGACCAGCTATATCACCCGCCACAGTATCTGCATTAAGGTTAAGAGTGTTAGCTCTCTCATCAACCCCTATGGGGGATATTATTGGAATATAATCATTTGACGTTAATACATCAATAACTTCTGGATTAATTGATTCAATCTCTCCCACTAAACCTAAATCTACAGTCTTCTCCTTCCCAGTTTTATCATCAATAATAACCTGAGGAGCTCTTTTACGAGCCATCAAAAGATGATTATCTTTTCCAGAAAGACCTATACCTTTTCCACCATGCAAGCCAATATTGGCTACAATTTCAGTATTAATCTTACCAACCAACACCATCTTAACTATATCCATAGTCTCTTGATCAGTCACACGAAGTCCCTCAATAAACTGAGGTTCCTTACCCAATTTATTCATGGAACGGGAGATTTCAGGCCCCCCACCATGAACTACAATTGGTTGCATACCCACATACTTCAACAGTACCGTATCCCTAGCAGTGGAACTTTTAGCCTCTGCATCAATCATAGCATGGCCTCCATATTTAATCATAATCTTATTCCCATGAAACTTCTTGATGTAGGGCAATGCTTCAATTAAAATATTCACGGTTTCCATAATTTTTTTGACCTGTAAATTTTTTTTTTAAAAGCCTGAAGCTTTAATTAAAATAAATAAAAAAATTTTTTTTTAAATTTGATACGGAATTAATATCATTTTTTATTCTAGTCATTTTAAGAACTGTATTCTGCGTTAATACGTACATATTCATAGCTTAAGTCGCAACCATAGGCTGTAGCTTTGAATTTTCCTAAAGATAAATCTACAATTATTTTAATCTCATTTTGTTTCATGATTTTCTCTGCTACTTCAAGTTCTTCGGAGCCTTCAAAAGCTTTTACTACACCAGTTTCTACAATTTCAATCTGTTTATCTTCAGATTCAAGTGTAACTGTAATTAATTTTTCATCTATTTCAGCTCCGGAATATCCAACAGCCGCCATAATACGACCCCAATTTGGATCTGAACCAAATAAAGCTGATTTAAATAATGGTGAAGTTACTATGGATTTCGCTGCTTTTTTAGCATCGTGAAAAGTTTTTGCACCTTTAACTTCAACTTCCATAAGTTTCGTGGCTCCTTCACCATCTTTAGCTATCATTCTAGCTAAATTTGAACATACATATTCCAGGGCTTCTTGAAAATTCTCATCTATTCTGCCTGAACGTCCATTAGCCATAAGAATAACTGTATCATTAGTGCTTATATCACCATCTATAACTACTAAGTTTAAAGTATTATCAACTGCTTCCTTTAAAGCCGTTTTAAGTTCCTGAGGAGAAGCTTTGACATCTGTAGTTATAAAACTGAGTAAAGTACCCATATTCGGGGCTATCATGCCCGATCCTTTAGTTATACCACCAATTCTAACTTTTTCTCCAGTTTTAAGTTCAATTTCCACTGCAAATTCTTTAGGAACAGTATCCGTAGTCATTATAGCTTCAGCAGCATTCTTAGAAGCTTTAAATGAATTTTCAAGCTTATTAAGGGCACAATTTATTAAGGGAGTTATAGTATCCATAGGAAGCTTTCTACCAATTATTCCCGTGGAAGCCACAGCTACATCATCAGGATTAAGATCAAGATTCTCCGAAACAGTTCTAATCATTAGTCTGGCATCCTTTAAACCTTCTTCCCCCGTGAAGCAATTAGCATTACCACTGTTAGCTACAATAGCTGAAAGCTTACCATCCTGCAGCGATTCTTGGCTAACAATTAAAGGTGCAGCTATAATCTTGTTGGAAGTGAAAACTGCAGATGCATTGCTTTCGGGACTTAAAATTATGGCTACACCGTATTCATCTACGCAGGAGCCAGCAGCCATCACTCCTTTTACAGCACATATTCCACCCGGGATTATTTTCATAAAAATTTTTCCTCTAAAAAATTATGATTTAACCAAAAAATTAATTAATTTTTTATAAAGATTTTCACTTATTATTACCAGTTCCGGTATTATTATTTGTTGATTGATTGTCATTAGTATTTTGTTGGGATTGTCCATTATTTGATGATGATGTGGATGGAGCAGTGTTTATATTGTTATTTGTTTGCACTGACGGAATAGTTTGGTTGGTTTGATTAGTTAGGTTGGTTTGATTAAGTGTCATATTAAATGGATTACTCATATTCAGATATAAACCTGTAACCAATACCGTGCCTGTTCCAATTCCAAAAGCTAAGATAGACACCACCATAGCAACCATTAGCTTTCCTTTAGTTTCAGGTTTCATTTGAAAATCACTCTTAAATTATTTTCAAGTAATTAAACTAATACATAACTAAGTGTATAAATAAATTTTTTTTAATAATAATATGTAAATATTATTTTATTTCTAATTACATTTAAAACATTTTCATCCAATTAAATCGATAAATAATTTTTATACAATTTATCATTTTTTTTAAATAATTAACTTTTTTTTAACTAAAAGCAGCGTAGATTAAAGCTAAGATTATAGCGAACACACCCAATTCCCAATAACCTAAATTCCATCCAATCAAGGTAACTATAAACACAAAAATGAATATGAAAACTAATCTTCCAGTTTTCTCAGCGAGGAAATCCACCACTGCCCTGGTAAATTCAGAGGGAATATAGTAAGCATAGATCCCATCAGCTAAGTCAAACACCATCACTGGACTTTTATTCCATATTTTAATGTTATCAGCCATTTGGGCTCTTTCACCAGCTTCTCTTCTGCTTTTACCTATACCAATCCTTAATCGAATGCCATTATTTAAAGCATGCCACGCAGAATCAATACCAGCTCTTAAAGCAGTATCTTTAGTAGGTAAATTAGCGATGAGATCATCTCCACCCTCACGATAACCTTCTATTTTACCCTTGCAATCAGATTGAATGAAATTCTTAACCTCATTCATTATCTCAACTAGTCGATCCCTACCATTTTCAGCTATGAATTTAGTTGAATCAATAGCATCAATGAAGAGATAACTATCATAAATTGCAGGTGATCCCTCAAGTTTTGTCATTTTAGTGGAGAATGCTATAGAGAATTCTCCTCCAAGTTTAGTGAAACCTACACCTGAAGTTTCTCCGATTTCCCGGTTAAGATTAATTGATCTTTCAATGGCAGCCGCTCCAGTCATTCCCACGGCAGCCCGCACATCAATTTCATTATCCATTCCTAATCTTATTAATTCAATTGCAATTCTTATAGCATCATTTTTAGATAGAAGTCGTGAAACTATTTCACTATTGCTTTTTTCAATGATTACACCATTTTCAGATGTTATTAAATTAGCTAATTCATTTATAATATTCCAGTTCCGCTGAAAAATTTCCAGGTAAAGGTAGCGGTCGCTTCCCATTATTATATTACTTAAAAGAGCATATTCATTTACTTGCTTCTCTGCTGGTTTTAATTCTAGGAATCTTCTATTTTGAGGGATATTGCCCTGACCTACTTCTTTTAAAACATTTTGGAAAATGTTTTCCGTGGTTATATTGGCTTTTTTAATCTCCAAGAGCATGGTGTGAGTATAATTTATCATCTCCACATACTCTCTTTCCCGGTCATTAGTGGGATAATATTTAGTGCCAATACTTATAACCTGATGTCTAATTAGAAATCCTATGATAGCTCTGAGCACCCTATCTCTAGCCATTTATTTTTCTCCACCCTTCTCTAACGTAATGTCAAAGTGTCCTGGCTTTTCCATAAGCATACTCGGCTTAACTGCTACAATAGGGAATTTCCAGGTGCCAAGTCTTGCTGCTACTGTGCTAGCTATATTGCGAGAATTCTTCTTAACAAAAGCATAATCATGATCATTAATGGTTACATTTACATTAAATGGAGATTCTTCCAATATTTCATCAGAATAAATAATATTAATTTCAAATGAACCCGGTCTAGTGAAAAGATCATTTCGAACAGCCACTAAAGGCGCATGATCCAATTTTAAACGATCTCCAACAGTAACTGCTATGTTACCTGCATTTTTAACTGCATCCCTATAATCTCTAGGGCTAACTAAAACGAAAATTATAAAATCACTGGTTTTATCCTCTTCCATTAAACTCATGAACCTACCAAAGAAGGGTATCTTCAAAAGTGTATCTTCAAGGGATGAATCATTATCAGCGTTAGTTATTCTATCAATTGCTTCTTTAGCAACAGCTATTCCACTCAGTTTCTTATTCTTTTTTAATTTATAAGTATCATAACCCTTATTTTCAAATTCTGATAGGGTATAACTGCATATTTTCTGTAAAATATTCTTCACTTTTTTTGGCTTAGAAGAAGTTCCGATGATTATGTTATCATCTTTGAAGCTATAAGGTATTCTCCTGCTACTAATATCCTGAAATTCATCATTGTATTCTCTGAATACGTCATTAGATAATATTTTCGCGTCTTCATCTTCAGCTATTTTTAGTATGAAGTGATCCGCAGTGGTGCCTGAGGGAACCTGTTTAATTTCATCGGTGTCTAAAAGCTTATTAAAATCTTCTTTGAAATCTATTTCATGTCTTAATGATGCATCCGCTATTAGAATTGGCTCGTATCCTAATTCTTTTAAGGCCTTCGCTGCTTTTTGGATGTTATCTAAACGAGGTTTCCCATCTTTCTTCCTCCCGTAATGGGCTACATTGGATGCATCGACCATAACTTTCAATTAATCACCTTGCAATTATTCTCATATTCTGCTAGTATTCTATGTTTCCCATTTGCACTCCTTAACATAATTTTAATATTTTCTTCATTTATTTCTACAGTATTATATGATGCAAATTCTTTTCCTCTTAACTTTAGGGATGAAGCTGTTCCTGCAGTGGCAAATGTTGTACCTCCCATTATCCATACGTGAGGCATATGCTTATGACCTGAAAGCACTAAATTAGCGCTTCCTTCTATTATTGATTGTAGTATATCTCCAGCATCACTTAAAACATTCCTTTCTCGGCCGGTTTTAGGTACTGGTATAATGTGATGATGTAAGGCTATAATTGAATATAAGTTATCTTTTTGAGCTTTCTCAAGTTCGATCTGCATAAATTTCTGTTGGGTTCTACCGACTTTACCATAATCTAAATCGGGTTCAGTACTGTCCAGTCCAATTATTTTTATACCTTTTTTATGTAATTTTAAGGTGTCGAAACGATTTACAATTAATTCTCCAAAGCACTGGTCTCCTACATGTCTAGCATCATGATTTCCGGGAACTACTAACATAGGTGTTTCAATATTATCTAAATACCATGCTGCTCTTTCAAATTCCATGTAGTATCCATTTTCAGTTATGTCTCCAGTTATTATAGTTACATCTGGTTGCATTTCATTAATTTCATTTATAGCTTTATTTAAAAGCTCTTCATGAAATGCTAATGCGCCTACATGTAAATCGGAGATGTGTGCTATTAAAGCCATTTAACTTAACCTCATGATGGCTTCTGCAAGATCTCCTTGTGTTTCTTTTAAAACCTTTATAACTTCATCTTTACTAGCTCCGGTTTGAGCGGATACTAATTCAATATCATCTTCTGGAATTTCTAATTCAACTTCGATTTTCTTTTCATTAGCTTTACCAGTTATTTGATAAGTTTGTTGACCCATGAAATCCGTTACATTGACTTTAGGATTTATTATAAGGAGTTCTTTATCTTTAAATTTTATGATAACTTCGCTGACTCCTTTCACGTCTTTCATATCCATGCCCATCTGCTTCATAGCTTTTTGCATTTGTTTTAATTGTTTAGGATTCATACCTGCGCCAGGTATCATTTAAAAGCCTCCTTTCCTCGTTTTTACAGCTTGTCCCGTTTTAAAATTTATCATTTCAGGACCACATAAAATTGACTTTCCAAAGGCTAGTAATTCATCCTTTGAGTTCACGATTAATATTTCTTCACTAGCCCTTATATTACTATCACAATCTATTATAAATTTAGCAAATATACTTTTTCCTTCCACTGCGAAGGGTTCAGCTTCTTCATTTACAATAACTCGTTTATGTGGATAAGGAAGATACCTATGCAAACGAAGGGCTCCCTCCCTTCCTAATACAAGAACACCATCACTGGCACGTAAAGTAGCAATAAGTTCTTCTTTATCATAAACATGTCTTATTTTACCTGTTTTCTTACTTTTAACTATATTTATATCCCCACTAAAAAGAGCTTCCCCAGAACCAGATCCAAACTGATAATCCGCAATATACCTAACTCTCCGCTTATCACCTAAATCAATATTTAAAGAGTAATTATTATATTCAAATTTTAACTGAGACTTTAAAGAAGATTCTAAGGAATTTTCAAACATTTTTATAATATCTGCACTTATAATAACCTCTTCATAATTATCTAGGTAATTCTTTAAGATTCCAGTTACAAATTTTTTAGCATCTTCATCCAATGTTGATGGTGATTCATTTTGAGCTAGAGGATACACTTCATCAATTTCCAATGGAATTACTGCAAATGGAACATCAACTACAGCCACCTGTAAATCATCAGATGCTCTTAGAACTTCATTTAAGTTTAGATTTTCAATGTTAGAATAAAAATTATTTATATCCAAAGAAATATTTTTGGAATAAGGTTTTACACTTGGTGGGAGTATCAATAAACGTTTTGATGTGGGTAAACTTTTTAATCTGTTCAGATGGCGATGTATCTCTACTCTCTGCAATGATTCAGATCCTGAGTAGAAGAAGGCAGATTTTTTATAAGAGGGATCATATTTTTCAATCTTAGACGTATATTTTTTAAGATTTCGCAAAGCTTCTAGAAGGTAAGGATGTACTCTGCATCGTTGTTCGACTAATTCCCATAAACTACCCTCGGCTAAGGATTGTTTAATTAATCGAATTTCCGCGAAGCTTATATTTAAGTTATGCTCGGCTATAAACTTCATTCTTTCATTCTTTTCCATGCTTCGCAGGTTGTCAGGAGTGTAGTTAGAGCATACTTTACATGAACATGGCATTTCATATAAATTTTCTAATTTATATGTTCCATTCGGCATCAATAACCTGTCATCCTGTGCGTAGAGGATGTAAGCTGCAGAATCAAACAAGTCACAACCCAAAGCCACAGCGAAAGCGAATATCATCGGATGTCCTGCACCCATGAGGTGTCTAGGCCTAGAATCGGGAAGATTATCCACAGAAGACATGATTACATCGAGAAGAGTGGAGTATTGGTATGATTCCATTAAAGGAACCACAGCACCTATAGGATGGACTTCAAAATCCATGTCCCCTATAATTTGAGCACATTTAGCACGTAAATCCAAATATGTGGAACCTTGAACTACTGAGTTGAGCATCATATCTTGTCTAACATTTAATGATTCTCTAGCTCTTTTAATGGTTATTTCCAGTTCTTTTTCTGCTCTTCCGCGTTTCACGAATGGTGGTGTGGGTATATCTAAGGATGTGCCTATATCTGCACCAATTTTCTCCTGGAATTCTATGATATCCTGGTTACTTACGTCTATATCTCCATATTCGGATAATTGAAATGAACCTGAATCGGTTACTATAGGTCCGGTGAAATTTATGAGATTGTGAACTCCATTTTCTAGAGCTTTAATTCTTAGATCCATATTTTTGTATATTATGTAAGCATTGGTTATGACTATTTCTGCTCCGAACTTTTTGACATCCAGTGTTTGCTTTCCCGGGTGAATTACTGGCATTAAAGCGGGAGTTTTAACCTTTCCATGGGGAGTTTTAAGTACTCCAACTCTTCCTCGAGCATCTTTATATTTAATTTCAAAATTCACTTTTTTTTACACCTTATTTTAAAAAATTTCAAATTTACAATTTAATTAAAATTTTAGTTCATTAAAGAATTATATAAACGTTAATTTATTTCAGGATTAACTACATGATAATGTTTTAAATCTGTTAGCTTAATAACACAATAGATTGTAATCCCTAAAAAAATCAATTTATTTGAAAATCAATTTTTAATAAGATTTAATTTTATTTATAAAGTTAATAATTTTTATATAAAATAGATTATTACAAAAAAATCTAATAAGGTTTCAATTCAATTATTAAACGATAGTTCCCCATTAATCTTGAAATAGAAAAATTATTTATTTCAAAAAATTTTTATATTTATTATAATTACTTATTTATCTTTTTTTAATCACTTGATGTAATCGATGACTCATTTCATTTACTCTTTCACGTGAATTATCGAATGATTCACATCCTTCCCCACATATACATTTTGGGTATTGTGGGCATAACACATACCTGAATTCCGATGAATTTAAGTCCTCAAAACCCATTTTATGAAGATTTTTCAGGACTCTGCGCTTTAATCTGCCATCCTCCAAATCTTCTAAAAGATATACTGGTGTTTTAACAGTGGATGCAAATTTCATTTTCTTAATTCTTAATAATTCACGTTCATTACTCCTCCTCTCCTTAACATATTGACTATTACTATTAAGATGAGGATCCCTGAAAGGTACACCCACATCACTTAAAGCAATCATCCTTTCATCTTCCATTAATAAGTCTTTAAGGATTAATTCAGTGGAAATAGAAGCTATAGTGCCACCCCTTTTCCTACCGAATCGGGGTCCCTCACCTACATTGAAACCAGCTTCAATAAACGCTGATCTAACAGGAGCTGCTGAAGTATAGGTTAAAATAAGACCATCCGTTTTCATAACCTGTTTTAAAGATTTAAAGAAATCCAGAGTGTAAAGTTCAGGGGTTAATTGAGGACTGAAGGGATCAAGAAATATGATATCATAAATTCCATCATTATCTTCATTAATTAAGGACTTATTTGATTCCGTCTTTGATGATTTATTCTCTAATAAATTCTTTATAAGTTCACGGACATCCTCACAATAAATGTTAATATCTACATTTTCCGGTGTTTCATTTCTCTCGTATCTTAATGAGAGAAATTTTTCCTGATATAATTCATCTTCCACTGCTTTTTTAATTATTTCATAAGCTCTTAAAGGACTAGGTATTAGAAGAGTGATAGCTAAAGTTTCTCTGGATATTTCCACCATATCCAACTTAATTTTACAATTATTAGGGATAGATTGCCATAAATCTAGAGCAGCTGCTGCATTGTAACCTAAGCCACTGCAAGTATCTAATATACGAATTTCATCTTTCGAAGTGAGTTTATCTCTTAAACCTGATGGTTCTATATATTTCTGGATAGATTCCTCCACTGCACCATGATGAGTATGCATTGTTTCAGATGAACCATTAATTACACTTGACTTCAAAGTGTAAGATCCATCAGAAGTTTCAATCAAAAAATTCTTTAAATACTTTGTAGCACTAGATCTAGCAGTTATATCTCCTTCTTTCTCCCTCTTGAAGTAATTACTTACCATATTCAATAGTTCTATTGGTAAAGTAAGGGTTTCCATATTTACTTGATTATTCATGGCCTTTTTTTTTAACAAAAAAACTTTATAAATTTTTTAATTAATTTAAAAAACTTAAAATCTTTTGAAGAATATTAAAAGTGTAAAAAAATTTAATTAATTAATGTAATCGTTTAAGTTTTTAGAAGATAAACATATATTTGAACATATATATAATTGTATATTTTATAGAGGATGGTGGAAGTTTGGTTAAGATCATTGGAGTTATAGGAAGTCCGAGAAATGGAAGTAATACTGAAATTCTTATAAGAAAAGCATTAGAATCAGCTGAAGAAGTTGGTGCTGAAACTGATTTAATAAATTTAGGTTCAGCTGAAATTGAACCCTGCATAGCCTGTGAAATATGCAAAAGCACTGGTGAATGTGCTATATATGATGATATGCAAGATATAACTCAGAAATTGGGGGAAGCTGATGGATTAATTCTAGGCAGTCCAGTATATTTTGGAAATGTAACTTCACAAATGAAAATCTTTATGGATCGTTCACGTCCCTTGAGAATTGACTTTAAACTTAAAGATAAAGTCGCAGGAGCGATTAGTGTAGGTGCATCACGAAATGGTGGCCAAGAAACAACTATATCGGCCATGCATGAATTCCTGCTTATACATGATGCTATAATAGTTGGTGACGGTGCTCCTCTAGCTCATTATGGTGGAACAGGCATGGGCGGAGTTGTAGGTGACACTAAACAAGATGAACATGGAATAATGACTTCAATTAATCTAGGAAAAAGGGTAGCTGAACTAGCAACTAAATTAGTAAAGCTTTAGAATTAAAATAATAATCCAGTAATATGAATAAATGTATAAATTTATTTTTAACAAATAAAAATAGACTAATTTTACTTTAATTATCGTTTAATGACTATATTTTTATTAAAAAATATTGAAAATTTTAAGAATAAAAAACTGAATATCGAACTATTTAAACCTAATAAATTCTTATGATTTGATTTAACTTATAAAAGAAGAATAAATCAAATTTCGGAGAATAATATGCTAATTGAAACCGATGAAAAACCTGATTCTTATAAATTATTTCCTGAATCAGATTTACAGATATGGATGATTATACCCGCTTACAATGAAGAAAAATTTGTTGGTAAAGTTTTAAAAGACCTCTTTAATCTAGGTTTGAATCTGATTGTGATAGATGACGGATCAAGGGATAACACTTACCAGATAGTTCTAGATATAATAAAAAATCATCCCGGAAGAGGTTATATTTATCAACATCCTATAAATCGAGGATTGGGTGCTACTCTTAAAACAGGTATTGAAGCAGCCCTTAATAAAAACGCTGACATTATGGTGACATTCGATGCTGATGGCCAGCATAACCCGGAAGATATACTTCCAGTTTGTCGTCCTATAATAGAAGGACGAGCCGATGTCGTTATAGGAATACGTGATTTTAATGAAATGCCTCAACATAAAAAACGATCTAATCAAATAATGAATTTAATCACTAGAATTTTCTACAATGCAAATGTTAAAGATTCACAGTCAGGCTTGAGAGCCTTTAATAATAAAGCAGCTAAAGCCCTCGATATTGAATCAAGAGAATACGGGGTTTCTTCAGAAATTATAAGAGAAATTAAACACAAAAATCTTAGAATGGAAGAAGTGCCTATTGAGACTATTTACACGGATTATTCCCTCTCCAAAGGAACTAATGCCAAAATAGGATTTAAAATACTTGTTAAAATGATAAGGGAAATTTTAAAATAATTAAATAAATAAAATTTGTTTTCAGGAGTTTTTAAGAATGGTAATGGTATATCAATACATCGGAGTTCTAATAGGAATTATAGGTATAATATTCACTTTATTAAGATTTAGAGAAGGAAAAATGTCCCTAGGCATGCTTCTAGTTTGGAATATCATATGGATATTAATAATAATAATATCAATATTCCCTCGATCTACAGGAGAATTTGCAAGCCTCACTGGTGTAGGTCGAGGATTAGATCTAATATTCATTCTAGGAATCATAGGCTGTTATTATCTCATCTTCAAAATATATAATATGATAGAAAATATTGAACAGGAAATAACACATCTCGTAAGAGAAATTGCACTTCAAAGAGAAAACATTGAATCTAAGAAAGATGAAGAGAATAAAAAAATTAGTTAATTATAAAAACGATTGATTAAAAACTAAATTTTAAATTATTATTCTCATAAAAAAGTATCTAATTATACCTAAAAATCTATGAAATATTCATTTAGATCTAATCCTAAAAAAACTTTAAAAATAAAAATTTGAATTTTAAAGAATATAAATAAATTTTTATTATCATCATATAATGTTGAATCCCATTCCCCTGAATTACCACGTAACTTCGGTTTGCACGTTATTACGGATACCCATTCAAAATCTTTTCTAAAAATAGCACAAATCATCCCCATAAAGGATTGTAATTTAATTGAAAAATTACCTTTACGGAATAAAGTTTTATATTGGATTAATGCTTCATTCCAATTACCTTCTATTAAAGATACTCGAGCATATACTGCAATTTGATCATTTAATTTATTTTTATAAAAATTTAATTTATCATTAATATTAAAATTTATTTTATTTTTTATTGAAGGATCTAATTTTTCATAAAAATCTATAGCAATCATAAAAGCTTTATTTACTTCAGTTTCATTTGTAGTAGTTACCTGTGATTTATGTTTCCTCCAATAACCTAATACTCTGTCCAATGGATAAAATCTGCCTTTCAAACTAAGTTCTAAAAAAGTGGTATAATCAACAAACGGTGCATTTTTATCCTGTAAAAAACCTCCAATCGACAATAAAGCATTTTTATCAATTATAACAGTACAAGGTTGTAGAAAATTTTCTATGATAAGATTTCTCATTATTTCTTCTTGAGGCATATTTATAAAATTTTTTAGACTTTGAAGGTCAAATGCAATAACTTCATTCTTATCATTTATATTATTCTTTCTACCCCAACTTAATACTACATTATTTTTCTCAAAGATCTTTACTTGTTCTTCTAATTTGAAATTAGGCCATGCATCATCCCCTTCTAAAATAGCAATTAAATCTCCCTTTGACATTTCTAAAGCTTTATTATATGTCTCGTTAAGTTTCCAAATACCTAAATTTTCTTGTTTTACATATTTAATTCTATCATCAGTGTATTTGGCCACCACAACGCTTGTTTTATCTGTAGAACCATCATCAATTATAATCATTTCCCAATTTTGATAAGTTTGTTTTAAAACACTTTCTATACATGTTCCTATGAATTTTTCATGATTATAAGTTGGAGTAATAATGGAAACTAAAGGATTATTTGGAAAATGTATTTTAGTTAATTTTGGTTTTATTGATTCCATTTAAATTACCGGATTTTATAAATTTTAAGTTTAGATAAATTTCCAAATTTATACAAAATTCATAGAGGATTTTGAAAATAGTGTTATTTAATATAATATAGACAGAACCAAAATTGAATAATTAATTGAGATTTAATTAAATAATAAAGGAATAATATCCCGTAATTAAATTCTATTTTCTTTTTTAATGAAATAATTCAGCTGATCTTTAATAATATCATTGAGAGTGTGTCGGATAACCGCACCCTTCTTTTGAATCTTCTCTGTATCAGATAATAATATAGGAACTTCAGCCGGCCTGAACCGATCAGGATTAAATTCAATGTATATTTTACCCTTATTAGTATATACATAGATTTTAACATCATTTAATGAATATTCTAGTTCACCTTCAAGCATCAATCTATCAACCTTAGTTTTATCGAATTTGACATTGAAGATCTTGGTACTATCAATCTCAGTCGGATTTTTAATACTCTTTTCACCGTTCATAGTCTCAATTTTATCTATTTTCCATCCTGCTTCTTCTAGTCCAATTAATATATAAGTTAAAACAGAGTTAGTCCGCATAGAACCTTGATTATAGACTTCACCGGGATTTCCATTTTCTGCCAGGGTGATATATCCATTTATAATATCATTTACATGTGACCAGTCCCTGAAAGCATTTATATTTCCAATTCTAATTTTATCTATTTCACCAAATTTCAGTTTCATTATCTGACTAGTTATCACTGAAGTTACAAACATTAAACCTCTACCAGCACCTTCATGATTAAAAGCCCGTGAAACAACTGTATTTAAATCATAAGAATGATAATAATTCCTCATCATAAAATCCCCATAAACCTTGGACACTGCATACGGTGACATTGGTCTTAGAGGGTTGTTTTCANNTCCTTTTTCGCTCTTTCATAATGTTCAGGAGATGATATAACTAATCCATATTCTTCGCTTGAACCTGCAAAGATTATTTTTGAATCAAAATCTTTTATTCTAATAGCATCCAAGAGGTTAGCTGTGCCAATGCAGTTTATCATTTGAGTTTCCATGGAATTTTCAAATGACCGTGGTACAAAGGATTGGGCGGCAAGATGAAATATGAAATCAGGTTCTGATTTATCTAAACTATTTGCAATGGATGTGATATCTGTTAAGTCACCTTCAATTAAATTTACGTTATGGGTAATTCCATGATCATTCAAGTTCTTAGCTATTCCGTCAGCTCTCTTTCTTATTAACCCAAAAACATTAGCGTCATATTCTAAAAGCTTATCTGCAAGGTATGAACCAGCAAATCCACTTATACCAGTTATAAGCACATTTTTTCCTTTCCAAATCATATTATAATATCTCCATAGAATTTATTAATCTCTTAATCAGCTTTGTATAATCCTAATAGTATAAATAATATTATTTTTTAACATCATCTACATATTTATTAATCGCATGTTTTAAATGTTCGGAAAACCTTTTTCCCGCGTGGTCTAATGTCCAAAATTTATTTACATTTCCATATGCATTTTTAGACATTTCATTTCTTTTATCTTCATTTTCAAGAAGTTTAACTACAGCATTAGCAAAATAATCTTCATCCCTTTCCGTAAGTATTCCAGTTTTATTATTTATTACACTTTCCCTTACACCACCTTCTTTAACAGCTACAATAGGAGTTCCACAACTCATTGCTTCTAAAGGTACCAGTCCAAAAGGCTCAAGATAAGGAGCATAAACTAATAATCTAGCTTTATTATATAGCAAAACTAGTTCCTCATCATCAATCATAGATAATATTCTTAACTTAACACCTAATTTAGCAGCTAAGTCTTTAAGATGATTTCTCCAGAGATCATTAGCATGATCGGAGACTATAACAAATTCTGGTCGTATAGTACTATCGATTTTCGATAAAGACTTTATAATAAAATCAAATCCTTTTTCAGGTAGACATTGACCAACAGATAACACGAAATTCTCTTCTGGGACATCATAACGCTTAAATAAATTTATATCCACTCCTAAATATGAAACGAAAGAATTAATACCATAACTACGCAAAATAAGTTCCCTCGAAAAATAAGAATTTGTAACAATATATTTAGAATAATTAGTATATTTCTTATCAGTACTAATCATTTGATTACCGTAAAGTTTCGAATGAATAGTTCCTATTATATCTTTATGTTTTAAACCAGCTTTTTCATTAAGCATTTTAGAAACTTCATTTCGAAAATTAATGGATTGATTACAATAATAAACATTAGGCTTATTAATATACTTCAGAAAAAAAGGAGCCATAGTGTAACGATCTTGTTCACAATAAACGACATCATAATCTCCCTTATTTACAACTTCAGCCATATATTTCTGAGTTTTTTCAAGATCACTAAGAGAGACCCTATAAAGAAAATATGGTTTTATAACTGATATTAAAAAACCAATAATATTATTTTTCACTGGAAAAACTGTTAAATCATCAGCAATACCTTTTAATGGTAAATAATCCTCATTCGCAGTTGATGGCACGAAAACATCAACTTCATGATCTTTAACTAAATAATTAACATTATTATATAATGCTCTTTTCCCTCCACCAGAAGGTAAATTATGGAAAACTGCTATTTTCATTTACATTCCTTCTAATTCAAACTATACATTATTTTATTAGTTAAATTGGCTTAATAATCCATTAAACTAATTTTTGGGATAAATTCTAATTTTTTAATTTATTATTGGAAATGTTTTTAAAATTTTTCCAAAAGTAATTTGGAATCCATCGAAAAAATTCGTTGTAGAGATTATATTGTTTAATATATGGTATTAATCTATTTAAATATCTTATACTTAGTCTATTGTCATTTGTTTTCAGTATAGCCATCATATAAGCTTTTTTTCGTTCCCCAATAGTAAATTCTGGTGTTTCAGCGCAAGGTTCTTCGCACATAAAATCACCGTCTACCCAAGAAGAATGATTAACTAAATCGAAAACTTCCCCATTTTTGTCATACCATTCTCTAATTTTCGTACCTTCAAAAGGAGTGACCATATTCCAGTAAATATGATCGGGTTTCAATTTTTTTGCAAAATTTATTGAATATTTAGTTTTATCTAAAGAATCTCCTTCAAGACCAATTACAAAACAAAGTGAAAGTGATATTTTATATTTTTTTATTAATTCCGCTGCTCTTGTTATATCTTCTAAAGTTTCACCTTTATCAATATTTTCAAAAACGTCAGGATGCCCAGATTCAACTCCTATACCAATAGATGGACATTTAGCTTGTTTTAATAGTAAAATAATCTCATTATCAAGACTGTCTGCACGAATGTTTATTATTGTAAGTGGCAAATTGATCTTGTTATATACATATGAATTAATAAATTCTTTAATATGATTTTTTCTAAACATTGCATTATCATCATAAATAATAACTGATTCAATACGTGTTAAAATTTCCTTAGCTTGAATTATCTCTTCTATACAATCTTCAACCCTTCTGGGCCTCCATTTCCTAGTTGAAACGAAACGAACTGCACAAAAACTGCAATTATATGGACATCCACGACTAGTAAGTAAAGGATAAATAGAAATATCTTCAAATCCAAAGAAAGATGTAAAATCAGGAAAAGGTAAATTTTTTGGATCTGGAGGTAATGATCTGATTATTTGACCTTTTGAGTTAATATTAGCATTTTTGACAGTATCCACAATTATGTTTTCAGCTTCACCAATTATGATATAATTAGCTTTATCAATTAGTTCATTATAATACAATGTTGCATGTGGACCACCAACAATTATGGGTTTATTAAATTTGGATATTTGTTCTATTATTCTCTCTGCCTCTTTCATAGTGGCCGTATATAAAGTTATACCTACAACATCTGGATCAAAATCTTCAATAAAACTCTCAGGATAAGGTGCATCAGGTTTGAATTGATAATCCACTACTAAAACTTCATATCCACTTTCTTTTAAAACAGCAGCTAAAGTTGCAAGGCCTAAATGAGGAGAATCACTGTCACATTTTTCCCTTTTTGCATTAAAAAATAATATTTTTTTATTTGATTCCATTACATTCACCTATTTGTTCACTTAAATTTTAATTTAAAAATTTTAATTATTTTTATTCTAAAACTTTTTTATAGATTTTCCAAGTTTCTTTAGAAGTTTTTTCCCAACTAAACTTTTTAGCTTGATTCAAGCTTTTTTTATTTAAATCCATTCTTAAACTTTCATTTGTCAAAACTTGATACATTTTATCAGTTAAATTTTTAAAATCATTTGGATCTACCATGATTCCCGCGTCACCTACAACTTCCGGTAAAGAAGAAGTATTTGAAGTAATGACTGGACAACCGCACGCCATAGCTTCTAAAGGAGGTAATCCAAATCCTTCATAAAGTGATGGAAAAACAAAAAGATCAGCACTATTATAAAATTTGATTAAATCAGCAAATGGCACATATCCTAAAAGCAATATATAATTTGATATACCCAATTTTTTAATAATATTTAATATTTCATTGAATCCATATCCGTGACCACCTATCAGAACCAGATTAAGTTTAAGTCCTTTATTTAATAGTTTATAGAATGACTTAATTAATATTGGAATATTCTTTCTTAATTCTACAGTTCCCACATATAAGATAAAAGGAGTGCTTATATTATATTTAATTTTTAATTCTTCTTTTATGATACTTTTATTATTTATTAATTTGAAACGTTCATCTGCAGCAAGAGGGATAACTTTAATTTTATCTTCAGGAATCCCTAAATGATTTATACAATCATTTTTAGTGTTTTCAGAATCAGTGATTATATAATCTGGCTTATCTTTTATAAATTTCAGTGTAGGTCCCCAGAGTTTATAAAAAAAAGGCATGTTTTTTTTGAATAATATCGGAATAAGATCATGAATAGTTAAAACCTTTTTAACGTTTGAATTAAGGAAAAACGGGCCAATTTGAGGCATCATGTGTGAAGGCAAATGAATAACATCTATCCTATTTTCCTTAATAGCTTTGGACCAATTAATTGGATTTATTAATTGAAATGGTAATGAACTTATAATTACATCATTAACCTTAGTGTAAATTTCATCGTCAGATCTTTTGAAATGTATTAAAGATATTTTTTCAGCATTACCCGCTTTAATCATCTCTTGTGTGATGTTATAAAGATAATTATCTATTCCGGTCCTCTGTCTGTCTAATATCCGTGATAATAATCCTATTCTCATGTTTTTTAGTCTCGTATGTTTTATTTTTATTTTAACTTCTTGAAGCGTTCTTATAAATAGTTGACATATTTATTACCTCTGATTTAATATACAGTCTTATTGACGTATATTTGTAAGATCTAACAGAATGAAAACTTAACAAATAATATTGATTGCATATTATTAGGAATTATTAAATTTTTTTTTCATATTATTTTTTTAAAATTTAAAAAAAAAATATTTATTTCATTTAGCTAAATGCATTAAAAAATTTATGTAATTGATAATAATATCATTAAAATCTAATTAATTTTATTATATGAGCGAACTGAATAAGAATTATTATTATAATCAAAAAATAACAACAATTAATAATTATCTGACAGTCTATTATCCATGAAATCATACCTAATCTCATGTTTTTTTCACTCGTTACCATATTGTTTAAAATCTAATATTTATAAAAAAAATTCAATAATATTTAATAGTTTTTCGATAATTTCATTATATTTTTCAAAATTAAAATATCTTCTTCATCTAATGTCCTTGTGATAAATATAAGTCCTAAATATATAATTGAAGCTGTTAAAATTAATATAAATAAATTTAGATCATTGAAATATATAATATAAATTAACATAATTAAACTTGAAAAAATAATTTTAGGTAAATCTTTTATTAATGGAATTAAATTAGTGTATTGATTTTTCCATACTATATAAATTAAAATCGGTGTCATTATTAATTCCGTAATTACTGTAGCAAAACTTGAACCAACATAACTAAATTTTGGAATTAATAAAATATTAAGTATAATATTTGTAACTGCACCGATAGCGGTAATTTTAGTTGCAATAGGTTGTTTATTATGGGAACCTAAAAAATTGCTTGAAAGCCCATTCACAAACATAAAAACTATGGTCCAAATTAAGATTTGAAGTGCAATTACGGATGGAATATAACTAGGACCATAAATAAGTAAAATAATTTTACTTGATAATACTGTTACAAATACCGCAATTGGGACTGTTAAAATCAACATATATTTAAATGATCTCTCATACGCAAATTTTATAGATCCCTTAGATGTCTTATAAAAACTGGAAAGCACTGGGAAAATAGAAATTATGAAAATACTGTGGAATGAAAGAAAAATATAAATAAATCGATATGCTGCATTGTACCAACCTACAACTTCATTTCCCACCATTATTGAGAGCATTACTGAATCAATCCAATAATAAATCGTTACGAATATTCCTGCTAAACCAAATGGTAGAGCTTCTTTTAAAATTTTTTTCCAAAAAATAGTATCAATTTCAATGACAGGTAAAGAAAATTTCCATATATATAAAATTAGAACATATATTAATATAATTAAACTTGAAAGAAAATATATAGATGAGAATCCAACAACACTCAATCCAATTTTTATTGCTAAAAATACACCTGAAAACATTAAAATGCTATTTAAAATTTGCCCTATAGATTGGAATTCCATTTTTTCGTAAGCTTGAAAAATAGAATAAAAAAGGGAATAAAATGAGTTTATAATAGTTGACAATGCAACAAAATAAACTACTGTAACTGTCGCTTGAGGATAATGGAGTAAATTTATGATTAATATAATTAAACCAAATGAAACTATTGCTAATATAATTTTAATTATTATTGCATTTCCAAGAAATTTCTGAGCTAAAGATTTATCTCTGGCTACTTCTCTAACGGTTAATGTGCTTAAGCCTAAGTCGAAAAGAATTGAAAAAATTCCTGAAATTGCAATTGCAAACGATAAAATACCAAAGCCATCTGCTCCCAAATAACGAGCAATGTAGATTGTGTAAAAAAATATGAAAATAAAGCTTATTATTTGAGAAACTGATAATACAGCTGTATTTTTCATTATTCTTTGAGTAGCATTCATTTTGAATCAAATTAAATTTTATTAAATTGTATACATTTATGTTCAAAAAAATTAAATCAATCATTGTGATGTTTTATAGATTTTAGCTTGATAGTTTAATAATTTTTATGTTTTCTAGCTAATAATTAGCATGTTTACTTATCGATACTCAATTTTTTTGATTATCTTGAAAAATAGAAGTGAATAATTCCTGAAAAATAATAATTATTTATTATAAATGAATTTTAACTAATTTTTATTTTATTCACATAAAAATAATCAATTAACATGTTAGAATAGATAAATATGATCATTCAGGAATATAATTTTTTATTTTCTAACAATTTTATCTTCATAATAAAAATATAATATAATAGCCATATTCAATAAATTGCAAAAAAACCAATATACTCATTAATCTTTGAATAAAAATCTAAAATTAATTAAAAAATTATAATTCTTCGTGAAAATTTGAATCGTTAATTATTTAAAAATAAAACTATTAAAATGCTAATTCTTTAATAGTTTCTCCCAATCTTTCATTATTTCCTCTTCATCGAATTTTTCTGACATTCTTTGTCCATTTGAATATTTTTTTCTTAAAACTGGATCTTCAATAATTTTAACCATTAGATCTGACAGGATATTTTCAGATTTATTTAAGGTTACTTCATCTAAATTTCTGAATAATAGTTTATCATTGAATGGTTGATTTAAGATTCCATATTTACAGTAATATGGATAAATTATTTCATTATTTAAATCTAATTCTGGACATAAAATTTCTCTTGGACCGGTTTTACAATCTGTTGATATGATTGGTAGATTCATTGATAGGGCTTCGATTAAAACTATGGGTAATCCTTCCCATAATGAACTGAATATAAAGCAATTACTATTTTTAAGGAAGGGAAACACGTTTTCTTGAACACCGAGGAGAAAAACCTTTTCATTTAAGTTAAGCTCGTTTATTAAATCTTTTAATTCGTTTTTTAGGGTACCGTCACCGAGGATGAATAATCTCGCATTTTCATGTTGATTCACTACTTTTCGGAAGCTTCGAATTAAAAACCATTGCCCCTTCTGCCTGTTTAATCTTCCCACGTTAATGAAGTTAAAATAGTTTCCTGTGAATAATTCTTTATATTCCTCTGGTAATTCTTCTTTGGATTGTCTGATATTCTCCGTTAAGTTCATCATATTATAGATTGTTTGGGTGTTTTGTATACCGTAAGTTTCATTGAGTATTCTTTCAGTATCTTTGGAGACGCATACTATTTCATCTGCCCGTGGATAAAAGAATTTTATTGATTGATACTTTACTTTATCATCTAGAAATATTTCTGGACTCATGTGTTGAGATATAATTATATGGACCTTGTTTTTGAAAAGCCATCGACTTAAAACTGCGTAGAAATTAGCTACTTCTCCCACTGAGATTATTGTATTTATATTTAAATCCTTACAAATTCTTTTTATCTTATATGAATATTTTAAAAGGTTAAATCCTCTTTTTAAATTATTTCCTTTGTAGATATCATCTTCGTTTAATGTGTAATAATCACCTTTAAACTTGAATTTAGGATTTTCATCCATTAAAGTTAAATATGAAACCTCGTAATCTTTATCGTGAAGTTTAGTGCCTAGTGTGGCACCGACCCTTTCAGAGCCTCCACCTACTTTTAATGATTCTACTAGAATTAAAATTCTTTTTTTCATAAAAATAATAACCAAAATTTTTTTTTATTAATATGATTGTATTTTAATGAATATTTTTTACTTTTATTTTTTTTAATAATTTATTCCAAATGTTTATTATATTATCTTTATCAAAGCTTTTAGCTATAACTCGACCATTAGAATAATTTTTATTTAAATCAGAGTCTTCAATCATTCTTATCATTAAATCAGCTAGTATTTCCTCTGATTCATTAAGGGGAATTTTATTCATATTATTGAAAATTAATTCATTAGGAAACGTGCGAGTTAAAATGGCATATTTTCCAAAATAAGGGTAATTAATCTCTTTTTTTAAATCTAATTCTGGACATAAAATTTCTCGTGGACCTGTTTTACAATCCGTTGATATAATGGGTAGATTCATTGATAAGGCTTCAATTAATGTCATGGGTAATCCTTCCCATAATGAACTGAAAATAAAGCAATCACTATTTTTAAGGAAGGGAAACACGTTTTCTTGAACACCGAGGAGAAAAACATTTTCTTTTAAGTTAAGCTCGTTTATTAAATCTTTTAATTCGTTTTTTAGGGTACCGTCACCGAGGATGAATAATCTTGCATTTTCATGTTGATTCACTACTTTTCGGAAGCTTCGAATTAAAAACCATTGCCCCTTCTGCCTGTTTAATCTTCCCACATTTATGAAGTTAAAGTAGTCTTCATTAAATAATATTTTATACTTCTCAGGTAATTCCTCCATGGATAATTTGATGTTTTTCTCAATATCCATCATATTATAGATGGTCTGAGTATTTTGGATACCGTAACTTTCAATAAGTATTCTTTCCATATCCTTGGAGACGCAAACTGTTTCATCTGCCCTTGGATAAAAGAATTTTATTAATTTAACTTTTATTTTACTATCTAAATGTATTTCAGGACTCATGTGTTGGGTTATAATTAAATGAACTCTGTTTTTGAATAACCACCGGCTTAATACTGCTTGAAAATTAGATGGATCTCCAACTGAGATTATAGTATCAATATTTAAATCCTTACAAATTCGTTTTATTTTAGGGGAGTATCTTAATAAATTAAATAATCTTTTTAAATTATTTTCATCATAAATATCAGTTTCATTGAGAGTGTAGTAATCACCTTTAAAATTGTATTTAGGGTTTCCATCCATTAATGTTAAATAGGATATATTATAACCTTCATCGTAAAGTGCACTACCTAGGATTGCAGCTACTCTGTCAGATCCACCGCCAATTTTTAATGAATCTACGAGAATTAAAATTTTCATTATAAAAATATCCAAAATTTTTTTTTATAAATTAAATATTAATTTATTTAATTTAATCCATTAATCCTTTCAAAAAACCAATTCCATAACCTAAATGTTCAGCTGGAAATATTAAAAAAGCGTGAATATGTTTTAAACTTTGATATTTCATCATAATAATAATGGTATAAGTTAAATCAGTTATAATATAGATTATAATTGGTATTAAAATTATAATTAATGCGTAAATGCTGATAATGTTAAATGTAAATATTATTAAACTAAATATTGTAAATAAAAGGTAGAAAACAGTTAAAACTGGTATTAAATGATGTAGATTTAATGTTTCTTTATATTTAATAGCTAATTTTGATCTACCTTCACCGTATTTAATCATCTGTCTGAAAAATTGTTTGAGATTCTTTCTTCTGTACATATAAACTATGGCTTTCGGATGCTTTAAAAGAACATAACCTTTTTTTATAATCTGATTATTGAAGTCAGTGTCTTCACACTGAGTCATTTTTTCATTATAAATGATTCCTTCCTTCACTAGTAACGATCGTTTATAAAGTACGAATGGTACCGTTTTTACCTTATGTATATTTTTTTCTTCACTATATTGCGTTCCAAATCCTCCAAAAAAAGTTTTTAAACAATATGCAACGGTTTTTCCAAATGAAGAATCATCAGAAGGATTAGTAATGGTGGAACCGATTCCAGCTAACTTACATTTTTTTTCGTAATCTATAAACGTATAATAAAGCGTCTCTAGCCAATTACCAGCTACTATTGCATGTCCATCTAAATAGGCTACAAAATCTGCTTTAGATGCATTAAAACCTAGATTACGTGCAGAGCTAATTTTTTCTTTCTTGTTAATCAATAATTTTATTCTAGGATCTTTATCCATTAAATTACAGACTATATCTCTAGTTCTGTCGTCTGAAAGACCATCAATGACTAGAATATTAATATCTTTAATGGTTTGTTTCTTAAGAGATTCTATACATCTTCCAATGTATTCCTCTTCATTTTTAACTCCAACTATAATATCGATAGTAGCCATGAAACATCCCATTCAAATTCTAGTTAAATATTTTTAATCATTTTTGAAATAATAATTCTTTAATAAATTTGATTTTGCTTAAATAATTCTCATAATATAAAAAAATTTTTTCTTATAGTTGCTAATTCTCATAAATATTATACATTAAAAATAAATATAAATTATATAATCAGAACATTATAAAGTATTAAATTATAATTATAAAGATATTTTTATTAATTAATTTTTTGATTATAATAGAAGAATTATTTTTTTATTAAAATTTTTATTAAAACTCAATTGGTGAATGAATGATATATTTTAGGGGATGTGTAGTCAGGAAAAAACTTTATAATATCGAATTTGCTACAAAGAAAATTCTAGATAATATTGGGGTTGATTATGATATCCTTGAAAACGAGGAATGCTGTGGTTCCTTCCTTCTTAGAACAGGTTTCCAAAATGATGCTATTGAAGTTATGAAGAAAACNNAAAAATGATTATAAAAAGTTTTTAGGTGTGGAATTGGATGTAATTCACACTTCACAATTATTCAGAGAATTAATAGAAGAAGGAAAGCTAAAACCAGATAAGTCCTCTTTAAAAGTTACTTATCACGATCCTTGTCATCTGGGCAGGCATTGTGGAGAATATCAGGCACCTCGTGATGTTTTAGAATCCACAGCGAATTTAGTGGAAATGAAAAGAAATAAATTTAAATCACAATGTTGTGGTGCAGGAGGAGGTGTTAAATCAGCTTATCCTGAAACAAGTCTTAAAATCGCGCAGAAAAGAATATTAGATGTTGAAGATATAGATGCTGATATCCTAGTTACTTCCTGTTCATTATGTATATTAAATTTAACTTCTGCAGTTGAGTCACTTAAAAAAGAACACAATTATTTGAAGGTTATTGACTTATCAGAATTATTATTAATGGGTCTTAATTATGAATGAATCCATGAATCCATCAGAAATTAATGCTATGAACCGATCCTTCAGTATTTTAGATAGGAGAAGAAGAGCATTAATAGAGAATGAAGAAACAAGTGAACTTAAAGATGTGGTTAAAAAGATTAGAGAATATTCTATATCTCATTTAGAAGAACTTCAAAAGATAGCGATTAAAAAACTGCAGGATAATGGAATTGAAGTCTTCATTGCTGAAGACTCAAAAGAAGCCCTTAATACTATTTATAATATAATAGGTACTGAAAAATTAGTGGCTAAATCCAAGTCCAACACTGCAGGTGAGATTGGACTTCTCGATTTTTTGGAAAATAAAGGGGTTGAGGTGCTTGAAACAGATTTAGGTGATAGAATTGTACAATTTACTCCTCAAAGAATGTCCTCTCATCCTATTGGCCCTGCTTCACATTTGACTATGGAAGCAATTGCTAAAATAGTTTCAAAGAAATTTAATCAGAATGTGAAGTCTGAACCTAGGGAAATTCAGGATATAGTCCGTAAGAACGTTTTAGAGGAGTTAAGTAAATGTAAAGTAGGTATAACTGGTGCTAATTCTTTAGCTGCAGAGGACGGATCACTGATAATGGTACACAATGAGGGAAATATTACCCTAGTTTCCATGTTGGATACTCATATTATAATCGTGGGGATTGATAAATTAGTTAAAACCATTGAAGAAGCAATTTCTGTAGTTAAACTGGAAACTATATATGCATCTGGAAAAACTGCTCCCGCTTATATTAACGTGATTTCATCACCTTCTAAAACAGCTGATATAGAACAAATTCATTTAAATGATATGTACGGAGCTAGTAGAGTTGTGGTCGTTCTTTTGGATAATGGTCGAAGTAAAGCTTTAAAGGATTGTCCAGAATGTTTATTATGTATTGGCTGCGGTAGCTGCGTAGTATCCTGCCCCATCTATAATGTATTGGGATATGAATTTGGATATAGACGACACTTAGGTGGTAGAGGAGTAGTTTTCAGTAGATTTGTAAAAGATAAAAAAATATGTTTACAATCAGGACTTTACACTTGTACATTATGCGGGCATTGTACAATAGAATGTCCTTTAGAAATTCGAATCAATTATTTAATTGAAGAATTAAGGAGAGAATCTGTTGATTCTGATATTTGCAGTGAAGTGCATCGGAAAATTGCAGATAGAATCAAAGATACAGGTTCACCTTTTTTATGATACTTTATTTTAATCATTATGATTTTTTATAAGATTTGAAGATAAATTTAAGACATAGATTTTAAATATAAAAGTTGATTAATTTGTTTAATAAGTAGGAGGTATTTGAAATTGCTTCTATTAATTAGTCCAATAAATACAGATGAAGCATTGGAAGCTATTGAAGGCGGTGCCGATATAATTGACGTTAAAAATCCGAAAGAAGGATCTCTTGGAGCTAATTTTCCATGGGTAATTAGGAGTGTAAGGGAATTAACCCCCAAAGGCATGCAAGTCAGTGCAACACTAGGAGATGTTCCCTATAAACCTGGAACAGTAGCATTAGCTGCTGCAGGGGCCGTGGTGTCTGGTGCAGATTATATAAAGGTAGGATTATACGGAACTAAAAATTATAATGAAGCTTTGGAAGTAATGGAGAATGTTGTGAGGGCTGTTAAGGATTTAAACGAAGATGCCCTGGTTGTGGCGTCTGGTTATGCTGATGCGTACCGGGTAGGTTCAGTTGATCCATTAGAAATACCCAGAGTTGCCAATGATTCAGGTGCCGATTTAGCCATGGTGGATACTGCTGTTAAAGATGATAAAACATTATTTGATTTCATGGATGATGAGACTATTCTATATTTTACTAATGAAACTCATGATTATGGGCTTAAAAGTGCATTAGCAGGATCAATTAAAGAGGAACAACTTCAAAAACTTGAAGTTTTAGGTTGTGATGTGGTAGGAGTACGAGGAGCAGCTTGTATAGGTGGTGACCGTAACACTGGACATATTGATCGAAGCTCCGTAGCTAGGCTAAAACAGATAATAGAAAACTTTTAAATCATGAAAGATATTTAATAATAAAGAAATAAAAGTAGTAAATATATTTTAAGGGGTAGTGAAATTAGAAATGTTCTCTGAAAAGTTAAAAAACGCACCAGAAGGATTTACTTTCGATGATTTTTTATTAATTCCTTCTGCTTCTTCTGTCGAACCGAAAGATGTGAAAACTAAAACTAGTGTATCCCGAAATTTAGAAATCAACATCCCTATTATAAGTTCAGCTATGGATACAGTTACCGAAGCTGATATGGCGATAGCAATGGCTCAAGAAGGTGGTTTAGGAGTTATACACCGGAATATGACTATAAGTGAGCAGGTGGAAGAAGTTAAGAAGGTTAAACTTTCAGGTGACCTCACTATAAGAGATGTTATCACTATCAGACCCAATGCCTCCCTAAAGGAAACCAATGAAATAATGGACAGGGAAGGGATTAGCGGGCTTCCAGTGGTTCAAAATGAAGAAATAATCGGAATAATTAGTAGAAGGGATATAAAACCTATAATAAATTCAGATTCCATGCGAAAAGTTAGGGAAATTATGACGGAAAATGTGGTTACCATTTCCGAATCCACTACACCAGAAGAAGCATTGGATATTGCCTATGAAAATAAAGTAGAAAGACTGCCCGTGGTAAAAAACAATCTAATTGTGGGTATTGTTACAATTAAAGATATTTTAGAACGTAAAAAATATCCTAACGCCGCACGGGATGAAGAAAGCAGGTTCATGGTGGCTGCAGCTACCGGACCATTTGATTTAGAGAGAGCCATAGCTTTGGATAAAGCAGGGGCGGATATAATTGCAGTGGATGTGGCACACGCCCACAAACCGGACATCATAAGGTCCGCTAGAAGAATAAATGATAATATCAATGCAGATTTGGTTATGGGTAACATAGCTACCAGAGAAGCTGCTGAGGATATTATAAGTGGAGATGTTGACGGACTCAAAGTGGGAATTGGACCTGGATCAATTTGTACTACTAGAATAATAGCAGGAGTAGGAGTACCCCAACTCACAGCCATATCAAATGTAGCTGACTTAGCCAAAGAGTATGATGTACCGGTGATTGGTGATGGTGGTTTAAGATACAGTGGAGATTTAGCGAAAGCTATAGGCGTGGGTGCTGATGCTGTGATGCTGGGAAGTTTACTTGCTGGAACTTATGAAGCACCTGGTGAAGTAGTTATTATGAATGGTCGTAAATATAAGCAGTATCGTGGAATGGGTTCATTAGGGGCTATGACTGGTGGTGCTGGTGCTGGAACTGACCGTTACTTCCAGGAAGTTAAAGGACCCATGAAACATGCTAAACTTGTTCCTGAAGGAGTTGAAGGAGTAGTACCATATAAAGGAGCTACAAGTGAAATATTATTCCAGTTAATTGGTGGTCTTAAAGCTTCAATGGGTTATACTGGGGCAGGTAATGTTAAAGAAATGCAGGAAAGGGCTAAATTCGTTAGAATCACTTCTAGTGGTATAACTGAAAGCCATCCTCATGATCTTTTAATAACTAATGAAAGCCCTAATTATCCAACTACACGATTAATGTGAAAAATTTGATATCATAGCGTTTAATTATTATTTAAATTTTTTTTATCGAATCTAATTTTTATAAACCATATAATATGCTGGAATTATTTATGAAATCATGTATAATTTTATGTGGTGGATGGGCTAGAAGAATGGGTCAAGATAAAGGACTCATGTATTTTCAGGATAAACCTCTAATTATTCATGTTTTAGATAAAGTTAAAACAGTTGCTAATGAAATTATATTAATTTTAAGAGATTATAACCAGTTAAATAAATATGAAAAGGTTTTAGAAGATTCAAAAGAAAATCTCACTATTCATACTGACTTAATTAAAGATCAAGGACCTTTAGCAGGGATTTATACGGGTTTAACATATATCAATTCCAGTTATGCTTTAATAATTCCATGCGACTCTCCCCTTATACAAGATTCTTTCATTGAAAAAATATTCAGTTTCATAAATAATGAATATGATGCTGTGGTTCCCCAATGGCCTGACGGACATTTAGAACCATTACACGCACTTTATCATAAAAGAAATATTAAAATAATAAAGGAACATTTAAACGAAGGGAGAAATGATGTCAAATCACTCCTAGAAAAATTAAAGGTTAAATATGTCAATGTAGATTTACTCGATGAAACTGGACAGTCTTTCAGGAATTTAAATCAACCCAAAGACCTCAAAATAAAATAAAATTGATTCTAGCTTTTTTAATGAATTATAATATGATATTGATGAAAATTTTAGAATACTTAAAAAAAATAACATATAGGTATCTATAAGATTTTTTTGAAAAAATCGAAAAATTAACGTGAGAACCCTCTTTAGTAGTAAAAATATGGAGTTTGTATCTTTTTAGATTGTAAATGATTGTTCGAAAAAAAATATTTTTTTTTTAATGAGCGAAAACTTTTCCCACATTAGTATATTTTTCATCAAAGTTTACAATCTCAACTGCACCAGGATTTCTTCCCATCTCAAGTAGGAATTTGTTCACTCTTTCTATCATGTCAACGTATTCGACTTTGTTAATTCGGCAGCCGTTTACAACAGTGAACTTTGGCAGTTCTCCATTCAACTTCTTAAACTCTATTACTGTATCAACCATCTTTCTATATTCTACGAGAGTCAAACTCTCCATTAAATCAACCAACTTAATTTTTTTAGTAACTTTAGTTTTTGATGTATATATTTAGGGCACATAAAAAGGTTACTATTAATGTCAGTTTAAACTTTTTAATAGTTCTTATTAATACTTTTGCTAAATTAGTCCTCTATCTCCACTTTAGCACTAGGATCAAAAGGGTTGGTTCTAAGAGCTAGAGAGAATAAATAAGGATATTCATTCATTAAATATTCCATGTACTGTAACCATTCATAGATTAAAAGTTTATAAGCCCTTTCAGTATCAAGTTCCAGATGTTCATAATCTGCTCTGGATAAATGTCTTAAATCATTTCTTTGTTCCAGTTCTTCTGTAAGGTGGAATACTGCCCTTAAAAGTTCGGTGAAGGTTTCATGTTCCAACAAGCTAGGATTTTCTAGTAAAACCAGTAAAAAATTTCTTTTATCTATTAAAAAGTGTTTCATGCTTTCTAAAAATTCAAATGACTTTTCACTATCTATGATATTTAAGCGATAATTATAATTCCTTATTTGTCTAGATGCATCTAAAAAATCTGCACGAGACCAGTCATCAGATACAATAAGATTTTCTCTGATTTTTTTTACTTTAGAGTCGAATTCAGATATATTTTTAACCAAATGGGTACCTACTTCGCTGAAAAAAGTTCCAATAACCATATTGAGCTTCTCCAAAAGGATGGTCCTATCACGTTGGCTGATGGCACTCTCTATTACGAGTACTACAAATAATACTTCTATAGGTAAAAAGGCAATATCGATGCCTAAGTAAAAAAATAAATCACGAGAATCATGGAAAATAACAAAATTAACTCCATAAAGTGTTATTGATATTAAAACCAGTAAAATACCTAGTCGAACTCTCCATCCTAAATATTTGCTTATGCTCATTAAATTTCCTCTTTTAGAATGAATAATTTATTTTAGTGATTATTTTAACTTAGTAGCAGATATTATGGTTATAGGATTATTTGCTATCATCATGGTTCCACGTTCCATTATTCTGCCTTTAGAAATGGAAACATCAACCACATCAGGGGTTAAACCAAAACTTAATAATGTTTTCACGGCTTCAGCACGGGTTTCAATTAGAATAGACGTTATCAATATTCTTCCACCATCTTTAAGTTTTTTATACCCTTCCTTTATTATAGAAGGTAATTCTCCGCTGCTTCCGCCTATCATAAGAATGTCAAAATTAGGAATATCAAATAGTGCTTCAGGGGCGGTGTCTTGAATGATCTGCACTTTATTTTTCACTTCATGTATTTCCAGATTTGATTTAGTTATCTCGATAGCTTCAGGATTTTTATCTACTGTGTAAACCATTTTAGCTCTTTTGGCAAATTCTACAGTTAATCCTCCAGTTCCAGATCCAATATCAACTACTATATCGTCCGGTCTTACCTGGGATTTGCACATCACTAGGCATCTTATCTCTTCCTTGGTAGGGCCTGGTATATTCGGATTTTTAATAAATTTTTCATCTGGTATCATGTATTCTTCCATATGAATAGTAGTATATTGAAAATGATTATTAAATTTCAGGAAATTTTCGAATTTTATTATAAAGTATATAAAATTTTAAACGATTTTTTTGATCATAGATTTTTTTTTACTGCTGCCAGCGCTGGTAGAGGTGATTGTCAATTTTTAATATATCAAGTATCTTTCCCACGATGAAATCCACCATATCTTGGATCTTCTCAGGTTTATGGTAGAAACCGGGCATAGCAGGTAAAATCACACCACCCTCACGGCTTATATTCAACATATTCTCTAAGTGTACTGAGCGGAGAGGAGTCTCCCTGGGAATAATTATCAGATTTCTACGTTCTTTTAGGGCTACATCCGCAGCTCTGGTTACTGCGTTACTCGCGTATCCGTTAGAGATTGCGGATAATGTTTTCATAGTGCAGGGTGCTATGACCATTGATTCAAATCTGCATGATCCACTGTTTATTGCTGTGGTGAGATCATCCGGATCATAATATTTATTTACAATAGTTTTGAGGTAATCTTCATCAATCCCCATTTCATAATCCAAGATTATATGGGCAGGTTCTGTTACAATAAGAGCAGTATCTTTACGTAATTCTTTTAACACTTCAAGGAGTCTAACTCCGTATATAACACCACTGGCACCGGTAATGGCAACTACGATCATAAATATCACTTTTTTATCTATTTTTTTAATATTAATTTTTAAATTGGAATATAATCTTTAAATGAAAATTTAGATGCTTTTTCAGCATATTCTTCCGGAAGATAAATGCAAACATCGGCATGTTTAAAGNNGAGGTATCTCCTAACTTCACTTGACTACCATTCAAAGATACTATAGTACTCATTTCATCAAAGGATGGATATTCAGGGATATCTAATATAATATTATCCTCTTGAACATTTAAATCTTCAGAAATCTCCACTTCAATTCTCCTTATTTCAGATTCAGTCATTTTAAATAATGTTTCAGGATTATTAATTTCATCTATTTCAATGGAATAAACTGTTTTAAATAAATCTCGATTATCCATTCTCCTAATCATATCACGTACATAACCCTCCTGTGACCTAGCCGCGGCTATAACATCCACATCATCATAATGATAAATGCGATTAGGATTCACAACTCCTTCATCAAAAAGCTTCTTAAGGCACCGTCGGAACATGGAGTTTATTATTCTAGTAGTATGATGCTGATAAACGCTAGGATACATGAAGTAACGGGCTAGTAACATGGATTCTGCAGCTTGAACTCCTTTTCTTTTAATCATTAAATGTTCACCAAGCTCCATATTATAAATGAGTCTCTCTACATCGATAACACCATATGCTACTCCAGTATAATAAGAATCCCTTAGAAGATAATCCATCCTATCAACATCCAATTCTCCAGATATTATCTGACCCAAAGAACCTTCACCCCTAACAGTTTCTAGAATTTCTTTTAAATCAAAATTAACAGATAAAGTATCTCTTAACTGAGATTTCCTTATTAATTCTGTTGCTAATTCTTCATGAGTCCTCATAAACCCTTCAGAAACATGAGAAAATGGACCGTGACCAGAATCATGTAATATAGCACACACCCGTACAATACTCTTTTGATGATCATCTAACTCCAGATTATCTGCTAATCGGGATGCTAGATACATGGTCCCAATAGAGTGTTCAAAACGAGAATGGTTAGCACCAGGATAAACAAGATAAGTGAATCCCAACTGTTTTATACGTCTTAATCTTTGAATCTGAGGTGAATCAATCAATTCAACCTCTAATTCATTTAAATTAAGATCTCCATGTACACTATCCCTTATAAATTTCAAACCATCACCCCCCGGAGATTTTATATTATAATTGTATAAATCAGTTATTTAGTACTCTTAATTCATTAAATTCATTAAAATTAAAAAAAATTTCAAATTATTAATTTTTACAACTTCTATGTTCCTTTTTTAGAGAGGTGTTTTAGTCTTGGAATACCCTCTATTTCTTTTATAACTTCTATTACTGATTTAGGTATTAGAGATTCCCAATCTTCTCCAACTAACATCCTTCTTCTTACTTCTGTTCCCGAGTAAATTTCCCGATTAAATAAAGGTGGTTCGGTTACTTTATAATCGGCTTCAAGGAATAATCTTTGCACTAATGAATTCCCAGAGTAAACCACTTCAAAGGGTGGTGTTAACATCTCCACTTGAGCTACCCACAATGAATTACATGCTATGTCCTGTATGGGTGTGATGTAATAACTGGAAGCAGGTATTCCATGCTCAGTGAGAGCTTTATTTATCATCATAGTTCTCTCACCAGCTGTGAATGGGTCTTTAATAGAGTGACTTAACTGAGCACTTCCTATACAAATTATAACTTCATCCACATCTCCCAATATCCTTCTTATAACGTCCATGTGGCCTTCATGAATTGGTTGCATTCTTCCTACAAGTAATCCTCTCATTATATCAGCCATTTTTTAATCACCCATCTATTTTTTAGAAGATTAATTAATTATTATATTATTTAATCTATTATTAAATGTATTAACGTGTCATAAATAAATTTTTTGGAGCTAAAACCTAAAAATAGGGACATTATCAATTCCAGAAATAATTTTTATTAAAAAAAAATATATCAACCGTTATTGTTTAACGTATAAAACATATATAAAGAATGTAATCTGATTCCATTAAAAAAAAAATTTTAGAAATTTAAGAATCTTATGAAATCTTAATAATTCTAATTTGGGTGATAATGTATGATAACAGTTAAAAACCTATCTAAAACTTATAAAATGAAGGATGGGGCCGAAATTAAGGCTTTAGATAATATTAATCTTAAATTAGATAACGGAGAAATATTAGGAATAATAGGAGTAAGTGGTTCAGGAAAAACCAGCCTATTAAGAATACTCCGGGGTGTAGAATCATTTGACACTGGAGATATAGTAATGGATGATATTAAGGTTTCATATGACTCCGAACCCTACGAATCTCGTAAATTAAAGAAAGCCACAGCCATTCATCTCCAGAGATCCTTTGGTTTATGGCCGGAAACAGCGTTTCAAAATATTGTAAGAAAACTTTACGGTGCAAAATATGGGGATGAAGGACTTACGGATTTCCAATTTGCTGATGATGAATTTGGAGATGAAGCCTTAGAACTATTGAAAGTGGTGGGTTTAGAGGATAAGGCAAATCATTTCGCTCCGGTTCTTAGTGGTGGGGAGAAGCAGAGATTAATAATGGCTAGACAACTTGCTAAAAAGCCTAAACTTTTGCTTTTAGATGAACCTGCCACTATGTCATGTCCTCGGTCAAAACAAGAAATTTTAGATGCGATTAAAAAGGCAAACCAAGAACTGGGAGTGACTGTTATTTTAGTTTCTCATCTTCCTGAGATTCATAACTATCTTTCAAATCGATTGATACTTATGGATAATGGGAAGATCGTAGATGAAGGTACACCTAAAGATATTATAAAAAAATTTGTTCATGAAATGGAACCTCGGGAAGTTTTACGTGACTCAGGAGACGTAGGAGAAGAAATAATTAAGGTTCGTGATTTAAATAAAAGATTCACTCTCTTAAAGGGAGGAAATGTGCTGAATATTGAGAATATTAACTTTGAAGTGAATGAAGGAGAGATAATATCTTTAATAGGTCTTAGTGGAGCTGGCAAAACCGTACTTCTTAGAATGGTGGCTGGATTAGATATGCCAGATTCAGGGGAGGTTTACTTTAAGTATAATCATGATTGGGTGAATATGCATGAGCCGGGGTTCCAGCGAATGAAGATGAGGCGTAAAATGGGATTCATGCATCAAGAATTCGCTCTTACGCATTATGCTACTATTAAAGATCAGATTGCACATAGACTTGGTGTCAAAGGAGAAATGGTCATATATGAGGCTAAAAAAAAAGCCGAAGAACTCGGAATTAGTGATAAAGTTTTAGATGTCCTTTACCAGCTCACTGATCTACCTGAAAGTGAAGCGAAAACACGATTAGAACAGATAGGTCTTAAACCTGAAATCTTGAATTCCTTATTTCCTAGTTTCCCTGATACAAAAGTTAAAGAATATGCAGAACCTATTTTTGAAGCGCTGGATCTTCCAATGTATTTATTAAATCGCCGATCCTAT
>PMWA01000038.1 GCA_003166335.1 Methanobacterium sp. | reverse complement strand
TAGAACATGGCTTTACCTCTGAATTATGGAAATCATATTTAGTGAATGGAGTAAATGATCTTCTAAATCAATTTGATAATGAAAAAGATTGTATTTATATTCTTGAATATAATGGAATTCCGTCTGGATGTGCAGCTATAACGCATTTAGATGAGGTGTCAGCGAAATTCAGATTTTTCTTTGTGGATTCCGAATTGAGAGGATTTGGTGCAGGGCATAAGCTTCTTGACATGGCAATTGACTTTTGCAAAGAAAAAGGATATAAACATATACATTTATGGACGTTCAG
Source organism: Methanobacterium sp. (assembly GCA_003166335.1). Classification (GTDB taxonomy): domain Archaea; phylum Methanobacteriota; class Methanobacteria; order Methanobacteriales; family Methanobacteriaceae; genus Methanobacterium_A. The sequence goes on along the minus strand of PMWA01000038.1, from coordinate 3,056 downwards.
CACACTAAAGGCAGCGAGACATTTGTATAAAAGCAAAGGGTTTAAAATAACACAAACACATAAAAATAATGAGTGGGAAACGCCTGTATTAGAGGAACTCTGGGAAATAGAATTATAAATGTTTATACATGCAGCAATTTATACATGAAGATGCAATAAATGTCAATGGTATTTGCCTTATACTGCTATAAAAATTAATAAAAAATTGTAATTTATTTTTTTCTCCTAGATAGGTCTGTGGATTTTTGTTAAGTATAACAAGATCTGAAACATAAATTATTTAATTTTTATTTCTTTGGAATAGTTGGATTCTTATGTTTTTGCTGTGATAATGTAAATTTTCGCAGTAGGGATACTTAATAGAATGTAAAAAAAAATAATTCTTTAAAAAAAATATTAACCCCATATAATTTGACCGAACCCGATCTGATACATAGCAAGCCAGTAAGCAAGCAGGCAATCGAGAGAGTAAAAAATCAAGCAAGACTATCTCCAAGTTTCATAACTAACTTTAATTAACCTATTTTAACCACTTTTATAACCACTAAATCGCGCTTGATTGCTCGCTTGCCCGCCTGCTCAATTGCTTTCATATTTAGAACTTACACATACATATGAGTAAGCAAGCGCAAGAGCAAGCGGGTAAGTACGGGAGTGAGGAATCAAGTTAAATCGGAAGCTAATGCTATTAAGAAGCATGTCTTATAAGTTTAGTAAGAAAAGGTAGTAGAACACCGCAAAGACGATGGCAACTATAATATTAGCTATTAATCGTTTGATAAAGTTATATCGGAAATATTTGTAGTCTAAGAAGACTATAATAAATACTGCAAAGAGTACATATAATATATTAATAGTTAGATTTGCCATTTAAAACATCAATATTATTTTAAGAGATTCTTTTTTTTATATTCAGTCTGCTATAAGATTAGACTAATTATAATTTTCTTATAAATATTAAATAAACAATCAAAAACACGATAACAATTATTATATTCACGATTAGTCTGTCCATAAAATCGTGTTTTAAATATGTCATTGTGTCTAAAAGAACTATTAGAGCTATCATAATGATTAGATATATTACTGTAATTAGTGGATTCTCTCTTTTTTTTCGGTTCATTCCTAGTTTCCAACCTGTTAAAATGGTGATTACAAAAAAAACGATGATCGCTATGATAAAAATTATAATACTAGTAATGCTTATTCGGAAATGTAGAAAATCTAGTATTACAGTTAATATTAAGAGTAATGTTATAATCCATCCTTGCCATGTAACTGGGGCCGGTCCCCATCCAACAATTTTTTCACCAAACCATGGTTTTTGAGTTATTCTTTTCATGTTTTCCCTTTCATATATAAATCTTATTATTAATTAACAGTATATATATTTTTTTATTGGAATACAGGAAATTAGCACGGTTAAAATGAAGAAAGCAGCACGCGGGCCGATCATTTATCCTCAATTAATAAAATAAATTCGCATAATTCCTTTGTAAAAAAAATATGGAGTAAATTTAAGTTTTAGTTAATCGCCGGTCTTTTACTAAAACTCCTATAATTCCACCGATTGCTCCTATGATTACATAAATAATAATGGCTAATAATACTTCTAAACCGGTTGTAACCCCTGCTTTAGCTAAAGCTACTGCTAGAATTATACCAATTATACCAACTATTATTCCCATAAATATGCCTACAAGTGCACCATGGATAGCCCCGTTTTTGTAATCTCCGCCTACAGTGTAACCAACATAAATAGTTGCAATTAAGAAACCTGTAGCGCCACCAAATAATCCTATTATCATACCAGCTAATAATGTTATTAACCCTTCAATTGTAGCACTAAGTATTACTCCTAATACAAGACCAATTATTACAGGTTTCCATTTCACTTCTACCATATCTTTCCACCCCTATAAACGATTATTATATATTCAATTCAGAGTATTAATAACTTTTCAAGAAAATAATTACTTAAAATTTAGTAACAACCAAAACCCTCTACAATGTTTTCTTTCCTAATTTTAAGCACTTAAAAACACGCTAGATTGTTCACTTGCCTGCTTGATCAATCACTTCATATTTTGATTTAACTAACAGATAGACTCATTTAAAGAACATTGATATAATAGCAAGCGATACAATGGTTTGTAATTAATTAGGAATACGAGAATCATTTAATAATGGATTGAAATAGTTATCAAAGTCCATGATTATAACGTACCCCATATAGGGCAAATGACCACTTTATACTACTTTCGAGCAACTTAATAATAAAAAAGTGTATGATCGCGAGCTCAATTGCTTTCATATTAATTAATGGCGCAACCAAGCACGAATGCAGTGCAAAAATAATTAATAATGTTTTAAGAAAGCTGGTATTCTCAACAATTTAGTCTATCAATATTTCCACTAATTTTCGTACGTATGGAATAACAATATAAGCTATTGGAGCAGAAACGATAATTCCAACTAATAAAGATTTCAGGAAAGCTAGAAGAAATATAGATTCAAAGCCAACATTGATCAATGTCATGAAAAATGCCATTGGTATTGTAATTACAATGGCCATTAAAATTGCAAAAACCACATTTTCATATTTTCTATCCATATACTATCATCATCCTTGATGTTTGCAGCTTCCAATAAGATATTAGGAATATATACCTGTTTACCCTTCTTTTGAGTTATTGATGTGAACTTTTCATTATCCATAATACCACCTTTATTTTTATATGTTTTATTGCATTTTATCTATAATATTATCATAAACGATACCTTAATCACATTCATCGAAAGATTTAATGCCTCATCATTCAATAACATAGCACACGGGGTTTTTTTTGTTTCATAACTTAATAATACATCCCATACAATATTAAATATTTACTTTACGAAGTACTGATAGTCTATAACTTAGTGATAAAGAACAACAACTAACCAGCACAACCCGCAAGAGGAGAAGAGAATGATCTTTCACATCAACCGCATGACATTCAAGTCCGATCTCAGCGAAGAGCAGCGTCGAGTAGGTCTCGACCTGCTTCGCCAGG
>PMWA01000068.1 GCA_003166335.1 Methanobacterium sp. | reverse complement strand
GTAGTGCAAATAGTAGCCGATGAATTAGACCCTGATGCCAACATAATCTGGGGTACTCAAATCCAAGAAGACCTAGACAACACTATCCGGACCACTATCGTAGTGGCTGGTGTGAAATCTCCTCATATTTTTGGTATACCCGGCGAAAAAGAATATGTTGAAGAAAAACAAAAAGATTCAGTTCCAGAATCAGCTTTAGAAGAATTTATAGACGGTGTTTTTTAATCAAAGTCCTTTAGTAGCATTGAAGGAGGGAAAAATAATTTAATTATTTCCCCATTATAGTTCAACTTTAGCCTGTACCATCTCCTAGAAAGGAAAAGTTTATAAATCCCTAGAGTAATAACCTAATGTTAATTATCTCTAGATTATAAACATTTTTTAAATCTTTTATAATTCTAATTCTATTTAGGGAATAATAATCAACAGGTATTTTTATGAAATTAAACAAAGAATCCATCATCAGTTTTATAAAACTGAATCAGAGAGTTCTACAGGTAGCTAAAAGACCTGATAGGGAAGAATATTATAATGTAGCCAGGATAACTGGATTAGGAGTAATAGTTATAGGAGTTATAGGCTTCATAATAAGCATAATAGCTCAACTTGCAGGTAAAATTTAATTTAAATAAATTTTTGATTTAAATACATATTATATAACTTTTTACTAATTCAACTATTAATTATAATGAAAATTTAATCGATCTTTTCCGTTATTAAAAATAAACTCGTTTCAAAAAAAAATTAGATAATAAATCAAATGAAATTAGAAAATTATAAACAATGTCAAAAATTCAATTTAAATCTTATAGGTATGTGATATTTTGATCTATGCAATAAGAACCTTGGTAGGTCAGGAGAAAAATGTGGCTAGAATTGTAGCCCGAAATGTTAAAAACAGCGATCTTGAAGTGAATTCGATCCTGGTTCCTGAAAGTTTAAGAGGTTACATTTTAGTAGAGTCTTCCGGCAAACTGGACATGCAAAACCCCGCATTTAAAGTTCCCCATATGAAAGGTGCTGTAGAAGGTGAGATACCATATGAAGAAGTAAAAAGCTTTTTAAACCCCGAGCCCATAATATCTTCTATTAAAAAAGGAAGTATCGTAGAGCTCATATCTGGACCGTTTAAAGGAGAAAAGGCCAAAGTAGTGAGGATTGATGAATCTAAAGAAGATGTAGTTTTAGAACTCATTGAAGCTGCGGTTCCCATTCCAGTTACAGTCAAAGGTGACCAAATAAGATTAATACAAAAGGAGGCAGATTAAATGGCAACAGAAACAGTTGAAATTCTTATAGACGGCGGTAAAGCCACCCCCGGACCACCATTAGGTCCTGCAATCGGTCCGCTGGGTATTAACATGATGCAAGTAGTGGAACAAATAAACCAAAAAACCGCAGATTTTGATGGAATGAAAGTTCCAGTTAAAATTATAGTGGATATAGGTACTAAAGAGTTTGAAGTAAAAGTAGGCACACCACCCACCACCGCTTTGATTATGGATGAACTTAAAATCGAGAAAGGATCCCAAGATCCTGGACAGGATAAGGTGGCTGATTTAAAAGTTGAACAAGCACTGAAAATTGCTAAAATGAAATTTGATGCTCTACTTTCAAATGACTACAAGAATGCTGCTAAAGAAGTTATAGGAACATGTGTAAGTATGGGGATAACTGTTGAAGGAAAAGACCCAAGAGAAGTGCAGCGAGAGATAGATCAAGGTATGTATGATGATACATTAGTACAATAAAATTTTAAACTTGATTAATTTAATAAAACTTTATTAGAACAGATAATCTTTATTTATAATCATATGAATAATATTTAATTTAAATAAAAATGGTAAGAAACAGAAAACCAACGTCATAGTGAACTTTTCATTAGTTTAAAAGTTCATGGAGGAATTAGATGAAACAAGAGATATTGGAAGCAGTGAAGAAGGCTAAAGATGAATCAAAGCCTAGAAACTTCACACAATCCGTAGATGTAGTAATTAACATCAAGGATTTAGACGTTAAAAAGCCAGAAAATCGTATAGATGAAGAAGTTTTTCTCCCTAAAGGACGAGGAAAAGAAGTTAAAATCGCCTTTATAGCAGATGGGGAACTAGCGGTCCAAGCCAAAAATGCCGGTGCAGATCTGGTAATTACCAAATCTGAACTAGAAGATATGGGTAAAAACAGGAAAGATGCCAAGAAAATCGCTAATCAATACAATTTTTTCGTGGCACAAGCCGATTTAATGCCCTTAGTAGGTAGATTCCTAGGACCTGTGTTAGGGCCTAGAAAAAAAATGCCTAAACCAGTTCCCGCCAGTGCAAAACCAGACCCTATATTGGAAAGACTGAAAAGTACTGTTAAAATAAGGATTAAAGATCAACCAGTCATCCAAGCTATGGTAGGATCACATGAAATGGATGATGAAATGATTGCTGAGAATATAGAAGCTGTACTGGGAATATTGGATAGGAATTTGGAGAAAGGCAGAAATCAGATTAAATCCATGTATGTAAAAACTAGTATGGGTCCAGTAGTGAAGGTGATTTAAAATGGCTCACGTTGCTAATTGGAAAAAAGATGAAGTTAAAGACCTTAAAGGTTTAATAGAAACTCATAAAGTAGTGGGTATAGCTAACTTGGCAGATATTCCGGCTCCACAACTTCAGAAGATGCGTAGAACCTTAAAGGATAGTGCAACGGTTAAAATGTCCAGGAAAACTCTAATGAACCTTGCTTTGAATGATTCTAAAAAATTAAAATTGAATATAGAATTCCTGGAAGATCATATGGAAGGACAACCTGCTTTAATCTTTACGGATATGAATCCATTTAAACTATTCAAGATCTTAGAGAAAAGCAAAACACAAGCTCCTGCCAAAGCTGGGAACATAGCTTCTTTGGACATAGTGGTTCCTAAAGGTGATACTGCTTTTAAACCTGGCCCTATGTTAGGAGAACTTCAAAAGATAGGTATCCAAGCTAAGATTGATAAAGGAAAAATAGTTATAAATAAAGATAAAACCGTAGTTGCCGCTGGGGAGGAGATCTCCAAAAGCATAGCTAGTATATTATCTCGTCTAGAAATTTATCCCATGGAAGTGGGAATAGATCTCAAGGCTGCTTATGAAGATCAAACTATTTACACATCTGATCTTTTAACTCTTGATCCTGAGAAGACATTTTCAGATGTTCAAAAAGCTTTTACTCAGGCTCTGAATTTATCGGTTAATGCTATGATATTTAATAGGGAATCACTACCTATATTATTGCAGAATGCTACTATTAAATCATTGAATTTAGCGATTAATGCAGAAATATTAACGAATAAAACACGAGATATATTGTTATCTTTGGCTTATTCCCAAATGTTAGCGTTGGCTTCGGAAATTGCGATCCATAATGTTGATGCTTTAGATGATGAACTTCGTCAAAAACTCAGTTCACGTTCTGTTCAAACTGAAACCCATGTAGAAGAAGAGCCTGAGGAAGAAGAGGAAGAAGAAGAGGAAGAATCTGAAGAAGAAAAAGAAGAAGAAGCCGCAGCAGGTTTAGGTGCTCTCTTCGGCTAACATTTTATAAAAATCCAATTCAAATTTAAAAAAAAAATTTTTGTAATTTTATAAAAAAAACATAACATGTAGAATTCCAGTATTTTAAATTAATTAAGTATAGAAATTAAATTAGTATTAGAGAGAAATTTGAGGTGATCTTATGGAGTACGTATACACAGCAATGTTATTGCACACAACTGGTCAAGAGATTAACGAAGAAAACGTGAATAAGGTTTTAAAAGCAGCAGAAGCAGAAGTTAACGATGCTAGAGTTAAGGCATTAATTGCAGCCCTGGAAGACGTAGACATTGACGAAGCAATTGAAAAAACTGCTTTAACAGCAGCAGCACCCGCAGCGGCATCTGCAACTACAGCAGAAAAGGCACCTGAGGAAGAAGAGGAAGAAGAAGAGGAAGAATCTGAAGAAGAAAAAGAAGAGGAAGCTGCAGCAGGTTTAGGTGCTCTCTTCGGATAATTTTTTCTTAAAATTTCTTTTCCTTTTTTCAGAAGTTTTATTTTCTTATTCCACTTTTTTTTTAGAATTCAAATTTAAATAACTGTTAATTAATAAATCTTCTTTTTTTGTAATTTTTAGCTTAGTTATATTATTTAGTTAATTTATGCTTAATTTTAGAGAATTAAATTAAGAAAAAATTGATTTAATTACTAATTTTCTATATTGGTTTTATATAATTTTTATATAATGAATTATATAATATTTAATAATTCTAGGTTATTCGAATCTTAATTACAGCTATTTTATTAACTATATAATAAGTTCAAAGAAAATTATTTGATGATTATTATGTTAAACCAGCTTGAAGAATTGGGATATAGTAAAAAGACATGCAAAACATGTGGGAAAGATTTTTGGAGCATAGGTGATAAACAAACCTGTGGAGACGCTCCTTGTGATAAATACGAATTCATTGGCAATCCAGCAACCACTAGAAAATATGATCTCTTCACTATCCAAAAAATCTTCACAAAATTCTTTGAAAAAAATGGACACACACCCATTAAAAGATATCCCGTATTAGCTAAACGATGGAGGGACGATGTTTTTTTAGTTGGAGCATCTATTTACAACTTCCAACCATGGGTAACTTCGGGAATAGTTGAGCCTCCAGCCAATCCATTGGTAGTATCTCAGCCATCCATAAGACTCAATGATGTTGATAACGTAGGCAGAACCGGTAGACATATGACATGCTTCACTATGGGTGGACATCATGCATTCAATACTAAAGAAAAAAAGGTGTACTGGGAAGATGGAACAATCAAATACTGTCATGATTTCATAGATCACATTGGAATAAACCCTGAAGAAATTAGTTTCATAGAATCATGGTGGGAAGGTGGAGGAAATGCGGGACCATGTTATGAGATATGTGTACGGGGTGTGGAGCTAGCCACATTAGTTTTCATCAAATACCGCACCACACCTACTGGACTAAAAGAAATACCTCTTAAAATTGTAGACACTGGTTACGGCCTTGAAAGATTTGCTTGGATATCTCAGGGAACACCTACCGCATACGATTCCTCCTTCGGTCCTGTCATAAATGAACTTAAAGAATTAGCAAATGTTGAATTTAATGAACATATACTAGCTGAAAATGCCCGAGTAGCAGGTATGATGGATATTAAAGACATCGCTGATCTAAAAATTCTTCGGATGAAAGTTGCTGAAAGATTAAATCTATCAGTAGATGAACTTAAAAAAGCCACAGAACCAATGGAATCCATCTATATTATTGCAGATCATACCAGATGCCTAGGATTCATGTTAGCCGATGGAATTATACCATCTAATATAAAGGATGGATATCTAGCTAGACTAATTTTAAGAAGAACCATCAGATTCATAAAAGACCTTGATTTAGAGGAATCATTAACTGATATAATGAGAATACAACTCGAATTCTTATCAAAAACATACCCTGAAATCAAGCAACATCAACATCATATTAATTCTATTATCAATTTAGAAAATGAAAGATATTATAAAACAATTTCAAAAGGCAAGAAATTAGTTCAAAAAATGATAAAAAATCTTAAAAAAGATAAAAAAAATGAAATACCTCTAGATACTCTTATAAAACTTTATGATTCCCATGGAATTCCACCTGAAACAATAAATGAGATTTCCAAAAAAAATAATTTTAATTCAACAATCCCAGATAATTTTTACACATTAGTAGCAGCGGAACATTCTGAAGAAGTACAAGAAGAAAAACCGGAAATAAATATTGATTTCCCAGCCACAGAGCTTTTATTTTATAAAAATCCATTTGAAACCGAGTTTAAAGCCCATGTAATTGGAATCTACGAAAATAATGTAATATTAGATCAGACACTCTTCTATCCAGAAGGTGGTGGTCAACCATCAGATGTTGGATATTTAGAAATTAGTGGCGAAAAAATAAATGTTCTACACGCTGAAAAAATTGAAGATACAGTGTTACACAGAGTAAATGAACGAGATATTAAAAGAGTACATCCATTCCAGGGTCAAATAATAGAAGGCCACATAGATCTCACTCGAAGAAAGGCTTTAACTAGAAATCATACTGCAACTCACTTAATCATATCCTCTGCAAGGCGAATTCTTGGAGATCATATATGGCAAGCCGGAGCCCAAAAAGGGGTTAAAAAATCAAGAATTGACATATCACATTATAAAAGAATAAACCCTGGGGAACTCCTAGAAATTGAAAATCTTGCAAATAAACTTGTAATGGATAATATTGGAATAAGCACATTTTGGATGGATAGAACCGTTGCTGAGAAGAAATATGGATTTATTTTATATCAAGGAGGAATAGTACCCGGAATGAATATAAGAACCGTAGAAATCGATGGCACTGATGTCCAAGCATGTGCAGGAACTCACTGTAATAAAACAGGTGATGTAGGTCTAATTAAGATTATAAAAACTGAAAGAATCCAGGATGGTGTAGAACGGATTGAATTCTCAGCCGGTGATGCAGCAATTAAAGCAGTACAAAATACTGAAAATATCTTAAAAGAAAGCGCAGGCATTTTTAAAGTGGACGTTGAACAATTGCCCAAAACATGTGATAGATTCTTTAATGAGTGGAAATCTTATAGAAATGAAATTAATAAGCTTAAAAGACAAATTGCATCTCTTAAAATTGCGAATATGATTGATGGAGCTGAAGAAATTAATAATTTATTGATTTTAAATAAAATAGTAGAAGCAGATATGGGAGAACTCATAAAAATAGCTACAGAACTCATTGAAATCTCGGGAAAAGTTGATTTAGTTATTATTGGAAACAATGATGGGAAAATAGTTGGAGCAGCATCAATTAAAGCTCTTAAAAATAATATAAAAATTAATGAATTAATAGAAGAAGCAGCTAAAATTTTAGGTGGGGGGGGAGGAGGTAAACCAACGCTTGCTCAAGGTGCTGGCCCTAAGAGTGAAAAAATGCAAGAAGCCATTGATTTCACTATGAATAAACTAAAAAATGATTTAAAAGCAATCTAAAAGCTTATTTAAAATAAATGATAGAAATTATTTTATAGGGTTTTAATTCAGTTTAAAATAATCTGAATTTATTTTTAAGAACAGGTGTTAATAGTGACTGAGAAAGAAAAAGTAGAAAATATAAGTTATTGGAAAAAAACAGCTGAGAAATTTTTTGAGGATGGTAAATATTTGGAAGCCTTGGAAGCTTACGAAAGTATGGCTAGGCTAGATCCTCAAAATGCATTGGCATGGAAAGGTATGGCTACAGCATTTTCTTTGCTTGATAAACCTTATGAAGCATTAGAAAGCTTGAATAAAGCACTCAATATAGATCCTGCTGATTTGGAGACATTGGAAATTAAGGGGTTGATTCTCAAAAAACTTTTAGAAGAAAATGAAGAAGAGTTAGATCGCTTAAAAACTAGTAAATCTAATTAATAAAACTCACTTATTTATATTATAATCCATTTATTATTATTTTTTTGAATCATTTCATAATAAATAACCTTTATTAAATTTATAAATATTATTTTTTATATGTTTAAGTTATTTCCGGAGCTAAGACTCTCCTTAATTTAATTTAAAAAAAGCAATTTAAGTATTTAATGAAATTCTAGCCCAAATATATTTTTTTTATATTATGGTGTAGTGATGTTACTTGTGAACATTATGAGTCCCATTACAAATCCTATCATAAGGATAAGTACTAGAAAAAGAATTATTGGAAGCCACCCACTTGAACGTTTAGTTTCTTCATAATAACCATTATAGTTACCTTCATATTCGGTTGTTTCCGGCTCGTAATAATCATCATTTCTATCGTGATCGTGTTCTTCATTACTGTAATCTTCACTCATATATTTTTTCTGCAGAGGCTTATATTTTGATGATAATACTTCCATTCCACAAGTGGAACAGTAAATATCGCCCTTCCTAATTTGACCTCCACAGTTTTCGCATTTCATTTTTATCATCTATGTAACCTTATACTCCTTTGTTAAATGTTTATTATTAATGAATTTTTTGAAAAATAGTTAAAATATTTGTTATTGTATTTAAATGTGGAATAGTGATTAAATAAGAGTTTTAATTAAATTTAACTTTATTTGTATTAAAATTTATTTTTTAAGAAGTTTTAAACTATCTAATAAATTTTTAAACCTTCAAAAAGTATCTTTTATTAAAATTAATGTTTTATTAAAATATTAGCAATAAATTAGTGTAAATATCAATTAATGGATGAATTAAATAGAAAATTCGAATATTATAAAGCTTAAAAGAGATAAATATTAGATAAATAAGATTAATTAAAGATTCAATCACTAAAATGTAGAAAAGATAAAAAATATTCATCATCCATTATCTTAAAAACTTTTAATTCTAGTTTAAACCCAAAAAGAAGCGTTAGGGGACTTTTTTTTACAAGTTTTTTCCGTAACCTTTATAAGTGATCGTTAAGTTATAGTTGGCTAGGTCCTCAAAGGTTCAAAACAAACTTTTTTTGAACCTTTAGGACATGGAGGCGGTATAATTAAGAGAAAATCGATTATGACAGTGCTATTGCTATTTGCCATAGCACTGCCTTTTAGCGCAGGCACAGCC
>PMWA01000051.1 GCA_003166335.1 Methanobacterium sp. | reverse complement strand
AGTTGGTCGTATAACCATGTTGAATCAGCCCAACAATCCCCGTATCCTAATTTAGTAAGTGAATTAACATCAGAAGCTCCTTGAACATCTTGGTATTGTGCTTCTTGTTGTCCTATTGCATTTAATTTTGCTGTTGTATTTGTATTATTCGTTTTTATATGAGTTGAATTTGTACTTGTGGTTGCGAAAACTGTGATTGCAGTCAATGGCAGTGCTATTGCAATTAGCATTATCACTGGTATGATCAATTTATTATTAATTAATACCGCCTCCGTATCCAGAATAATTGGATTCATTTTTTGAACCCTATCTGGAATGCTGGCTATTATAATATAATGATTACTTATAAAGGTTTCGTTTTAAATTTTAGGTAAAATGGGACGTTTTAGATTTCTTTTTAAGATTTAACTCTATTTACGAATTTTAATTGATAGTCTAATTTGGATGATCCTTCTTCAAGTGTATTTTTAACTAATTAAGTTATTTGAAACTTTATTTCCCGAAAAATTAGTCTCTTTAAATAATTTAAACGATGATCATCCTTTTATGTCTAAAATAATCGTATTTAAAATTTATTATAAAGAAAATAGGATTATTAGATGGTTAATTACTCTTTAAGATATATAGAGCATTTAAAACTAATCATAGGGTTTGAAGAGTAGGTTTTTCATAATTAAATTAATAATCACTACATTTAAATTCTGATTATTAAAAAATCAGTTTAAATCCTACTTTTAACATATTTATTAATTTAATATTAGTTAAAGTTAGTGAATCTAATGTTTTAAGCTAATTTTTTTTATTATAAAAATTTGTAATGTTTATTTTTACATTATTAGTAAATATAATCCTATTCCAATTAATATTACGCCTCCGAGGATTTCTATTTCTTGTCCGAATAAATGTCCTAATTTTTTACCAAGATAGACTCCGATAAATGATAACGCAAAAGCCATAAAACCTATTATAATAAAAGGCTCTAATATTGGCGTTTTTAATAATGCAAATGATATTCCCACTACAAATGCATCAATGCTGGTTGCAATTGCCAAGATGAATATTTCGTTTAAGTAAAAATTATTATTATCGTCTTTATCATCTGAAAAGGATTCATAAATCATTTTAATGCCTACTGCTGAGATTAAAATAAATGCTATCCAAGGCGCTAATGTTGAAACGAATGTTTCTAATGGTATTCCTAAGATCCATCCTAATATTGTCATTATTGCTTGAAATCCACCAAAAAGTATTGCAATGATTAAACCATGTTTAACTGTAGATTTTATTACCATACCTTTAGTCATGGCAACAAAAAAAGCATCACTAGCAAGCCCTACAGCTATCAAAATAATTGTTATAAAATCCATATCATCATCATCTTTTTTATCTTTAAAAAAAGTTATTTATAATTTTAAATTAAATTCAGATTCGATTGCGTCCAATTCGGATTGAGTTTAGTATAACTGCCAAGCTTAAACCCATGTCACCAAAGGCAACAGCCATCCACAGAGTAATCAATCCGATTACTGCTAGTATTGCAAAGGAAGTCTTAACTAAAATGGATACTGATACATTTTCTTTAACCACATCCATAGTTTTTTTGCTTAAATCAATCAGGTAGTTTACTTTGGAAATGTCATCGTGCATAAGTGAAATATCAGCGGTTTCAATAGCCACATCCGAGCCCGCCGCGCCCATGGCTACACCTACATTGGATCTGGCAAGTGCTGGTGCATCATTTACACCATCACCAACCATCCCCACATGTTCATATTCAACTAGTAATCCATCGACAACTTTAACCTTATCTTCTGGCAATAAGTTTGCATAATAGTCATCAACACCAATTTCGTATGCTACTGCGTGTGCAGTACCTTCATTATCTCCAGTTAACATTACAGTTTTAATATTCCTATTCTTCAGTTCTTTAATAGTACTTTTGGAAAGATCCCTGATAGTATCCATTAAACTTATTAAACCGATGATATGTTCTTGTTCACTAACAATTATAGTAGTTTTACCCTGAATTTCAAAATTCTCTATTAAATCATCGGGAAATTTGATATTCTCTTTAAATAAACTCTTAGTGCCTATATAAAATTCTTTATCATTAATTTTTCCCTTTAATCCTTTCCCGGGAATGGATTCAAAATCATTTACATCCATAAATTCAATTTCTGATTCCTCAACATATCGTAATACAGCTTCAGCAAGAGGATGTTTCGATTTAGATTCTAAAGATGCTGCTATTTGTAATATTTCATCCTTTGAGTAACCATTTAAGGAAATAATATCCGTCACTTTTAATTTTCCTTCTGTAAGGGTGCCTGTTTTATCGAAGACCATTATTTTGGTATTTTGCATTTCTTCAACATATTCACCGCCTTTAATTAGAACTCCATTTTTAGTGCCGGCGGTTATGCCTGAAACCATGGCTACTGGTGTAGATATGGCCAGTGCACATGGACATGAAACCACCAGAAGAACCAGCGCTCGGTAAAACCAGGTATCAAATGACAGTCCCCAGATGAATGGTGGTACTATGGCTACAATCATGGCAAGAACTATTACCATGGGAGTGTAATAACCTGCAAACCGGTCAATAAAGGCCTCTGTATTGGATTTTCTTTTTTGAGAATCTTTCACTAATTCTATTATTTTAGAGATGACTGTTTCATCAGATCTTTTAGTGACTTTAACTTCTAGATATCCTTCTTCAGTTATGGTTCCTGCGAAAACCTCATCTCCTACAGATTTAGTTACAGCAATGCTCTCACCCGTTATTGCCGCTTGATTAACTGATGATACGCCCTTAGTTACCTCACCATCTAAAGGTATTTTATCGCCAGGTTTAACAACTATTATTTCATCCACCTGTACGGCGTGGGCGTGGACTTTGATGTTTTTACCATCCCTTATTACTAGGGCGGTTTCAGGCGCGAGTTTAACAAGGGCTCCAATTGAATTTCTAGCCCTTTCACTTGCATAATCTTCTAAAAATTCAGCGATAAAATATAAAAATAGTACAGATGCTCCTTCTGCTCCTTGTCCTATTGAAAAAGCTCCTACTGCAGCGATGGTTATTAGAATGCTTATGGTGAAACGGCCTTTTAATATGGATAATATTCCATATTTAATGGTTTCATAACCGGATATGGCTGCAACTGCGAGGAATAATATTTGGGAAATTAATTGTTGACCTAATATAAAGCCTAAATATAAACCTAACGCCAGGATTATTGTAGATATAGTTATTATTATTAGTGGAGTACGTCTTTCTGATTCTTTCTCTTCCATTAAATTTATTGTACAGTAAGGGCATTCATAGAATTCTTCATTTTCTAATTTTGTTTTATCATCATTTTTCTCTGGCATAATAAAAAAACCTATTTTAATTAATTTGATCCAACTGTTAATCTGCTAAGAAATAATCGGCTATTCTACCTTTTTCCTGAATTTAACCATATTCCTACCATTCATTAATCTGAATTGAGGACGGATCATGTCCAGTACCCTGCTAAATAACTTACATAAAACTCTTTTTATAACAATGTACTCAATATTCTCGTTCAGGTTGAGTCTCCTATAATTTAAAGTCTTAAAATTCTTTAAAATTGCTTATTATCGATAATTTAAGATTTTACCGTTTTTATCAGTATTTTCATGTATTCATTTTTATTCACATCAACATATTATCATATGAATACATGTTCAATTGATTTATATATAAATGTTTAGGGTCATTATTAGATCTAAATGGAAAAATAAAAAATCAAATATTCACTATTATACTGAAATTAAATAAAAGAAGATAAAAAGAGTGAGAACCAAAAATTTTATACAATTTATATGATCATTATATTCTATTATGGCTGAAAAAGATATTTGTGAAATTGTATATGTGCATGAAGATGAGGTTAATAAAATCAAATCTAAAATGCTTGAAGATGAATTTCTTTTTGAAGTATCTGATAATTTTAAGGTATTCGGCGATTCTACAAGGCTTAAAATTTTATATGCTTTATCTCAAAAGGATTTATGTGTTTGTGATTTAGCTGCAGTGCTTGATATGAGTCAATCAGCTATTTCTCATCAGCTTCGAGTTTTAAGAAGTAAAAATTTAGTTAAATTCAGAAAAGAAGGTAAAATGGCTTGTTATTTTCTTGCAGATGAGCATGTTGTTGCAATGATTGAATTAGGAGTAGAGCACACCAAAGAAAAACTATAAAAAAACGGCTAAAATTTATCTTTAATCTCTAAGTTTTTTGATAAATTATATCAAAGTTTATACTGGTCTAAGCATGATTTATTTTTTCAATTTCTTTAGCATCACTTCTTCTTAGTCTTTTTATTATTTCATTAACGTTTAATATAAGTTTTGAAAGTCTTATAAACACTGATCATTTTAAAGCTGTTAGATTTCATTATGCCCAGCTTTAAAATTGTGGCACGGGTTTTATGATTTAGAATTTGCTATTTTTTTTATTGATTGTATAGTAGGGTAAATTATATATAATATAAAATATTTAGGTATACCTAACAAAATGTTAATTAGGCATGCCTAAAAATTTCTAATATGTTTGGATTTCGGATTTAATAATCAAGTTTAGTTTAATTTTTATAAAGTATAGTGGAAAAATTTTATGATTCTCCACTTCAGCATTAAGAAACCCCTATTCAACATTAAAATGAGGTGAAAACTTTTGTATCTGAGTGATTTAATCAAAAAATCAGTTACTGATTCCATTGGAAAAAAAATAGGAAAACTGAAAGATATTATAGTATCCCCAGATAGTTCAGATCCCAATATAAAAGCCATAACTGTGGTTACCTCTAATAAAAAAATAATTAACATCCCATGCACTCATATAAATGAATTAGAGAAGAAAATTAAGCTTAAAAGTAAATTAAAAGATATCACTAATTATAAGATTAAAAAGTCAGATATAAAATTAGTAGAAGATGTTCTTGATCATCAGGTTGTAGATATTGAGGATAAAAAGGTTAAAAGAGTGAACGACATTATAATATCCTCAATTAATGGTCATTACCATGTTATTGGTATCGATAATGGTTTTTATGGTATTTTAAAGAGATTTCGATTGGCAGGTATCGCAAAACCACTTGGTGTAAATCCAGATGATAATATCATCGCTTGGGAAAATATAGACACCTTAAATACAGATTATTGTAATTTGAAATTAAAAGTTCCTAAACAAAAAATAAAAAAACTCCACCCTGCAGATATAGCTGAAATAATGGGACAATTAAGTGTTAATGAATCATTAACTTTTTTTAATTGCCTTGATTATGAAACTGCGGCTGATACTCTAAAGAATGTCTCCCCGGAGAGGCAAGTTTCACTTTTGGAGGGTATGAATGGTCAACGTGCCGCTGAAATATTGGATAAAATGAATCCTGATCACGCTGCAGAC
The DNA here is from genome assembly GCA_003166335.1 of Methanobacterium sp. Taxonomy (GTDB): domain Archaea; phylum Methanobacteriota; class Methanobacteria; order Methanobacteriales; family Methanobacteriaceae; genus Methanobacterium_A. Next base: position 5,234 of record PMWA01000051.1, on the reverse strand, counting down.
GTAATCGGTGATTCATCCAAAGAAAAAGCTGAAGAACTCCTAAATTTAATGGAACCCGAAGAATCTGACGATATAAAAAAATTACTGAAGTATCACCAAAACACTGCCGGAGGAATCATGACCACAGAATATGCGCATGTGGATCAAGACTTGACCGGCAGGGAAGTGATGGAATCTCTCCGTGAAATAGCTAAAAACGTTGAAACCATTTATTATGTTTATGTTACTTCTAAAAATGGTGACTTGGTGGGAGTAACTTCTTTAAGAGATATTTTACTAGCAGATCCTGATAAGACGATCACTGATTTTATGCAGGCTCATATAATTAAAGCTGATATCTTAGAGGATCGGGATGAGGTTGCCCATAAGATTGCTAAATATAGTTTATTAGCCTTACCCGTTGTTGAGGATGGCACGAAATTAAGGGGCATTATCACTGTTGATGATGTAGTAGACATTATTTCAACGGATGTTTGGAAGAAGAAAGTTCCAAGAATGTTTGGAAATTAATAAAAAAGGAGTTTTATTATTTAAATGGATTTTAAAAATTCTATAATTTATCGCAGAATCTTCCAAAGTCCCCTTATAATAAGTTTAATTATTTTTTTAAGTGTAATGGGGCCGGGAATAATTACTGCTAATGTGTGTAATGATGCGGGATCAATTACCACTTTTTCATTGGCAGGTTCACAATTTGGATATAATATATTATGGTTATTCATTCCAATGTTCGTGCTTTTAGCTCTTATTCAAGAGATGGGAGTTAGATTAGGTATTGTATCTAAAAAAGGGCTTATAGATCTTATACGTCAAAAAATGGGGATTAGAATTACCCTCGTACTGGTAGTTGCTCTGGTATTATGCAATTTCGGAAATGTGCTCGGTGAATTTTCAGGAATAGCTGTAAGTGCCGGTATATTTAATGTACCTTTACTTTTTGCTTTACCGGTTGCTGCGGTGTCTATTTGGCTTCTTATAGTTAAAGGTAACTATAAAAATGTTGAAAAAATATTTTTAGTGGCATCAGCAATTTATGTGACTTATATTGCAGCGGGAATTCTTGCAGGGCCAAATTGGGGTCTAGCAGCTAAAAGTATGGTATTACCACATTTAATGGTAAGTACTGTGTATATTACCATGTTTGTAGGTATGATTGGAGCTACAATAGCTCCATGGCAAATGTTTTATATTCAAGCTGCGATTGTAGAGAAAGAAGTTACATTAAAAAACTTGGCATACTCTAAAATTGATGCTGTATCTGGAGCCTTAGTGGAAAGTATTATAGGTTTTTTTATAGTATTAGCTTGTGCAGCTACTATATTTATTCATGGTATTCCTGTGAATACTGTTGCAGATATTTCAAAAGCATTGGTTCCTCTTGCTGGGAATTATGCAAGTTTATTATTTGCATTTGGATTCTTAAACGCCTCATTATTTTCAGCAAGCATCGTACCTTTGGCTACTGCATATTTGGTTTGTGAAAGTTTGGGATTGGAATCAGGGGTTAACAAAGGCTTTAGAGAAGCACCAGTATTTCATGGATTATATTTGGGACTTATATTACTGGCGGTTATTATTATCTTGATTCCTAATGCACCGTTACTTTCAATATTATACTTCTCTCAGGTTTTTAATGGTATTATAATTCCATTTTGTCTAATATTCATGCTTCTAATCATTAATGATAAGAAGATAATGGGTGAATATGTAAACTCAAAGTTATATAATATTGTAGCTGGGGCAGCAGTTGTAATTGTGATAAGTTTAACTGTTTTCTTAGTGGTATCTTCATTATTTCCTTCATTGCTCCCTACATAAAGTTAATGGGAGGTATAACAGATTTAAATGTTTTAGTTGGAATTTGAATTGCTGATTTTTTGTTTTTTAAATCTCAAATTTATTTATCGTGCATGGAACTATAATTTGATTAACAATTGTTAACGTGAATTGTGAATAGGTTACGTATTATTTTCAAAAATATATTAAAATTTTCCCATGCATTTTGGTACCAGTTGATATAAAAAAAATTTAAATTTTTATAAATATTATTTCATAAAATTTTCTAAAATAATAATTTAGGAGAGTTATATACAAAGACGGCGGATAATTTACTGGTTGATAGTTATAATGATCATTATTATCTTTCTGTATATTATTTCAAATATGATCATATCACTTTCATCTCCTCCCTCTGTAGGTTGAATGAGATCATCTCGAAATTAAAGAATTATTAAATTTTTTTTGATATGTTGGTAAACTCATCTACAGTTAGACGTGCACTTCCAGTGTAATAAAGAACATTAAAAGTGAACTGTAAATACAAATTTTTTTACCACATTTAAATTTTTTAATAATAATATTAAATTTAATAACCCGGAAATTATATAAATTACGGTGTACAATAATGTATTAGGGCGAATTTAGCTGATTAAAAATGAAATAATTTAAATATTCGCTCTAAAAAAAATTGGTGATAGGTGATATAAAATGGCATTTGGAAGAGAAAAACATGAAATGATGATGGGTATGGGTAAAAAAGACATGATGATGGAATGGTTAGTAGAAATGATGACCGAAGATGAAAAGAAAATGATGGCTGTTAAAAAAATGGATATGAAAGTAATGGCATTAGAACAAAAACTTGAATACACTAAATGGCTACGTGACTGGTTAAAAGGCAAAATGTAAAGGTAAATAAAGTAAAATATCTACTAACTAAAAAAAATCCATCAAAGCTAATAAAAACCATTCAAATGTTTTTATTAGCCATTAAACCTTTTTTAAAAAAAATTATTTGAATGATGCTATTTTTTATTCATTAATTTAATCAAATTAGAAATCTAAAGAAATTCTTTTCATCATTAAATGTTATTTTGACCATATTTTATTTTAATTTCTCAAATTTTTAAGCTTCCTAACCATTCTAATTATTATACTATTTTTTTTTAGTTTAAAAAAGAATTTAATCTCGAAAGAAAGAAAACAAAAAAAATTTATATAAATAGCTTTATAGATGAAAAAAGTTGTAGGTTAATATATTTTAATTGTTATTCTAATTAAGAAATTAAATTAAATTTAATCTGAAATTAATTTAAATCCATAAATATCAGTGACAACATGAATTATGAAGTAAACGAAAACCTAGTAGCCAGATTAAAAACTTTTTCTGAATTTACTGGTATCCTTATAGTTATAATAGGTGTTCTAGTTCTTATTGGATGGGCATTTAACATCAGTATCCTTAAAAGTCCTGGTCCCGGTTTTTCAACCATTAAGACTAATGTAGGGTTAGCATTTATATTTATTGGATTTTCACTATGGTTACAGCAGACTAACAGAATAAATCAGAATAACAAGCGTATTGCCCAGATATTAGCTTTGGCAACCGCCCTAATCGGATTATTAACATTAATGGAGTACCTATTAGGCATAAATATAGGAATAGATCAGATACTCTTTAAAGAGGCTGCAGGAGCATTAAACACGTCTTCACCTAATCGGATGGGTTTCAGTGCTGCATTAAGCTTATTTATAGCGGGAGTTGCTCTCTTATTAATTGATGTAAAATCTATCCGTGATTATGAACCTGTCCAAATACTTGCCATTATAGGTGCTTTAATTTCCCTCTTAGCCCTGATAGGTTATGCATATGGATCGTCTGCATTATATCATATGCCCCAATATACAGCAATAGCTTTATATTCAGCATTAGCATTAGCTTTACTATTTCTGGGCATCTTATTTGCCCGTCCAGATACTGGAATTATGAGCATTGTAAACAGTAAAAGTTTAGGTGGCACTATAGCAAGACGTTTATTACCCGCAGTTATTATTATACCATTTGTACTGGGATTAATATGGCAATTAGGGGTGAAAGCTAATCTTTATGATCAAGCATTTGGGTATGCTTTATTCGCATTTTCAACAATTATATTTTTGTTATTATTACTCTGGAGTACTATTATTCCTATCCACAGAATTGATAATCAACGTAAGAAAATACAAGAATCTTTAAGGTTATCCAGTATTTACAACCGTTCTTTGATTGAAGCTAATATTGATCCATTAGTGACAATTGGTCCTAATGGGAAAATTACCGATGTAAATAACTCCACAGAAACAGTCACCGGTTATTCACGTGATGAACTTATCTTTACTGATTTTTCAGATTACTTCACGGAACCCGAGAAAGCTAGAGAAGGATATCAGCAAGTATTCCAAGAAGGATTTGTACGAGATTATGAGTTAGAAATTAAACATAAAAATGGACAGATAACACCGGTTTTGTATAATGCATCGGTTTATCGTGATGAAGATGATGAAGTTATCGGCGTATTCGCCGCCGCCCGAGACATAACAGAACGCAGAAAAGCAGAAGCAGAAAAGCAAAAACTACTAGAAAATATTCAAAAGTTTGCCGAAAACCTAGAATCCTCTAATGAAGAATTACAGAGTACAACCGAGGAATTACAAGCAGCAAATGAAGAATTGAAAACTACAACCGAGGAACTTCAAACAGTAAATGAAGAACTTAGATTATCAGGGAATTATAATCGTAGTTTGATAGAGGCTAGTGTAGATCCCTTTGTTACTATTGGTTCTGATGGGAAGATTACTGATGTAAATAACTCTACAGAAACCGTCACAGGTTATTCTCGAGATGAATTAATCGGCACTGATTTCTCTGATTACTTCACCGAACCAGAGAAAGCCAGAAAAGGATATAAACAAGTATTCCAGGAAGGATTCATAAGAAATTATGAGTTAGAAATTAAACATAAAGACGGACACTTAACACCGGTTGTGTATAATGCATCGATTTATAAAGATGAATATGGTAATGTTATCGGTGTATTCGCTGCTGCACGTGACATAACCGAACGTAAACGTAATGAAAAGGAACTTAAACTTGCTAGTAGATATAATCGTAGTCTCATCGAGGCTAGTTTAGATCCATTAGTAACTATTGGTCCAAATGGGAAGATTAATGACGTTAATAACTCCACTGAAGCTGTAACTGGCCTTTCAAGAGATGAACTTATTGGCACTGATTTCTCTGATTACTTCACAGAACCAGAGAAAGCCAGAAAAGGATATAAACAAGTATTCCAGGAAGGATTTGTACGTAATTATCCGCTTGACATTCAGAATAAAAATGGACATAACACTCCAGTCTTGTATAATGCATCTGTTTATAGAGATGAAGAAGGCGAAGTTATCGGCGTATTCGCCGC
>PMWA01000107.1 GCA_003166335.1 Methanobacterium sp. | reverse complement strand
AAGATCCTATGGTAGCGGTTCCCAGAGATTCAGATTTTTCGGGGGAATTAAAAAGTCTAGCCAGCATATTAACCACTCTTGTCTGTATCTTCTCTGTTTGAGGATATTCATCGTTATCCACAAAGTTTTTACNNGGCTCCATCCAAGTAGTTACAAAGCTTGCGAGATTTAATGTAGGATTGCTGTCTAAATTTAATTCTTCCCGTATCAACTGATATGCTGCCCGTGGAGGCATTCCTTCATCGGGTATTTCATATTTGGGTATAGTTTCAGCAAAATATCTACTACCGCAAGTAGGAGTTGTCTCGGTTTCAACTCTCTTCTTTTTGGATATGTTAATTTTATTAGATAACATTTTTATTTACCTCTTTTATTTCAAAGATATAATCAAAAATTAGTTTTATATAATTTTTTCAGCATTTTTCGTGAGAATTAAAATTGAAATTTTTTCATGTTAAATATAATAAATATATATTATTCATTTTTTATATATACTCTTAAATTCTTCTACCTATTTAGGCTTACTCCTTACTTTTNNATTACTTAACTTATTCTTAGGTTACAAGAAGCAATTGGATTTTTAATCATCTCTGAGCAATATCATCAGAAAAAATTCATTTTTTAAACTTTTTTTTAGATATTTATAAACTATTATATGTGAATTCAAAATTTTTATTTAAAGTATTAAATTGGGCTTTCCAGAAATATTCAAATAAGAATTTCTAGGAGATTTAAAAGGAATTTTAAAATATTTTATTTGGTTAAATTGGTGGTTGATCTTGTAGCATCTGAAAATTCAACATCTGCCATCCACCTCACTTTACAATCACACTGAAATTCCTCCGGAACGCTCTGGTTAAGGTTGGATTCAATTATAAGATTTTTAAATTTTTTATTGCACTTTTTACAGTTAAATGGGCCTCTTCGAGTTCCAAATCCGGAAGTGTCCATTATTACTGGAATTTGTATAGAGTTTCGAACTTTTTTTATAATTTCAAGTATGCTCCAAATCCATGGTGGTTGATAAGAACCTCTATGCCATAAAACTTCCATAACGGTTCCTTTATGTATGGTTGCCGGGCAGAATGATATTCTATCCACACCCACATTTTCAGAATACTGTGCTGATGCCACTGCATCATTAATAGCATCTTTTTCAGATGTTAAGATAGGTTTAACAAAAATATAAGCCTTTGATTTAATTTTATAATTTAATTTCAATCTTTTAATGATATTTATGGCTCTTTCAAAGTCTTCATTGGAAAAACCTTTATTTATCCTATTTTTTTTTATATAATCACTGCTACTTTCCAATCCAATGCTAACTTCAAATATTTTATCTGAGATGAGATTGCAGCAATCCCGAAGAACTTCTTCACTTACATATTCCGGACGAGATTCTACAATTATTTCTTCAACATCATCATATTTATTTAAGATCTTTAAGATTTCATTTCTAGCTTTAATGGGTATTTCTTTTGGGTTAAGGAAGCTCCCAGATACGAAGATTTTAACAGCAGTTTTACCTTCTATTTCATATTTATCGAGTAAATTTTGGAATATATTTATCAGAATGTCAGATTCAACCATCTCGAGAGGTGAATCAGCCACATAACTGCACATAGTGCATCCTCCAGAGCCTGAAAGTGCCCAGTCACATCCCGGAGTAGGTAGAATTATGAAGATAGCTTTTCCTTTCCCCGAGTAAAGCAGATCTTCACCAAACCAGCTAGCTGACGATTCCTGAGGTGATTTTTTATCCATATTTCTTATAGAATTTTTCCTTATTTCCTGTGTTAGTTCCTGAATTCCCATGATTTTGCCTGATCTTTAGAATATAAAATATTTATGTTTATACATTAACTTTTATAATTTTACTTTATAAATTGAATTAAAAGAATATGATAAACTTGGCTTTAAGACTATGGTAAAAATAATAAATTTTATGATTATTTANNATAAAAATTTCTCTAAAATTTTATATTATTTTAAAATGGTGAATTATGATCAGAGAGATTAAAGTTAAATCAGTTCTTAATAAACATAAAAACCGTGACAACTTGTTTTTAGAAAATTATACATTGAATCCATATTCAGGATGTTCATTTAACTGCATTTACTGTTATATTCAAGGAAGCAAATATGGAGGAGATGACTCGAATAATCTATCAATAAAAATTAATGCACCTAAAATTTTAATAAAACAACTTAAAAAAAGAGCAATTAAGAGAGAATATGGAATAATTGCNNATTATAACTAAATCCAATTTGATTTTAAGGGATCTTGACATTTTAATGAAGATAAACGCCAATTCTAATCTACCATTTGATTTAAAAACGAAATTGAAGCATAATGTAATTGTTTCCTTTTCTTTTTCTACTATAAATGAGAAGTTAGCCAAGATATTTGAGCCTGGTGCGCCTTCTCCCTGGGAAAGATTGAAAACTATGCAGAAACTTAAAGAAGAAGGATTTATGGTGGGTGTAAATCTTATGCCTGTTTTACCTTTTTTATCAGATTCCGAAGAAAATCTGGATAAAATGATTACAGAAATGGAATATTATGGTGCAGATTTCGTTATGGTGGGTGGATTAACATTGTTTGGTGACAAATCAACTGATTGTAAGGTTCGTTACTTTGAAATTTTGGAGAAATATTTCCCTGAAATTTTAGAAGAGACTAAAAATTTATTCCGAAATTCATTTGCTCCTCCAAAAAGTTATCAGATAGCCCTATCGAAACTTTCAGAGAGAATATGTAAAAAATACTGTATTAAAAATAGCATAATTTGATAAATCTCTAATTCAAATTTAATAGGTAATTCTCTATTTATAGTTAAATACTGAACTATTTATACTTAATTGGTTATATTATTGTTCATGGCTAAGTGGGATAGGATTGGAATTAAGCATCAAATAACAGTTGAAGAGCTTGATAAACGAATTAAGAATTTGGAAAAAGATGTTAAGGTTTTAAACAGGCTACATTTCATAAGAAATAGG
>PMWA01000079.1 GCA_003166335.1 Methanobacterium sp. | reverse complement strand
CATTTGCCACTTTTCAAGATTATAACCTATAAAAGAGGTCCAATTAGAAATAACTATATCTATATCTTTTAAATCTCTTATTAGTTTATTAATTCTTTTCCTATGATCTATTCTAAAATTTTTAATTTCATCTTTTATGTCTGATTTTATTTCATCAATTAAATTTCGTAGATTTTCTGTACTTTTTGATGTTGATAGTAATTGATCTACTCCTTTAAAATTCACAATTTCAATACCAAGATTTTCTGGCTTATCATAATACCATTCAAAAACTTTAGGTAAAACTAGTTCTTCACTTTTACCTTCAACAAATACCATGATTCGGGGCTGATAATCTAGATTAAAATCATTTGCAAGATAAAACAATCTTTTATATTTATCATGGTAATAATTTTTTTTCTTTTTTGGATCAGAATAATATTTATTTCTTATTGCTCTTCTTTGCCTACTATATTGTTCCATTTCTGATGGGTTAATTTTTAAAATATCATTAGGGCTAATGTTTATTTCATCTATATCGAGGATTTCTCTTTCACAATAATCTTCAATGAATCGTTTAAGCATTAATGACCACTGCAGATATTCTATTCCAAATCTAATAGATCCTTCAAGTTCATCTTTTTCAGCCCATGCACAGCTTTTCCATAGTTGTATCCAGTCATCTATTCTAACGCCGAGCAATTCATTAGTTTTTTTCGAGAATATACTGTATAAATTTGCAATTTCTTTAATTGTAATATCTAAAATTTTTAATTCATTTTTTTTGTCAAACTCTTTTCTCTTCTCGTACCAGCTTTCGTCTCTAATTTGAATATTTTTAGAACTAGATCTACCATAAGGTGTGTAAATAGATTGTATCGTTAATAAAAATTGTAAAATCTTGTTAAAATTTTCATATTGAATAATTAAACATTCTTTTTTAATTTTAAAATCAAAATAATCCTTAAAGATTTTATCATCAGTTAATTCTTCATATTTATCATTAAATTCATTAACATTATCAATTGAAGAGATTGCAGTTCCTTTACAATATGAATTTGAAGATAGTCTTATCTTTTCTCCTGCAAAATTGATTGAAATTTTGTAATCTTTTTTCAATATCTCTAGCCAATGAATTTGAAAAGATGAATATAAACTTATTATCCTATTCCTACCGTTCCTTAACAGTTCACTATCAAAAGAAGACCATTCTTGGAACGGTTTTATTGAAGGATCGTATAAATTACCATCTTCAAGAAAGTTTAATAGTAGTCCTCTATCCTCTTTATTAAATCCATAAGGTGAATAATGTTTAACATTGATTTTTTTTAATTCAGTTTCACCCTTTTGTAATCCTTGAAATGCGGGTTTCCAATAAGTTTTGCCTTCTATCATGAATTTAATTCGTTCCTCTTCAATAATGGGTCTATTAATTCGGATAATTGGATAAAGAAGACTTTCTTTTTCAAAAAACTCTAATTCGTTTTCATCTGTTTCTATTCCTCTTTTTTTGCAAAACTCGATAAAATCTGCAGTTTTTAATGGCTGATTCTGTAAATATCTTTCTTCTTCTATAAATTTCTTAAGAAAATTTTTTTGCAATATTAATCCCCAACCAATTTAATTAAATAATACCCAAATTTATTTTATATATGTCATTAATATCGATGTCATTTAATGAATTCTTCGACTTTGTTTATTTTTTTTCCTTCTCCAATAATAATTACATTTCTTTATAGTCTGATCCATTGTAGGTTGCATAGAATCCATCGGTATCTGCATATAGTGGATTAAAACCATGTTCTTCAGATTTTTCCATGGTTTTTTTCAGGAATTCCCTTCCCCATGCGGTAATCGCCTCTGAAGCCTCTATACAATACCAACGATATTTGGGATGATTATACAGTCCATAGATTGTGGAGATTAGTGTTTTTCGTGCTTCTTGTCTGAAGTTTAAAATTTGTTTTTCACTGGGATCTGTGGATTCTTTCATCATAGACTTAATTCGTATTCTGTCATTTAAAATTTGGGATGTGGCTGCGGGAATAAAGCCTATTGGTTCTTTTTTGAATTTATATCCAAATTCCGGTGCAATATGACAGGTTTCTTCATCACCATCTTTACAAAGGGTTTCCGGAGAAATATTTTTAGCTATTATTATACTAGGATAAAGACTCCTGAAATCGAAGTAAACAATATTTTCATGTAAACCTGGGACTGGTTCTTCTACATATCCTCCAACCACGTTTCTTTCAAATATTCCGGGTTCATTTGGAAGAATATGACCAAATTCATGGGATTTTCGGATTAAATACCACTTCACCTGGGTTCCGGTCCCCCGACTGACAATTTCAAATAGTGGTTGTCCTACAATCCTTGCCAGCTCAATACTGATGGGCAACATTCTCTCTCCGATTTTTGTAATAGCAATCGAATCTTCAAGGGAATATCTGAATAGTTTCTCTCTTTTTTCACCACCATCATTCCAACATGTGTATATCTGATCCATTGGAATATCGATTTTATCATCATCGAAAAGCTTCTGATAAACGCTTTGAAGTGTATGGATATTTAATTGAAGATGTTTGCGCACAATCCTGTAAAGATCAATATGAATACGCCCCTTAATCAGTGCGGCCTTTTTAGGGACTGTTATAAACTTAAGTTTTGATCCATCGACTCCCAATTTGAGTGATATACCTAATTGGTTAGCTCTTTCTTTAATGTAAGGAAAGTCAAATTTGTCTGAGTTGTAACCGGTGATTATGTCTGGATTTAGGGATTTAATGGTTTCAATAAACTTCTTTAATAATTCCTTCTCAGTTGGGACAGTCTCTACAAAATCAGATGATGATTTTTTTGTGGAAAATACTTTTTGGAAGCCTTGGTTACTAGAGAAACTAATCATAATAATGGGGTCTTCTTTTACTTTGGGCATACCATGTGGGTTGCAGGCTTCGATTTTGAAACTTAAAATATTAAGTTCAGGTAAACTGGATTTAACGTGTTGAAGTTCGTTATGTATTTCGATTTTGCATGTTTTATCGAGATGGGAGCGATTTAATACTTTTCCCTGCACTTCTACTTGTGACATGGGAAATAAACCTTTGTCAATCAAATATCTCTGGGAAAATGGGATATCATGTTCTCTAACTTCCTTTACGGATGGTAGGTCCCATATTTTCTCTCTTAACTTGGACACATCACGTGGATGTTTTAAAGTAATCTTCAAAAACTCCTTCGATTCTCCAAAATCAGTTTTAATAACTTTTTCTATCTTCAAAAGATTCAGACTACCTAACTCTGCAATACATTCCTCAACATCATAAGGAAGAACGTACATGTAAGGTTTGAAGCTCCTATCTAGAGCTATTATCGATCCTCCTTCATTTTCCCCCAGGAGTTTGCCGAATGATCTTATAACTGCTGCATTGTTTTTAGTGATGTAATCAATGTCTAATAGCACGAATTTTTTAGTATCCATAATCGATTATTTCCTAAACATATTCATTCCTTACCTAAATCCGCCTTTCTTTAATTTGAGGGGTCTGTGAGTTTCTTTGACTTCTTTTTCCGAGCCATGATGAACTCCCCCGTAGCATGGTCTATTATTTCCATCATATTCTGGTGCTGAATCCATGGATTAATGGATGGTTTAACGGGGATTCTCATATCACATTTCATCATATCGCTAGTGTACCATTGTCTTCTCCGTTTTGTGTATTCCTCATCGAGAGTAGAGACATACTGATAAGAGGAATCGGATACTCTTTTGGCGTTGAATAAATGTTCCAGTTCATCTGTGATGTTAGTGAGTAAACCTGAAGCCAAATTAAGTTCGTTTATGTTGATGGATTTGCCCTTCTCTAGATTTATGGAGTTTATTTGGTATAATCCGTCTATGTACTCTTTTATATCTCCGTGCCATTTATGAAAGTCTTTACTAGGGAATATTAATAGGTCATTACCTTTCAAGAATAAATGTGGTTTGTATAACAATATCTTCCGTTCATCCATGATGCCATAACTATACCTCATGCTCCCATCAACTAGGCATAAAATAACTTAAATTGAATGCTTTAATTGTACT
>PMWA01000115.1 GCA_003166335.1 Methanobacterium sp. | reverse complement strand
TGATGATGTAGGAATCATAAATCATGGAGTGCTCGCTGCTTTCGACACGCCACAAGGACTTAAAGATGCTATGATAAGTGAACGGAAGACTGAAAAAACAGTTCAACATTCAAATATAACTAAAATCGTAGATGAAATACAAAAAGAAGCATCACCAGAAGAAAAGGCAGCCTACGATAAAATAATAGATCAAGTCGAAGAGAAAAATAGAGATACTCGAGAATTAAGTGTTATGATAAGTAATTTAAATGATAACTTATTAAATCAACTAGAAAATTTATCAATTACTTATAAAATTACTAAACAAAATTCTGGACGAATAACTATGGAAATAGAGGATTCAGATGAATCCGTAACCCAAGTCATATCCACTATTATCATGAATAATGGAATTATAACTTCTATTTCTACAAAAGATCCTTCATTAGAAGATGTTTTCGTTAAAGTAACCGCTAAAAAAGATAATGAATAGGTGAAATAATGGTGGAAACTAAAAAACTTAAATGGATTTTTAAAAAAGATATTATGGTGTTATGGCGGCATAAACCTCGTTTAATATCATATTTACTCTTCCCCATAATCATGATTACATTATTTGGTTATGGTTTCGGTGGAACAGTAACCAATATTCCAGTAGTTGTAGTATCACAAAGTAGTGGTCCAGTCACTGATAGTACAATTAATGCAATTAAAAGTGCGAGTCTCTATGATGTTACAGATGTAATAAATGATCCAAATACGGGTAAACAGATGGTATTGGATGGGGAAGTTAAAGCTGCGATAATTTTACCCTCGAATTATGATGAAATACCGAGTAGCACCCCGAAAAATGTGATACTTGATATAGATTCTTCAGATGAAATAGTAAGTAGTGCACTAATACCTACCACACAAGCCTTATTTAGTCAAATAAGTAATCAAATAGGAATACAAGAACTTCAAGCCACCGGTTTATCTGCCACTGCAGCTCAATCCTCTGCAATTAACGTTCAATCACTTAATCAATCACAGGCTCTATCAAGCCCTGCGGCAGCAACTACTGCGGGAATTAACTATCAGAACATAGTGAATTCAATTAATTTCCAGGTAAATAGATTATATGGAGATATTAGTTATATAGACTTCCTAGTGCCTGGTGTTTTAGCATTAGTCATATTGTTTTCATGCATGTTTGGTATGGGAGAATCTATAGCCGGTGAACGTGAACGTGGAGAATTAGCCAGATTATTTATGACACCCACCAGTATCGCCACTGTAGTGGGTGGTAAAATCCTAAGTAAATTAGTTCAAGAAACTGGAAGGGCAATCCTATTAATTGCAGTTGCCATAGGATTGTTTGGAATAGTAATAGCTGGAAGTCTGCTACTCACATTACTTCTCCTAGTACTCGTGGCATTATGTTTTGTAGGGTTGGGAATGATGATATCCGCACGGGTTTCCACTCAAGCCGATTATCAGCAAATAATCCAACCAATAACATTACCCATGATGTTTTTAAGTGGCGTTTTTTTCCCGGTGGAAACTATGCCTTGGATATTCCAAAAACTAGCGTATCTAATACCATTAACTTATGCTAATGATGCATTAAGAGCTGTAATGTTAAAAGGCGCCGGCATCGGAGCCATATGGTTAGATATAGTAGTGCTTTTAGGATTCACAGCATTATTTTTTGGATTAGGAATTAGAGGATTCAACCGAGATGTTTAAAAAACAAAACTAGAAATATTATTTAATAATAAGCTAATTTATAACTTTTATTCCTCGATTTCTACAAATACGTTACATGCTATATCTCGCCCGATAGCAAGTTTAGAACCTTTAATTGCAACTTCAACCGATTCACTCAAAGGCGTGACATTAATCATGTTTATAATAGCCCCTATGCTGATGCCCATATCTAATAATTCTCTAATAACCTTATAATCACCTCTAATGAATGATATTCGTCCTTCCCGGTTTTTCTTCAAATCTATTATAGGAATTAAGTTTTCATTCCGTTTACCTACTACATTAACTCCCTTAACCCGTTGAGTTATACATTCTTCACAACTATGAAAGGGGAAGTCACATGCAGGAATAGGGCTTTCACCAGGACATTTATCCGGATGTTCCAGGACCTGGCACATGGCTCTCTCCGCTTCATCTGATAAGCTGTGCTCCATTTCACAGGCTTGTTCATGTATAACATTATCCTTAAGCTTTAAAACATCAAGTAAAAATCTTTCCAGTATCCGGTGTTTACGGGTGACCTTTTTAGCTTCTAAAAGACCGGTTGCTGTTAGTTTAACTCCTTGATATTGGGAGTAATCCACGTAACCAATGTCTTCTAGTTTTTTAATCATTTGTGTAACACTTCCCGGAGCTATTTTAAGGTCTTTTGAGATTTTAGTGGTTTTAACGCGCTCTTCACTATGACTGAGTTTGTATATGGTCTCCAAATATTCCTGGATATTGGGGGTGATTTTTTTCTGTGAGGGTTTTTCATTACTTGACATTTAGGATCGCCTAAATTTCTACTTTGATCATTACCTAACTATTCATATTATATAAATCTTTGGGCACCCCTAAACTCATCAAAAAAACTTGAAAAATAAAAATTTAATTCTTAAAAAAAAATTTTTTTTAGATAACGGATTAAAAACCTGCAGGATAATCCTCAACTATAACATACAATCCATTACAACCGGTTACTAAACAATGCTTCCAGATATTAGTATCCACCTGAACATGCCCACAAGCATTACACTCCAATTCATAAAGCCTTTTCTTCAACCTAAAAAACCACCCTTATTTCATAAATAAATATCACATTACATGACATTAATTACACTTGAAGTGTATGCTTAAACCTATATATAAAATACTGTTCCACCCAAAAAATTAATACCTTTAACATTTTTTTTATAAAATCATAAAGTAAACAGCATCCAACAAAAAAAATAAATCAATTTACAGCTTTTATTCACCAATGTCAGTTTAAATTTATAGTTAATAAAATAAAAACTTAAAAAAATTGTAAGATTTATATATAATACTAACTAACAAATAATAATTATCTTAATAGAATTATGGAGGTGAAAATAATTGCGAAAGCAAATAATTTTAATAATTGCCGTACTGGCTTATACCTTATCAATAGTAGGTGCAGCCGCAGCAGACGACCCCGGAACCACCGACAACAGTAGTACCATAATAACAGATAATTCCACCACCACAGATCCAACAAACGGAGGATCACAAACATTAACCACCACCGACCCCACCATTGGAGACTTAATAGACCCCACCACTGGAGACTT
>PMWA01000050.1 GCA_003166335.1 Methanobacterium sp. | reverse complement strand
TTTAATTGCAGCACCAGCATCAGCCACTAAAAAAGGTATATCAGCCAGTTCTAGCGAAGCTTTAGTTATCACAGCCGGAGTTGGGGCTACTACCCCGTCAATTATGGTTCGAGGTATCTCCTTAAGACATCGGGTTTCTCCATGCATTACTAACTCCACATCAGCTGCAGGAGTGTAATCAGTGAGCTCTGGCGTAACACCAGCACCAGTAATTCCAGGAATATGAGAAGTTCTAGTACTAGCTATTACACATAAAAAGAGAATATCCACATTTTCTAATTCAGGAAGATTACTTGATGGGCCAAATTGTTTTATAATGTCTCTCATAACTATTAACACCAAATAAAAATTATTCAGATTTTATGGTAATAAGATAAACAAATATTCTAAGATATAAATTTGCTATAAGTTCACCGTAATATAAAATTTATTCCATTTATTTAAGTCTCAAGATTATAAAAAAATTTTTGAAAATAACAATTTGGGTGATTTTTGATGATCTGTATTGGAATTGAAGGCACTGCTGAGAAAACCGGAGTTGGAATAGTTGATTCATCAGGCGAAATCCTAACGTCGCTAGGAAATTCACTCATACCTGTCAGTGGCGGAATACACCCCCGGGAAGCAGCTGAACACCATGCTGATGCCATTGTCCCACTTATTAAAGATGCTCTCCTTGAATCTAATCTTCAATTGGAGGATATAGATTTGGTGGCATTTTCTCAAGGCCCTGGATTGGGACCAGCTCTGCGTACAGTGGCAACTGCTGCTCGTTCTCTTTCTCTGTCTTTGAAAATTCCAATTGTAGGGGTTAATCATTGTATAGGTCATGTGGAAATTGGCCGCCTCACCACAGGCGCTCAAGATCCCGTGACTCTTTATGTAAGCGGTGGAAACAGTCAAATAATCGCCTTTGATGGGGGAAGATACCGTGTTTTTGGGGAAACCCTTGACATTGCTTTAGGTAACTGTTTAGATCAGTTCGCCAGATCAGTGCATCTCGGACATCCCGGAGGACCTTTAATAGAAGAATTAGCTCATAATTCAAATAACTACATTAAAATCCCTTACACAGTGAAAGGAATGGATTTATCCTTTTCAGGTCTTTTAACGGCTGCATTGAGAAAATATGAGGGTGGGGAAAGTTTAGAGGATGTCTGCTATAGTCTCCAGGAGACTGCTTTTTCAATGGTAGTGGAGGTTACAGAAAGGGCTTTAGCTCACGCCCAAAAGCGGGAAATTATGCTTTGTGGTGGTGTTGCTGCTAACCGCCGGCTTAGAGAAATGGTATCTGTAATGGCAGAGGAGCACTATGCAGAATTTTATCAACCGCCTATTAAATATTGCGGAGATAATGGGGCTATGATCGCATGGATGGGTCAGTTAATGTTCCATTATGGATTACTGCAGAAGATAGAGGATACTATGGTTATTCAACGTTATCGCACCGATCAGGTGAATGTACCTTGGATGAAAACATCAACACAATTTTTAAAACTTCCACTAGAATTGTTAAATAAGGGTGCTGAGGCTAACATTTATAAAGAGGAATGGTTGAGTCATGATGTTTTACGGAAGGAAAGGATTCAAAAAAATTATCGAATAAAAGAAATAGATTATTATTTAAGGAAAAAAAGAACAAAAAGTGAAGTTAAACTCCTGAATGATGCAAAACGTTGCGGAGTATTAACTCCACTAGTATATGATATTGATAAAAAAGGAAAATCAATAGTTATTGAGAATATTGATGGAATTATTTTAAAGGATGTCTTTGATGAAGCAGAAGTTAATGAAATAAAATTATTCTGTGAAAAAATTGGAGATAACATTGCGAAACTCCATAACTGTGGAATAATTCATGGAGACCTCACAACCAGTAATATGATACTCCTTGGAGATGATATTGTTTTTATAGATTTCGGTTTAGGTAAGATTTCTGATTTAATAGAGGATAAAGGAGTGGATCTATTAGTATTTAAAAAAGCTCTTTATGGAATTCATTATAATGTTGCTAGAGAATGTTTCCAATCTATTCTAAAAGGGTATATTAATGCTAATGATTATGATAAAATATTAGCTAAGTTGAAGAATATTGAAGAACGTGGACGTTATATTATGAATAATTCATTTTAAATATATTATAATAAATTGTTCAAAGAAGATTTTAATCCTTAAATTAATTCTATAAAAGTTAAAATGTACTGGTGTGATCATTGAAGATAACATTTATAACTAGTAATCAACACAAAGTTAAAGAAGCCACGGGAATCTTCCATAAATTTGGCATAACAGTGGAGCATGTTGATCTAGGCTACCCCGAAATACAGGGAGATCTAAGGGATGTGGCCCGATACGGTGCACAACATGCTGCAAGGCGTCTTGAAACACCTATTATAGTAGAAGACGCTGGATTATTCATAAAGACCCTTAAATGGTTCCCAGGATCTTATTCATCCTATATTCAGGAAACTCTGGGGAATCAGGGTATATTGAAACTAATGAGCGATGTCAATGACAGATACGCCGAATTCAGGTCGGTAATTGGATTTTGCACTCCCAAAACCGAGCCCAAGATTTTTTTAGGCACTGTTAAAGGACATATAAGCTACGAAGAAAAAGGGGAATATGGTTTTGCCTACGACCCACTATTTTATCCCGAAGGATATGATAAAACCTTTGGAGAACTCAAACGAGATGAAAAAAACAAGTTTTCTCATCGTAGAATGTCGCTTGAGAAGTTTGCTTTATGGTATCATGATTGGTTTAAAGATAATATGAGGTGATTAAATGGCAGTAAAGCCAGAATGGATTGAATACTCTACAGAAGAAATTGAAGAGCTTATAATGAAACTTAAAAAAGAAGGTAACTCCACTAGCATGATGGGTATAATTTTGAGAGATCAATATGGAATTCCCGATGTGAAATTAGTTACTGGTATGAAAATAACAAAGATCCTGGAAAAACACGGACAAGGTCCGGAATATCCTGAAGATCTTATGAATCTCATACGAAAAGCTGTAAACATCAGGGATCATCTTAAAGAGAATCCCAAGGACTTGCACACCAGAAGGGGACTTCGCATTGTGGAATCCCAGATAAGAAGACTTGTAAGATATTACAGAAATGAAGGTGTGCTTCCTGAAGGATGGAGATATGAACCAAAACAAGCAGCATTACTTGTTAAATAAGGCTGAAGAAGCCTGTAATCTGTTAAAGAAACATTTACATCAGGATAATGTTGTGAGAGTAATCTCTCACAACGATGCTGATGGAATCTCCGCTGCAGGTGTAGTATGTAATGCCATCTCTAAAGAAAATGGTAAATTTCATGTTACCATAGTATCCCGACTAAATGCAGAAGTTTTAGATAAAATTTCTCGAGAAAAATACAAACTCTTCTTTTTCTGCGATATGGGAAGTGCTTGGACGGAGAGAATAGCTAAATTAAAAGGCGATGCCATAATAGCCGATCATCATCAGTCTATAGATTGCACGGATGAACAGGAGAATCTATTACACATTAACCCTCACCTGTTTGGATTGGACGGCACTAGAGATGTAAGTGGTTCAGGTGTATCTTACCTAGCCGTCCGCTCATTGAAACATTATGAATTATCAGGACTGGCTTTAGTAGGTGCTTTCGGTGATATGCAGGGTAACGGAAATATAACTGGTGTTAATCAAACCATACTTCAAGAAGGATTGGATAAGGGTGTATTAGAAGTTAGTAAGGGACTTAAGATACCTTCTTTAACTCAAGAACCTCTTTACAAGGCTCTTGCTTATACTTTTACAACTTCACTTACTGGAATTTCTGGAGATTTTGAGGGTTCCAAAGCCTTCTTGGAAAAGATAGGCTTATCATATGGAATAAAATTCACAGATTTGAACAATGAAGAAAAAGACGTGCTTAAAGAGGAAGTTATAAAAATAAATTCCTCTATTTTTGGTAATATCTATCGAATTTCAGGTGAGATTCCCGAACTTAAAAACATTGAAAGTTACTCCCAGATAATTGATGCCTGCGGAAAGAATAAAAAACAGGGTATAGGTTTGAGTATCTGTCTGGGAGAACGTGAGCAAGCTTTAAAAGAAGGTTTGGAACTATTTAAAAAATATCAGGATGGTATTTTAAAAGGGTTAGAATGGATAAAAAAAGAAGGATCCATTGAAATGGATTATATACAGTATATATACACTGAAGATAAAAATCTTAAGAGTTTTATGGGCACCTTATCTAGCATAGGTATAGATATTGGACTTCTAAATCCTGAAAAGCCTGTTCTAGCCTTATCTAAAATGGATCCTCTAATTAAAATATCAGGGCGAACCACTCTTAAAATGATTCAAAAGGGTGTTAATCTGGGTGATGCATTTGAACAAGCTTCAAAAAGTTTTAATGGATCTGGGGGTGGGCATACTATCGCTGCTGGTGCTGTAATACCTCACAATAACTTGGATAATTTTTTAAATCTAGTCGATGAAATAGTCAAAGAGCAGATCAATCTATAATCCATGCAAATTATGTGAGAGAATATTTCATGTATCTTACAAGAGAAGAAGAAGAAATGTACGAGGGAGCAGAAGGCCCCGCAGTTCAGAAGTCTATGGAGATTCTGGTGGCCTTAGGCGATATCTATGAGGCAGAAAAACTTGTGGACATCACTTCAGCCCAAATATCTGGAGTTTCTTACAAGACCATTGGAGATGCTGGTCTGGAATTTCTGGAGGCACTGGGCCAAGATGCACATGTGAGAGTTCCATCCACCTTAAATCCCGCTGGAGTGGACCTAGAATTTTGGAAGGAGTTAGGATTCTCAGAGGAGTTCACTAAAAAACAGTTAAGGATTGTGAAAGCATATCAGAAAATGGGAGTTACCACCACCTGTACCTGTACCCCGTATCTTGTTGGTAATGTACCTAGATTGGGAGATCATATTGCTTGGTCAGAATCTTCTGCTGTTTGCTATGCAAATTCAGTTTTAGGGGCTAAGTCAAATAGAGAAGGTGGGCCAGGAGCTCTTTCAGCTGCAATATGTGGAAAAACTGCAGAATATGGTTATCATCTGGATGAGCATAGAAAAGCGAACTTTATAGTTGAAGTGGAAGCTAATTTAAAAGGCGCTGACTATGGGGCTCTGGGCTATCTTATTGGAAAGACCGTTGGTGATGGCGTGCCTTATTTCAAGTTGCTAACTTGTACTCCATCAATAAATGATTTAAAATATTTAGGGGCTGCTCTAGCATCTTCCGGTGCTGTAGCACTCTATCATGTAGAGCAAGCCACCCCGGAATACAAAGATGCTATAAAAGATGTAAATTTGGAAGAAATTGAGAAAATAGCTGTTAATAGAAAGTATATTGACGAAACACGACATGAACTATCTACATCTGATAGAAAACCAGATTTAATCTGTTTGGGTTGTCCTCACGTATCTTTAGATGAGATCAAAACTATTTCTAATAAGCTTGTTGGAAAAAAGCTTAAAAACCAGCTCTGGGTCTGCACATCTATATCAGTCAATGCAATTGCTGATCGTATGGGTTACACCAAGATCATAGAAGATGCTGGAGGTAAAATAGTCTGCGATACTTGTATGGTAGTGGCACCCATAGAAGAATTAGGATTTGAAGTAATTGGAGTGGATTCAGCTAAGGCAGCTAACTATATACCTACCATGTGCGGACTAGATGTAATTTTTGATGATTTTGAAAAATTAATTCAAATCAAATGAGATTCAACTCATTAAATATTAGTTTTAATCTGTTGAGTAATTTCTCATAATTTTTAATAATATATTACCCAATATTAATATTAAGTTTTATAATTAACCATGTCACGCATGTCCAATTAAACTGGTAAGTATTCTAATATCTGTCAAAAATGTAAATATCCGTTTTTCCTATTAGAGTTAGGTCAAGGTTTAGACTATGGAGATAGATTTTCAGGACTAATATTACTGTAAGCCTTTATATATCGCTACCTATATTCAAAAGCCCAATTTATTCTGTCGCCACTTTTATATGATATATTTTAAATATAAATTCTATGGAAAAGTGGATACAACATCCCCTGATTAAATCCCAAAAAATTGAATCCCGCCTTTATCAGCAAGTGCTGGCAGCGGAAGTTCTTAAAAAGGGTAACACCATGATCGTGGCACCCACCGCCTTGGGAAAAACCATTATAGCTGCTTTGGTGGCTGCGGAGCGAATAAAAAATATACCTTCCTCTAAAGTACTTATTTTAGCGCCTAGCAAGCCACTGGCCGTTCAGCATGAGGAGAGGTTACGTGAGTTTCTTAAAGCACCTGTATCGGTGCTTACTGGGTCTATAAATCCAAAAAAAAGAAGTGAATTATGGGAAAATGCTCAAATTATCTCAGCCACTCCTCAAACTATTGAATCCGATTTAATAGCCGGTCGATATAACTTGAAAAATGTTTCTCTTTTAGTATTTGACGAGTGCCATAGGGGAATGGGCAATTATGCCTATGTATTTCTAGCATCACGATACGCTGCTGAGGCTAAAAATCCTATAATATTAGGTTTAACAGCTTCTCCAGGTAGTGATGAGGATAAAATTAATACAGTATGTGAAAATCTTTTTATCAAACAAGTTATGGTTAAGACTGAGGATGATATAGACGTTAAACCTTACTTCAAACCAATAGAAGTAGAATGGATGCAGGTAGATCTTAAAAAAGAACAGAATGCGATAAAAAGTAACCTTGAAGCTGTGTTAAAAATTAGGCTTAAGGGACTAAAAAGTTTGAGAATCATCAGTTCTATCAGCCAAGTTTCTAAGAAAGATATCTTAAAAGCCCGCAGTCTTGTGCAAAACCGTATTTCACAAAGCAATAAACCTCCTCAAGATTGTCTTGTTGCTATTTCCGTTTTAAGTGCAGTTTTCAGTTTACAGCATTCTTTAGAGTTATTGGAAACACAAGGAATCAAAAACCTTTATAATTATTTCCAAAAACTTCAACAAAAAAAGACTAAAGCAGTTCAAGGATTAGTTGAGAATGAAGATTTTAAAATGGCTATTCATCTCACCGAAGAAGCCTATAAAAAGGATTTGAAGCACCCAAAAATGGACAAACTTTTAAAGATCCTGAAAAAAAATTTGAAAGGAGACCGTCAGGTTATTGTATTCAGTCAGTATCGGGACACTGTTAACGAGATCTATAATATTTGTAAGGAGAATAAAATATCTGCAGTAAAATTCTTTGGACAAGCATCCAGGGATAGAGAAAAAGGACTCACCCAAAAAGAACAGAAAGATATTATCAAGGCCTTCCGCATGGGCCAGTATCAAGTGCTGATTTCAACCAGCGTAGCTGAAGAGGGTATAGACATTCCCTCAGTGGACTTAGTTATTTTATACGAACCCGTGCCCTCGGAGATTAGAATGATTCAGCGACGAGGACGTACTGGTAGAAAAAACAAAGGTAAAATGATTGTTTTAATAACTAAAGGGACTCGAGACGAATCTTATTATTACTCAAGTATCCACAAAGTAATGAAAATGAAAAATCAGCTCTCTAAACGAAGTCCGCAAGGAGAAATTTTAAGTAACATAGACCATAATCAGATGAAGCTACCTGAAGAATCAAAAAAACAAGTACTAAAACCTCTGATATACGTAGATCACCGGGAAGCAAAATCAGGAGTCACTAGAGAGTTAAGCAACCTTAAAGTGGAAATTAAAACTACCACCCTTTCTGTAGCAGATTATCAAGTAAGTCAAGAAGTGGCGGTGGAGCGAAAAAGTACTCAGGACTTTGTAAAGTCTGTGATAGATAAAAGATTGTATAAACAAGCTAAGGAACTTGTGGAGAACTTTCAAAATCCTGTGATCATCCTGGAAGGAGAAAACCTCTATGCTTGCGGCCTGCATCCAAATGCTATTCGAGGAGCCTTAGCCAGCTTAGCCGTAGATTTTGGTATTCCCATAATTCCCACGCGCTCTCCAGAAGATACTGGCGCCATGCTCTATCGTTTGGCCTTACGGGAACAAGAAGATAATTCTAGGGAAATACAGTTACGTGCCGAGAAAAAGCCCCTTAGTCAATGGGAACAACAACTATACATCGTAGAATCCTTACCTAATGTAGGGCCAGTCACTGCTCGTAAACTTTTAGAGGAATTTGCAACAGTTAAAAATGTAATTAATGCATCTAAAAACGATTTAAAAAAAATTGATGGTATAGGAGATAAAATAGCGGATAAAATTAAGGAAGTAGTTGATACAAGTTTTAAAAATTTAAAAACAACCCCAAAACTCGAATTAAATTTTATATATGAAGATGAAAAATCCTAAAAAAACTCAAAGGATGTAATTAAAAATGCGAATTCTAATTGATAAAAAAGGAAAAAAATATTTGACTCGTGAAGAGGATTTACATACTAATTTGGGGTATATAAAAAAAGAGGATATACAAACTAGTAGTAATGGTCAGATAATTAAAACTCATATGGGCTATGAATTCACAGTCATAAAACCCAATCTTAACGACTATATAGAACTTATGGAGAGAAAATGTTCCATCATTCTACCAAAAGATATTGGAATCATAGTTGCAAACACTAGTCTGGGCTGCGGGCAGAGAGTAGTAGAGGCTGGTACAGGATCTGGAGCTACGGCACTATATTTCGCTAATATTGTGGGCTCCACTGGTGGTGTTTATTCCTACGAACTGCGAGAAGATTTCGCAGAGATCGCGAGAAAAAATATATCGGAATTTGGCCAAGAAAATGTGGAAGTAAAATGTAAGGATATAAACGATGGAATTGATGAATCTGAGGTAGATCTGATTTTTTTAGATCTTCCTAAACCATGGGATGTGGTGGAAAGTGCTGCAAAATCTCTCAAAATTGCCGGATATTTAGCAGCATATAATCCTTATATTGAACAAGTGTTTACTCTTCACAAAGTACTTAAAAAATTTGGATTCTCTAATTTAAAAAGTGTTGAATGCATTTTAAGAGAGATTGAAGTTAAAGCTAAAGGAACACGGCCTAAAACTAGAATGGTGGGTCATACCGGTTATCTTACTTTTGCTCGTTTTCTATAAAAAAATTAGTTATTAAAATATATTAATTATTTTAACTTGAATGAAAGTCATAATTCATAACAAAGATTTAATCACAAGTCTCCTAATAAATATTTAAAATATAGAAATAATCCAATTATGGGTGTAAACTTATGACATTTACTCAAAAAGATATCATATCCATACGAGATTTCAGTAAAAAAGACATACTGGAAATATTAAAATTAGCTGAGAAAATGGAGCCCATTGCCAGATCAATGGAAATATGTCAAGTTTTGGAAGGAAAACTTTTAGGTAATTTATTTTATGAACCATCCACTCGAACAAGATTATCATTTGAAGCTGCCATGCAGCGACTTGGAGGTGGAGTTATTGGTTTTGCAGAGGCAGGAGTGAGCTCTGCTACAAAGGGTGAAAATCTTACCGATACTGTCCGTATTGTTGGAGAATACACTGATGCATTAGTAATAAGGCATAATATGGAAGGAACCGCTCGTTTTGTTGCAGATGAAGTAGATGTGCCTGTAATAAATGCAGGTGATGGAGCGGGTCAACATCCCACTCAAACTTTGCTAGATTTGTACACCATGCAGCGTATTTTAGGTAAGATTGATGATCTCCATGTGGCTCTAGTTGGAGATCTTAAATATGGTAGAACTGTTCACTCATTAGCCTATGCTTTAGGTATGTTTGGAGTGAAAATGAGTTTTATTTCTCCTGTGGAGTTGCGCATGCCCCGAGAGGTATTGCATGATTTGAGTAACTCGGGAATTTATGTTAATGAAACTGAAGATATTAATGAAGTCTTAGATTATGTGGATGTGCTTTATGTAACTCGTATTCAAAAAGAAAGATTTCCTGACCCCGCTGAATATGCTAAAATTAAGGGAGCTTATCTTATAAACTCTAAACTTTTACAAGGTAGTAAAGCTATAGTAATGCATCCTCTACCAAGAGTGGATGAAATATCCCATGATGTAGATAATTCTCCATATGGTAAATATTTTCAACAGGCTTTTTATGGAGTTCCTGTACGTATGGCAATTCTAAAAAAACTTATAAAATAAAGATTTAATACTTCTAAATAATTTTAATAATATTTTTTTTAAAAATTAAATGTAATAAAAAAGGTAATTTTTTTATCTGTTTCAACTATTCCACATAGCATCCTCTAATAATTGGACATCACATTGCAAATCAATGATATTGGTTCGTCCTTTTCCCCTTCCTCTAGAAACTGTTTTTGTGGATATAAGCCCTAAAAGTTCTAATTCATTTATAAAGTCAAATATTCTTCGATAAGAAACTGAATCACCCTTAGAAAATTCTTTGTACACCTCATATAGTCTTCCAGAAGTAATTTCTTCATTACGTTTGGTAAGGTAAAGTAGAGACTCTAAAACTTTTTGTTGTTGACTAGGCAGTGTCATGATGATATCTGTAACCTTATTGTGTTCAATGTAATCTTTAGCTTCCCTCACATAATCTTCATAAATTACATTAGAGCCATTTTCATCAGCTAATTCTCCTGAAGTACGTAACAAGTCCAATGCATAACGAGCGTCTCCTTCTTCTTTAGCAGCCATTGCTGCACAAAGTGGTATAACATCATTATTTAAGACGTCATTATTGAAAGCGAGTTCTGCTCGTTCATCAAGTATATCCATTAGTTGTTGGGCATTATAAGGAGGGAAAACGATTTCTCGGTCTCGGAGACTGCTTTTAACTCGGGGTTTGATAAATTGTTTAAAATCTACATAGTTACTTATAGATGCAATAGCAACATTATCAGTTCTAGTTAAGGTGTAGAGAAGTCCATCACCATTATTTTTAAGAAGAATATCAATTTCATCTAGTATTATTATCAAAATAAGATTTTTTCCAAAAACATTCTTTTTAAACATGTCACGAAAAGCATGTATAACTTCTGCTTTAGTCCAGCCTCGATAAGGGACATCTTGGCCCATTTGTTGACATAAACGGGCTATAACTTGATATTCTGTTGTATAATCCGTACAACGAATATATTCTACTCTAACATTGACATTTTTCTCATTGGAGATCTGTTCTAACTGTTTCCTGGCGAATTTAGCAACGGCAGTTTTACCTGTACCAGTTTTACCGTATATTGTTACATCAGGAGGTGTAACTCCAATTAAAGATTCAATCCAGTATTTAGCTACTGATTTAATCTGATCCCCCCGATGAGGTAGCTTATCAGGTAAAAATCTATGGTCTAAATACTTTTTGCTTTTAAAAACCGAGTTTTTCCCACCTAATTCTTCAAATATATTTTCCATTAAATCACCCTTTATAATTACATTAATTTATCGATATAATATTCAGTGTAAAATACTGTTTTTAGTTTTATGATTAATGCGAAAAAAATCCATTATTATTATTAATTTTATATATAAATCACCTTTAAATCATGATTAAACAAATAAACAAATGTTTAATTTATTTGATTGTATTACAATTATAGAGATTGAGGTTTGCTTCAAATGAAAATTTCAAATAAATTTTTTTAAAAAAATATGTTATTAGTATATAATAACAAATGATAAAATTTTTTATTCATCAATTAATGGTGACAGAGGTGTCTTTTCAATTGTAATGAATATGAAAAAATTATTTAAAAAATTTTAATTTTAGAGAGAGGTGTATTGCAAGTGTAATTAAATTAATAGTTATGTTTAATTTATAGTTTTTCAATCTACTTTCACTTAAAAAAGTAATAATTTCATATAAAATTTAAATTTACTTGATATAATTTAGAAAAGTTTATAAGTAATTAAAATGTTAGAGTTATCATATAAATATAATTAGATATCTTTATTTTTTTTTAAAAAAATATTCAAAATTGTAATTAAGATTTCATAAAAAAATTTACAGTTGAAATAAATGTTGATTTTTTAACTTTCATCATACTCATTTTAGTTACACTTGCAATACATGTCTATATTTAGTGAATTTTATCACGAAACTATAAATTTACAATTGAAATTATACTAACCAATCACATCTATTAATTATGATTAAAATTTTACACTTGAAATGTACGTCTCACTGCTTGTATATCATTAATTTCAAAAAATTTTATTAAATCATATTATAAAAATAAATAAAAAAATAATTATGAAATATTCATACATACATACTATCTGAAGTATTTCCTTTTCCTTTATCTTCAAATCCTAATTCTCTCTGTATTTTCCAGACACACATGATCTTAGATCTAAAAACAGTTTTTACAGTAGAAATTAGTTTATCCTTAGTAAGACCATCTTCAAATATTTCAGCAGTAACTAAAAAACTCTCTAAAATATTTTCAGGATGTTGCAATTGGAAATCTACTCCTTGAGTATTAATCATAAACCTTAAATCCCATATAAAATCATCTCTTTTTTTAGGGGACAAATTTCTCATTTCAGTTATATGTTCAGGACTCACGTTAGTGGCACATCCAATTACCACTACATCTGGATTTTGTTTAGGTTGCATAACATCCATCACATTATCTTCAGGATAATTAATTACGAAGTGAAAGTTTGTGTTATCATCTGGAACTTTCTGGCGGAAAACACCAACATCAGAAAGCCATTTCTGCACATTATCTCCAATTTTCTTATTCAAATAAAATCACCATCTCAATTTATCTATTTTTTTTAAAAAATTACTAAAAATTTTTAATTCCAATTGAATTTCTATATTAATTTTATATTACTTACTTTTTAATTCAATATTTTAACTTTAACTTAATTGCATGATACTTTAAGGTATGTAAATACTCATATTTGTGATAGGTGTTTAAAGCCATAAATTATGTTTATGGAATAAAATGTAAACTCAAACGACTGAACTAAATATAATAAATAAAAAACAACAAATTAGAATAAAAATTTATTAAAGTGATTAAAATTAATTTGAATGTATGGATATTTTATTTATAATTATACTATCTTTACTCTTAGATCTTTCCTGGGGAGAACCACCATCTTTCTTACATCCTGTAGTCTACATGGGGAAGATCATCAATTTTTTAAAACCTCATCTTATAAAATATGAAAATAAAATATCAGGATTTTATTTAACATTTCTTCTATTATCTTTATTTATTATTCCGACATATTTTATCATTCAATTCGTTCAATCATACTTTTTAATCTATATTATATTATCCGCCATTATATTATTCACTACTTTTGCTATTAAAGAACTTTTAAACTCAATTCGAGCAGTGAAGAAAGATATTAAATCCGATATCAATGAAGCCCGACAATCTGTTTCATATTTAGTAAGTCGGGATACTAGTGTTTTAACTAAGGAAGAATTAGTTTCAGCTACAATAGAAACTCTTACTGAAAATATCACTGATTCAGTGGTTTCTCCATTATTCTACACGTTTTTTTTAGGAGTATTAGGAGGGGTGACTTACCGAGTCATTAACACTCTGGATGCTATGGTTGGATATAAAAATAAGGAAAACATAAATATAGGCTATTTTCCCGCTCGTTTGGATGATATTGCCAATTATTTACCTGCACGGCTTACAGGTATTCTTATCATATTTTCTGCTTTATTAATAGGTCTTAACTGGAGAAGATCATATTACACTATGATGAAAGATGCTAAAAAAACTCCCAGCCCTAACTCTGGATATCCTATGGCTGCCGCTGCAGGAGCGCTGGGGATTCAATTAGAAAAAAAAAGTTACTATACTTTGGGTGAAAGCATAAATTCTCTTAATGTTGATATGATAGATCAAGCATTATTACTTTCAGAAATGACAATTATTTTATTCTTAGTTTTTTCTTTCATAATCTTCGCAATAGTCATTTATATAAATTAATAATTAATTTTATAGATTATTAACAAATACCTTTAGAATGATGAAATAAAATTTAAATAATAAACATGAAATTAGCAATAATCAGTCTCACGTTACAAGGCCAAAATGTAGCTAATCGCATAGCTCAAATGTTGGAGGATGATCATACGGTTTTAACAATTGATCTCTTCCATAAAAATGTAAAAGACACTATTGAAAAAATTTTTTCACAATATGATTGTATATTAGGTATTATGGCTTCTGGAATAATGATTAGAAATGTTTGTTCCCACTTAAAAAATAAAACCGTAGATCCAGCAATTTTAGTGATGGATGAAAGAGAAAAATACGTTATAACTCTTTTATCAGGCCATATAGGTGGTGGAAATGATTATAACCTCAAAATAGCTGAATTAGTAGGTGCAGTTTCAGTTATCACCACTGCAACCGATGTTATAGGTAAAATGGGTATAGATACTTTAGCAAGTAAATATCACTTAAATATTAATAATACATCCAAAATAAGATTTATAAATAAAGCATTAGTGGAAGGTAAAATTGTTGAATTAGCTTTACCTTCTCAATTTGAATTTATATATAAAGACAAATTGGTTAAAGAATCTTATATTAAAATTCCATCAAAATATAATAAAATAGCAGCTTATTTTAATGATACTACAATTCTTTTATCACCTAAAAAACTTGTGGTTGGTTTAGGAGCTCGTAAAGGTATATCTAAAAATGATGTTTTATTTGCAGTGGAAGAAGCTTTCAATACTCTAAAAATTCCCATATTAAGGATTGACGCTTTAGCTACAGCTGAACCTAAAAAAGAGGAGAAAGGTATATTGGAAGCTGCGAAAGAGTTGGATGTACCATTGGAAATTATTTCATTAGATAAAATAAGGAACTTTACAGATTCTCAATGCACTGAATCATTATGGGTGAAGAAAGTTTTGGGTGTATCTGGTGTATCTGAACCCGTATCACTATTAAGTGCTGGTAAGGATGCTAAACTTATATTTAGAAAAAAAGCATTTAATAAAGTCACTGTAGCTGTTGCTGTTGCTAATCATTCTTAAACTTCTTATTTATTCATTTTGATTCTTTTTTTGTAAATTGAATCAGGAAAACTTTAAATGAAGTTTAATGTATATTTATTAGTTAATAAGCAAAAGTTTTTTTAAATCATAAGATATAGAAAAAAGATGTTATACTTTTTAATGCTTATTCATTTAAGTTTAATTTATAATGGAGGTTAAAATTATGAATCAAGATGTATTTGATCGTTGTAATCAAATATTACAACATATAATGGAAGATACCAGTGTTCCCCGGAATATAAGGAGAGCAGCTGAAAAATCAAGGGATATTCTATCGAATGAAGATGAAGAACCTACTATAAAAGCTAGTACAGTAATATCTATTCTAGATGAAATTAGTAACGACCCTAACATTCCCATTCATGCTCGTACACTTATCTGGAATGCTTTAAGTGAGCTGGAATCGGTTCGCGAATGAGAATAAGAGTAATAAAACTGGTTTTTGCACTATTTTCTACAAATTCTGCTAGAAGAGCGGCTTCATTTAAATCTGTACCTATAGCTAGTACACCATGATTTTTAAGAATTAGCATGTCTTCATTTTCTAAACCATTAGAAGCTATTTTGGCAAGTTCCATACTTCCAGGTGTAGCATAATCGACTTCATTTAAATAATATTTTTTAATTTTCCCAAAACCCTCTAAATGAGGGATTTTTTCCCCTGAAAAGGAGAATCCCGTTGCGTATGGTGAATGAGTGTGCACAATTCCACTTACTTCTCTTCTTTTTTTATAGATCTCAAGGTGCATATTCACCTCAGAAGATGGTTTACCATGGCCTTCTACCTGATTTCCTTTATCATCAATAACAATAACATCTTCTAAACTAATATTTTTAAGTGAAACACCAGTTGAAGATATAAGAACCTGATAATTACCATTACATCGTATTTTCGTGCTTATATTTCCTGATTTACCAGGTGTCAAGCCGTTTTGATAAATTTGATTTGCTATCTCAACCAACTGTTTTTTAGCGTCTATTAAAATCTTTCCACATCCCTAAAAATAATTTAAAAAAAAATTATCATTCATTTTAATGTTTTTTTTTAAGTGAATTTTAAAAGCTTCATACTACCATGATTTAATACTGGCACTTGGGCGCATGTAGGAATTATGTTATAAATTTTCTGGAATTCAGTTTGAGACTGAAAAGTGCCACTATTAATAAGATGAATACCTTTATACTTCTTATATGCGTTGATATGTACATGTCCGGTGTGGAACACATCAGGTATGTCTTCTATCACTAGATGATCTTCAACTTCGCTAGCTAATGGTGTTCTTTCTCCATAAATAGGAGCTAAATGTCTTTTCTCAAGTAACTCTTCCATTATAATGTCGGATTCTTGATGGCTCATTCCCTTAACTGTCATCGCAAAATCATCAAAGCTTCGACCATGATAAATAAGGACATTAATACCTTCTAAACTAATTACTGCAGGATTACTTACAAATGCCACATTTTTTAGTTTATAAAGTTCTTTTGCGTATTCTTCAGGAATGGATGGTTGAGGTTCAGCTAAACGACATGCATCGTGATTTCCAGGAGCAATAATAATTTGAATTCCATCTATCTCTCCAAAAAGCCGTGCTGCCTCATCATACTGCTCATATATATCTTTTATAATTAATTCCTTATCCTGATTTGGGTAAACTCCTATACCATCTACAATATCTCCAGCTACAATAAGATAACGCACGTTTTCTGCTATCTTTTCTTGTTTCTTATCACCACTTTCACCGTTAATCCACTTAATAAAGTTCAGAAAAGCATCTTCTAAGAATGTAGAACTTCCAATATGCGTATCGGATAAAAAAACTGTTGAAAAATCCATAGGCTTTTCATCAATGCGGGGAATTCCAGGATTAATTAATTGAGAGGCTATCAACAAGCTACCTTTACGGGATCCTACTACTCCTAATACTTCATCTTTAACTACCATCTCAGCCTTTTCAAAAAGACTTTCATTTTCATTATGCACCAATACATTAGCTAAACCTGTTTCATCCTCTAACTCAAATAGTTTATGATTATTTTTAGTGGTTCTTACATCGTTAACCATACCAATAACTTTAACCAAATCCTGCATATTTCCTGCTTCACGCATGGTTTGTGTAGTTTTTAATTCTTTTTTACGTTGCAATATTTCTTTTAACTTATGATATCTACTTCCGAAATAAGCTGAAAAATCCTTTATTTCTCCATTAGTATAGGATTTTCTGCTAGAATCTCTTAGTATTTGAAAATCAAACGGAAGAGATGAAACCAATTTACTTTGAGGTATAGATTTATTTTTTTGAACATTGTTCTCTATGTTATACAAATCATCTTCACTATCTTTTATATACTGATCAATTATTTCTCCAGTTAAAATCAATAAATCCTCTTTTGAAGGAGCTAAATCTTCTATGAGTGATTCTGATAATTTAAAAGAATTTTCATAGGTTTTTATTTTCTGATAGGCCGTGTCATTCAATAAAATATTGGCATCAATAAATTTATTGATTATATTCTCGTGCATGTGGTATCCCTTTAGAAAAGTTTGAGTAATTTATAACGATATATTTATAATTATAATTATAATAGTTAATCTAATCTGAATAAAAGATCTTAAAATTTATGATATTCTATTCTAAAAGAAATATAGTTTAAAAGGTGGTATATTAAAATTGTCTAAAATTGTTACGGGGATATTGTTTATAATTATTTGTGGAGTATTTTTTGAGGCGGGGCTTATACTTTCTGATACTATTGTTACGGGTCAGCCTCCTCAGATTGGTAAGCTTCTTACTTCTCAGTTGGATGCGTTGTCGTCTCTTATTAGTTCTATTCATCATGCTTCTAGTAAGCAGAAGACTGTGACGGTGTTGAATCCTGATGATGTGGCTTCTGCTTTGCAAAGTAAGTCGGGTTTAAATGGTGTTAATATACAAACGCTTTCAGCTTATACTAATGATAGTACGTCTAATGATGAAATTAATGTTACTTTAACGGTGATGGGCTATAACACAACCACTTCAGGTACTAATGTAACAAATGGTACTGTAATTATTTCACCCAATCAAACTTACAGCATCACCGCCACAGCCACCGGTCAAAGTGGAAGTGGAGGATTCAACATAGACATCAACAGCATAATAATCACCAGCCTAACCGAACTATACAACAACAACGGAAACACTAGTTAAAACTAAACAGAATCACTTAAGGAATATATTTTTTTTGGAAAAAATTCTAATAGAGTTTTTTTTTAATTCTCTATTTGAGGGAAGGTTTAAAGTAAATTATGATAAGTGTAATAGGTATTGGACCCTCTCGACAAGACATGACTTTACGGGCGCTAGAGGCCCTTAAAGATGCAGAGGTTGTAATTACTTACAAGGGTTACTATAAGTATATCGAAGACTTGTTGGAAGGAAAGGAAATCCTTGTTAAGGGAATGGGTCAGGAAATAGATCGTGCTGAATTAGCTATTCAAAAAAGCCGGGAGGGTAAGAAGGTAGCTTTGGTTTCTAGTGGTGATCCTGGAGTATTTGGCATGGCTAACGTAATTTTTCAAATTTTAGGTAAATATAAGAACATAAAAGTGAATGTTATACCCGGTGTTACTGCGGTGAACTTTGCAGCATCTCTTTTAGGTGCACCACTCCATGATTTTGTAGTAATTAGTTTAAGTGACATTTTAACTCCTCTTTCTGAGATAAAACGTAAAGTTACAGCTGCTTCTGAAGGAGACTTTGTAATTGCATTCTACAACCCTATGAGTAAAACTCGTAAAAAGCCTTTTGTTGAAGCTTACAGGATATTACTTGAAACACGCCATCCTAAAACACCTGTAGGATTAGTGAAAAGCAAAAATGATGAAGTTATTGTTAGTACAACTACTTTAGAAGAACTTTCAAGTGAAGAAGTTGATATGTCCACTACTCTTATAGTGGGAAATAGCATGACTTATATTGAAGAAGGAAGAATGGTGACTCCCCGAGGTTATGTCGTACCCTATACTATGCATCCATTAGCCTGTGAATTTTATGAGAAGTATCTGGCAGGGGAGATTGTAGAAGGTCCTAATTTGAATTGTGAATATTATCCATGTCATGAACATCCTCAAAGTTGTACTTTTTGTTATTGTCCATTTTATCCATGTGGAGAACCTTCCACTGGTGGTTTTTGGATAAAGGAGAAGGGAGTGTGGAGTTGTGAAGGATGTAAATGGATTCATAATGAGGATGTTGTTAAATGCATACGGGCTAAGTTGTCTGAGATCATCCATAGCGTGGAAGATATTAAGAATAAAAGAAGAGAGTTATTAAAATTAAGAAGAGAATGTTTACAAGAGACAGAATAAATAAAGGTTCTTTATAAATTTAGATATCTATTTTTTTTATAAATAATTCCCATTTAAGTAAACTATAAAGAGTTTTAAAATTTTTAAGGATCTTTCTCTACTATTTTACTAATAGCTAGTGACACTTCTCTTCTAAATTCTGGATTTCCATCCTTCATAGCTTCTATAAGGGCATCTAAAGCTGTTTCATCTCCCATTTTTCCTAAAATTCTAGCTGATTCAATTTGGATTTCAGGATTATCATGATTTAAAGCAGTGATAAGGGGCTCTATAGATTGTTTCCATACCTTAATCAGAATATCTTCCACATTCTTACGGACATCATAGTCTTCATCATTTAACTTGTTAATAAGCTTGTTTATTTGTTCTTCGGTCATTTCCATTTTTATCCCTAATAATTATATATCAACTAATAATATTATAAGATTTCCCAAATGCATATCATAAGTGAACGTATTCATAAAAAATATTTTAAATTTAAATGCTGGGTTAAATGATAAATAAATGGTGAATGAATTTGATCAATAATAAAATAATCGCAATTATCGCAGCAGTTTTAACATTCCTATTAGGAAGTATTTTAGTTATAAGCATTATATTCTATTTTTTTGGATACCCTCTCTCATCTATACCTCAACATCAAACCTACGCATTCTCCGGAATTTTAGTTGGGATAGTGCTTGCCTCTATAGTTTACGGTAATCGTAGGAAAGAACTAGCACTGAATCTAACTAAAGTTTTGGATGAATCATTAGAATTAGAAATTAAAGAAGAGGAAGCTAAGAAAATTATAAGTACAGTAAAACGAATTCCTCCATTCCTAATAAATGTTTACGTGTCCAAAGATATGAATGCAGTAGAATCATTTAAGGATCAAATAAAAGAATATAAAAGTCAACTGACTGAGGAAGATAAGGAAAAAATAAGAAGAATAATAGAAATGCCTATCCCAGAACTTCAGAATTTATTAAATGAGTGCTATTTGAAAACTAAGTTAGAACAGTTTAAAATATTGGCAGACCCTAAGGCAGAACAATTTCTTACAGTAAACGTACAGGAACTTAAAAAAGTTTTATTTGATGAATAGACTAGTTTACAATGCCCTCAAATAATTAAGTGATTAATGAATAAATAAAAAGAATATTGATAGCAAAAACACTGATCTTTTTATTTCTTTTCCATATCTTTCAAAACTAAAGATTGAAGCTCCCGAGCTTCGCTGAAGGCTTCATCAATGCTTAATACATCTTTAAGAAGTTTGATACTTTTATCGTATTCTTTAAGTTCGTAATAACATTTAGCTTCTAAGTATAGAGCATATTTATAGTAATCATCTTGTTCAGTATACTTGGCCATGAAATAGTCTAATGTTCTCACAGATTCGGGATATCTTTCTAACAATAACAGGACATATCCCTTATTATACCAGGTTAAATCATCAGTCATATCTAAGAATGTAAGTTTATCAAAACACTCCAGAGCTTGAGAATATTCTTCCAACTCCATATGGATCACTCCTTTATTATTCCAAGCTGGAATGAACTTATCATCAATGTACAATACTCTATTAAATAACTCTAAAGATTTTTTGAATTCACCCATCTTAAAGAACTTCATTGCTTGATTGTAAAATATTTCCACATCTTTGCTGGTCATTTGTTCACTTTCCAAATTTAAACTCTTAATGGTGGAGGATAGAATATTCAATCCTTATAGTTTATAATTAGTTATTTTAAATTTTAAATTATTGAAATATATAAGCTTGCTTATAGATAAAATCCCTGAAAACACAATATTAAAAAAAAATTTAATTTTAATAATAATTAAAAAAGAAACTATAAGAGATCTATGTATCCACTAAAATAGCGATTATTTTTCATTTTTATCCAAAAAGAACACTAAAATTAAATCTTAGACGGATCTTAAAGAATATCAGATAACATGATTAAAATTAAAAGTGTATACCAACCTGTAAGGATCGGAGATGGTTTCCGCATCTTCGTGGATAGTTTATGTCCTCAGGGCATTTCCAAAGAAACAGCCCAGTTAGATTTATGGCTAAAAGAAATAGCACCTAGTAAAAATCTCAGAAAATGGTTTGCCAATGACCATAATAGATGGTTAGAGTATAAACAGAAGTACCTTGAAGAATTAAAGAATAAAAAAACACTTATAACATTAATAAAAGATATAGAAAAGAAAAAAGGAACAGTAACCCTCCTTTACACAGCTAAAGATGAAAAATATAATAATGCAGTAGTTTTAAGAAGTAAACTTCAGGGCTATAAAACCATCTCCACCACGATAAGCAGAATTCATGGTTAAAAAAAAATTTAGAATGTTATTTGAGTATTATTATTTATACGTTTATTTTCATTTCACCCGTGAAAACCAGCTCTGCATTACCTATAAGAAAAGCTCCTAATTCTTCATTTTCTTGATATACTGTAACATGTAGTTCTCCCCCAGGTAAATGGACTAAAACTTGTTTTTCAAGTATCCCCCGGCGATAACCAGCTAACACGGTTGAAGTGGCTCCGGTACCACAGGCTAAAGTAGCACCACTCCCCCTCTCCCATGTGATCATCTCAATTTCATTTTTATCTATAATATTCACGAAATGCACGTTAATTCTCTCGGTAAATGACTCATGATTTTCAATACTAGGCCCTATATCGTCTAAGACTATGCTAATCAGATTTGTGGTGAATATAACTGCGTGAGGATTACCAATACTGAGAACAGTCATGTTAATAGGCTTCTCATCCACCAACAATTCTTTATCAATAAAATACTTCCAATTACTTTTCATAGGAACTTCTTTTGTTTGAAAAGTTGCTATACCCATATCAACCTTTATATAAGTCACTTTTCCTTTTTCTAACATTAATTGAACATCTTTTATTCCACCTAAAGTTTCGACACGTAATTTTTTACTTGAAATGATAGAGTTTTCATAAACAAACTTAGCGAAACATCGTATGCCATTACCACACATTTCTGCTTCACTACCGTCCGCATTGAAAATGCGGAATCTGACATCTGCTCCACTTAATGTTGCTGGAGTTACGAAAATAACACCATCTGCACCAACAGAGAATCCTCTCCGACATAATTTTTTGGCCAAAGAGGGTTTTTTATCGTTAGGGATTATCTCTTCCGTATACTCATTAATCATGACATAATCATTCCCGAGTCCATGCATTTTAGAAAATTTCAATTTTATATTCATTTTAAAAGCCTCTCAGGCACGTTTTGTTTAGAATATAAATCTGCGAATGTTTCTCTTTCCCGAATCACTTCTGCTCTTCCTCCTTGAACAAGTATCTCTGCTGGCCGTGGACGGGAATTATACTGGCTAGACATGGAAAAACCGTAAGCACCGGCATTCAGAATAGCTAATAAATTTCCTTCTTCTATATCAGGCATAGGTCTATCCCGAGCAAACATATCACCTGATTCACAGATATTCCCAGCAATATCTATAGTTTGAGTGGGTTTTGCATTTGGTTGGTTTGCTAAAACGATATGATGATATGAT
Organism: Methanobacterium sp.; assembly: GCA_003166335.1. Lineage (GTDB taxonomy): Archaea > Methanobacteriota > Methanobacteria > Methanobacteriales > Methanobacteriaceae > Methanobacterium_A. The sequence goes on along the minus strand of PMWA01000050.1, from coordinate 25,862 downwards.
CCATACATGGTAGGTCGCAATAAAGTGTTAAAACCAGCATTTACTCCTGCAAATTTACGATAACTTTGCTTAATGGTGTTAACTCTGGTTAATAAGTAAGAAGCATCACCAACAATGTAACGTCCTGGTTCTAGACACATGGTTGGATTTCCCATATTATATTCGTACAGTTTTTCTTTGAAGAGGTCGACAATCTCCTGGGAGAACATTTCCAAATTTAATATTGATTCATGGGGCTCGTATGGTATTCCTATGCCACCACCAAAGTCTATGAATTCAAATTCTACTTCTGCTTCACGATACACTCTTCCAGCCACGTCCATCAAAGTATGTACAGCTAACTTAAAGGGTTCAGGATCCAATATTCCTGATCCAATATGGGCATGTATTCCCACTGGTTTGAACCCCAGATCCACAGCTTTTTGGTAGACATGAACGGCTTCTTCCTCCATAACTCCAAATTTACTGAGATCTCCACCTGTTATGCAATGATCATGATGTCCGGCACCTACTTTAGGATTCACTCTAAAGGATATTTCTTTACCATCTGTATCTGGTAGCTTTGCGAGTCTATCTAGTTGGGAGAGTGAATCCAAGTTTATCCTCACTCCTGATGATAAGGCGAATTTTAATTCATCGTTGGTAACATTATTTCCAGTATAAAGTATTCTTTCGGGTTTGAAACCTACTAATAAAGCAGTGTAAATTTCTCCAGGGGATACAGCATCAATATTGCTCCCCTCGTCTTTCAAGATTCGCATTACTGACAAATTGGTATTGGCTTTGCATGCGTAATATATTTTAAAATTGGCATATTTACTGGAGAATGAATTATAAAGTCTTTGATAATTTTCTATGATTCGTTCTTCATCTATTACGTAAAGGGGAGTGCTGTAATTTTTGGCTAGCTCTAAAGCATCTGCTCCACCGATGCTTAAATTTCCCTTTTCATTTGTTTTCAAATTAAAGTTCATGTAGAAATTCCTCCTTAAGAGAAGATAAATAAATATATAGGTTTATTGTCTTATCCTATAAAAATCTTCAGAATTAAATGGATTTTATCTGATATTAAACTAAAATTTCTAAATTATGGATAATTATTTCACATTATACGATCTAAAAGTTTATATATCACACAATTAAATCTTAATTAACCGCTTTTAATACCAAAATGTGTATTAAGTAACTTATCTAAAGAATATATTAGATTTTCAGATGGACGTGAATGTGTGAAGTAGAATAAACTTTTTATTTTATCATAAATTAAGGTTCCAAAATAAATTTACAACGCAAACAAATAATAAATGGAACTTCAAGCTCTTATATTTGAGTTTTACTATCATCCAAAAACTCAAATACATACGTTATTTTTGAGTTAAAGACTTTTCTTAAAGATTTTTTTTAAAATTCAAATATAACATTTTTAGTTTTTTTTTAAAATAGAGGTGTAATTTTGGGGGATTCCTTCAGTAAAAAATGGCAGATATTATCCGCAATATCAATAGGCACCATCATGGTGCCAATAAACGCAAGTATAGTTAATGTTTCACTTCCAACCATAGCAACATATTTCGTACTAGCATAACCTCAGTAGAATGGGTATTAACAGCTTATCTTATAACGCTTTTAGGTATGGTTCTATTTTTTGGCCGGTTCGGCGACTCCATAGGTCATGAAAGACTCTACCTTATGGGATTAGGAGGCTTTGCAATTACATCAATTCTCTGCAGCACAGCTTCTTCCCTCCCAGCTCTTGAAATATTCCGGGGCATGCAAGGCATAACAGCAGCAATGATGCTTGCAGTATCTCTGGGAATAGTTAAAAACTCATTTCCCAAACATCAGCTAGGGAAATCTCTTGGTATTTACTCTGTAGCTATAGCTGCAGGTTTAGCTCTGGGTCCGGCAATTGGTGGAATTATAGAAGGTGCATTAGGGTGGAGATTCATCTTCCTAATAAATGTTCCAATTGCAATTATAAGTTTCATAATATGTTACCGAGTATTGGTAAGGAACCAACCAATTCAAGTTAAATGGGATATTTCGGGAACTATACTGCAATTTTCATGTCTTTGTAGTTTATTTACTTAATTACATTGAGGGTGGTGTGAATACTACAGCTATATTAATTGCAGTTTTCAGTATTGTCACACTGATATTATTCATCTGGAATGAGCTGCATGTAAAGAATCCTATACTAAACCTGAATATTTTTAAAAATAAAATTTTTTCAGCATTTGATTTGAGTCTGCACTTCAATTACATATGTATGTATATGATATTCTTTATTATGCCTTTTTACCTGCAGAAAGTCCTTCATCTCGGAGCAAGTTTCACAGGACTTGTTTTAACAACATCTCCACTTATAATGATGTTCTTAGCACCTATAAGTGGAATGCTATCCGATAAATTCGGTTCAAGAAGTCTAGCATTTATAGGATCAATCATATCTGCGTTGGCTCTTTTATCTTTAACCCAACTTAACATTTTTTCAACAGTGGCTGACGTTTTATGGAGATTGGCTCTTCTAGGGGTGGGTGCAGCACTTTTTCAATCACCCATCAACCGGGCACTTATGTCAAATACTCCATCTGGAGAAAGTGGAGTCGCATAGAGTATAATAGTAACCACCAGAAATTTGGGAATGGTATTTGCGGTATGCTTTGCAGGAATCTTACTGCACACCGCGATTTCTCCTGAACTTCTCCAGCAGAGTCAGCTGTTCAACTTAGCTGCTTACAACTTCACCACCGGAATGCATAGAGTAGTCCTTTTTGGAGCTATTTTAAGTGCCATGATGGCGGGACTATCATTGATAGGATTTAATAAGTATGGTACAATTGTAGAAGATGCTGAAAATGTCGTTAAAAAACATAAAACATTTTTAGAGAAACGAGTTTCAAAACAAATTCATCAAATATCAATGGTATTCAAATAACTTAAGATGATATAATTTCTGAAAAATGAATATTTCAAGTAATATTAATTAGTAGCTCATAGTGGATTCAGTAATTCTGAAGTACATCATCTAAATTGCATGTTACTATGTCAATTTGGTTTTTTTCAATTAGTAAAGGTGGTACAAAGCGTAAAACTTTGTCAGCTGTACAATTTATCAGTATTCCTAGGTTTCGCATTTCATTTACCATTTCGGCACAGTTTACATCCAATTCCATACCTAGCATCAAACCTGATCCCCGTACTTCTTCAACTATCCCATGATCATCCTTTAAAAAGTTAAGCTTGGTTTTAAAGTAATCACCATTTTCTCTGGATTTAGACAGTAGGTCTTCTTCTAGAATTACCTGAATTGAGGCTTTTGCAGCGGCACAGGCTAAGGGATTACCACCAAAAGTAGCTGCATGGTCACCCGGCTGGAAAGCACTACCGATTTCTCGAGTGGCTAGGATGGACCCCATAGGAAATCCACCAGCTATCCCTTTGGCCAATGCTGTGATGTCGGGTGTTACTTTAAAAGTTTGAGATGCGAACATCTTCCCTGTACGTCCAAAACCGGTTTGCACCTCATCAAAAATGAGTAAAATATTGTTTTCCTGGCAGAGCTTCTTTAAATTCTTCAAATAACCACTAGGTGGCATAATTACTCCGCCCTCACCTTGTATTGGTTCTACAAGGACTGCAGCCGTGTTTTTACTGACATTATCAGCTACAGCATTAATATCCCCATAAGGTACATGTTTGAATCCCTGAGCTAACGGACCAAAACCTTTCTGATATTTCTTCTGCCCTGTAGCACTTAATGCAGTTAAAGTACGGCCATGGAAGGAGTTTTCCATAGCAATGATCTCTCCTTTGCCGGTATATTTACGAGCTAATTTAATGGATCCTTCTACAGCCTCAGCTCCGCTGTTACAGAAGAAAGCCAGATCATGAGGAGAAACTTCCACTAATAATTTAGCTAATTCCACCTGTTCCTGAGTATAATAAAGGTTTGAAGTATGAATAAGAATTTTAGCTTGATTACAGATTGCTTCCGCCACTTTTGGGTGAGCATGTCCCACATTATTTACAGCAATGCCTGCCAAACAATCGATGTAGGATTTGCCTTCCTCATCCCAAACTACAGCTCCGCTACCTTTTTTAATTGCTATAGGTTGCCTACCATAAGTTTGCATAATATATTCCTTATCTAATCTCATAATTTCTTCTGTATTCAATAATATCACCTTAGAACATAAATTTGAAATCAATATCTGAACTAATTTTCAGAAAAATCTTATGAATAAATTCATTAAATCCAATTCAACCCTAATCCAGAAATTTAGTTAATCTTACAGGTTTATTTAATAGAATCTATATTAATATATCTTACTGGTGAAAACATGAAAAAAGCCATAATTGATACTAAAAAAGGAAAAATTGAACTGGAACTATTTGATAAAGAAGCTCCCAATACTGTGGCTAACTTTGGAAAACTGGCAAATTCAGGATTTTATAATGGATTAACATTCCATCGTGTAATTCCTGATTTTGTTATTCAAGGAGGATGCCCACGAGGCGATGGAACTGGTGGACCCGGTTACACTATAAAATGTGAGATAAATCCTCACAAACACGGTACTGGTGCATTATCCATGGCCCATGCAGGTAAAGACACAGGTGGAAGTCAATTTTTCATTACTCATTCCCCTCAACCCCACTTGGATGGGGTACATACTGTATTTGGTAAGGTGGTTAAGGGCATGGATGTAGTCAATGACATTAAACCTAAAGACGTCATGCTCAAGGTTACTGTAATTGATGAGTAGTAAAGGAGGATAGATGCTCTAATTGGTCTCTAAAACTATATATATGCTGGGTGGAATAGGTATAGCTACAGCATTTGAATAATAGAAATTTAGAATAAGTTTCTAATGAATCTATGGTGCAAATGTAGCTTTACATAAAAACCAAGAAGTAATTCGTCCAGTAACATTATAAATCGCCCATAGAATATGAACATTAAACCTTGTAGTGTGATGTGGTTGTGCTTCTCCAATTTTAATTTTGGATGTTGAGTGCATTTAAGTCCTAATTCCAAATTAATCTATTAAAATTAATTAATCTTTTTAGAACCTCTTGGTAAATTTAAAATTAAACCAGAAACGAGACTTTCATACCTGGACTTAAGAATATTTATCTTGGTTGCCAATCACGGATCCATGACATTATATTGCTTTCTTCGTCGTGTGGTTCATCTATAAGCTTTTTAATAGCAAAAGCACAAGTTCTAAGGAGTTCAATTGATTCAGTATTTTTTTCCATTCTGTTAATAGATTCTATAAATAAGGATTCCGCTTGAACTTTTTCTTCATCATTAAGACTTACAGGTTTTTTTTTACGTCCTGTAATGTCAAAGAAATAAGTCATAGCTTCTTCGTGAAGCTCTTTATCACTCATATTCTTAAGTTTATCTTTATAATTCAAATTAACAAACTCCATGTTATTTCAATAGTAAATAACTCTATTTACTCATATTCCTTTTTGTTTCCAATGAAGATATCTGGTCTAGATAAGTTTTTTGACTATTATCTCACTAAACTTCAAATTTTTTTATTTTGAAGCATGATGTATGAATATTTGAAGGAATTCCATGCAAGATTTATATTGTTCTTCTAATTGGGAGTCTTCTTTGACACATCTATCAAGTTCTTCCATTAAAGAAATAGCTTGATTCAAATTAGCTTTACTTAAATTATCCCAATTATCATTAGTAGGAATATTATCCTCTTTAAACTTCAAACAAGATTGATAAAACAATATACACTCATTATCCCCAATTTTAAATTCATAATCCAAATTAACACATCCACATTAATATGTTTGTAATTAATCCTATTTATTCATAATTTTCCATTTTTAGAATTTCAGCATCTAAAATTATCAATAAATTAGACGTGCACTTCAAGTGTAAAAAAGAACATCAAAAGTGAAGTAGTTATAAATTTAACAATAGAACATTTAACTAACAGAAAAAGGATTATATGACCTTAAAGCCTGTTCAATGGGTAATGTTATTGAATATACTTATATCAACAATAACTGAAATATATAATAAAATATAAAGAATTATGTAGCATCTTTTGATTAGTTGACTATTAATAGAAGATTATGTGAATAAATTGTTTGTTGAATGTAAAAGTGACTAAATTTTTATATGTGGTTGATAAATGGTTTTTATAGACATTTTATTGTTATTAGTTTATTATAGTTTTAAGTTAGAATAAAGTTTAAAAGTTAATATAATAACTTTTTAAGGGCTAAACTATACACATTTGCTATTTTATCTGCTATTTCTAGGTGATGGTGGGTATAGTTTTCTTTAGGATTCCCTAATACTATCTGACCCAAAATATTACCTTCATAAATAACTGGAACCGATAGAAATTGATCCACATGTTCATGTCCTGGAGGCATGCCATGTGCTGCCGGGTGGGATGCTGGATCACGAACATAAAATGATTTGCCGGTATCCAATGAATAACCTAAAAGTCCACCATATGTTCCATTCTTTCTTACGGGAAACCTTGCTTCACCCAATTTTGCATAGGCGTCACATTCTTCAGTCATATGAGAAAATGAAACCCCTACACTATCCCCATTTTTTGGATCTACGTAAGCAACATAGCAGTGTTCGCTATCGGTGGATTTTTTTGCTATTTCCATAATCATATTAGAGATTTCTTTAAGGGTGGGTAATTTTTCACTAGTCAGAATCTTTTTTAAGTAGTCTAGTTCAGGAATATCTTCAGAATTGGTTGAATTAATAGATTCAAGCTGTAATTCATTGTTTTTTGTTGAATTCGATGATTTTTTGAAGTTACCTTGATGGTTCAATATATTCCCCTGGAGAACGTTTTACTAAATATTATATTACATTTGATTAATTTAAATATTTCAGGAAAAAATTTAATGATTATTTATATTTTCTAAATATTATTATATTTATAATTTAAGATAAAGGAATAATTATTTAATTTTAATTAGGATTTAAAGAGTTTAAGGGCGTTAAATGAATTGTTGAGGTGATATAAAGAGTGTTTATGATCGAATATTTATATGAGATAAGATTTGTATTAAGTATTCGAACTATAGTTTTTATAGGAGATATCAACCATAGATATACTGATATAAATGAAACTTGTAAAAAAATCAAAAAATACTAGATTGATTAACATTAGTTACGTTGTAAGTATTCTGACTTATCTCATAGGATTATATTTCATAGCTCAGGGATATTTAGTTGCCTTTATAGGGATTTTTCCTACACTATTTTTCGGCATATATCTAATTTATAAGAATGAAAGACGCTATGGTCTCCTGCTTGTGATCTTCTTCTTTGTGTGGATAATCATCTATTACAGCTATTTGCCTAGTAAAATTCTGAATCTATAAAAATATTTATTCGACTAAATATTCCATTTTTAAAATTAGGTTCAAATCATCAATAGAATCTATTATATTTTTTTTAATACCAACTTTTTTTATTTTAAATTTTTTACACGAATGATATTATTCTCCACTAACTCCTCAAATATTTTTGGAATTTTAAAATCTTGGGGCCCTGAATAATTTATAGTAAAATTCACCATTTCTTTCACAAAAATTCACAGATCATTTTTTTACTGAGAAAATCTCATTTATTATTACTTATCTAAAAATTCTAATAGAAAAAATATTCAAATTAATTTTTGATTCCCTCTTACCTATCGTCTTGTGTCAAATATCGTGGTGATAACTAATCTTAAAATATTAATAATAAAATCAGAATCAACTTTCTAACATCCAATTTTGTTTATAATTTATTTCTAGGACGTAATTTTTCCAGAAGTCCAGATTTTCGAGCGTAATGAAATAAATAAAGTTGCACGTATCCTGCATATTCACCAAACTGTTCAATACCAAACAATCTTATTTTAGGAACTGAAACCTCTTTTCCATTAAAGTATAACTCGCAGATTATCCTTTTAATCCATATATCAACAGGGAAAGCCTCTTCCATACCAAATCCATATAAAAGAATGCAATCAGCTACTTTAGGGCCCACTCCAGGAATCTGTAGCAGGGCTTGGAAAGCTTCCCCATATCCCATTTTCATAACTTCGTTAAAATTAATCTCTTTTGTAACCATACGAGCAGCTTGTTTAATGTATTTACCCCGATACCCAACTCCACATGATTTGAGATTATTAACACATTCTTCCAAGTTTTTTTCCCCACCACATATTTCTAATTCTTCCACCTCATGTTCAGGCACTTGGAGGATTTTCTCTGGATCGGGAAAGATGTAGAACTTTCCAGAGGGGAACTGGTACTCATTTCCCCATTTCTCTTTCATGAGTTGTATGGAGCGGTTCCAGCGGATTATAGAATTATTGGCTGAAGAAATAGAGGCTATTAAACATTCAAATGGATTATGGGCCTTGAAAAGTCTTAATCCTCTACAGAATTCTATGGTTGGTTCCAATTTAGGGTCATTCAATAAAAATTCATATAACTTATCTAAATTATCATTTAATCCGAATATTTCATTTATCTGATTTTTTATAGCTTTAATTTCAAATTTTTCAGATGATTCTGTAATAACCTCTAGAGGCCCCTCTAGGTTCCCCGACTTGATTTTGATTAAACACGGTTTATCATCCACGATAATCATTTCATGGAAGTATCCATTCTTTTTTAACCACGCAGGTTGTGATGTTTGGCCACTACTGATGGTTAAATAGAGATTCAAAGGACCTTTAAAATTATTAGAAAGTATCTTGAAATCCTTTTTCACATAATCAATCCTTCATTTTATCATATAGAATCCATGGGCCGCAATCTTATGCTTAAAATGATGCAGAAATAAATATTTAAAAATTTTTATCAAATTTCTACGAATTATACTCAAATTTCTTAAAAAATGATTTCATCTTTAAAGATGAATTAAATTAATCATAGGATTAAATTTTTTAAAACAAAGTAAATAAAATATTTAAAACAGTCCCAACCTAACTGCTCCGTTGTACATCACTAAGATACCTATAGCCAGGAGGAATCCTGCGATTAGATAACTCCCGTTTTTGTTTATCCATCGATTCATAGGTTTTGTGGCCTTTGCAGCGGTTTCAGGCAGGAAGAGGAAGAAAAGAAGGGGCACCTCTATCACCGCTAGCGTGATGATAGTCAACACTAGAATAGATATAATATCTGTAAATAATCCTGCTTTGGCCAGTCCTATCTGTCGAGAGGCTGCCAGAACGAATATGGCGGTGCTGAAATTAATTAAAAAGGTTAAAAGGCCAACTGTGAAGAAACGACTAAATTTAGACAAATTACTAACGGTACTTTCCACGTTTAAGTACTTAAATAAGGCACTACCACCACTTTCACCTCCTTTACTGAAAAGATTTCTTACACCCAGAAGGACCAGAATTGCCCCGAGAAATAGGTCGATGGAAGCGATGGTAGCTGGATCAGAGTGGCCAGTTGATGATAAACCATTACCGAGCAGAATACCAATGAAAACCGTTACCAAAAGAACCGTAATAGCACCAAAATAGAAAGAAAGACCAGCTAACTTCGGATTATCCGTTAAAGACATCATAACCATAAAAAGAGATAAAGCAGTCGGACTAACTGCAGCAGCCCAGGAGAGGGGAATAATCTGGATGAGAAGTTGTGATAATACTGACAATTTAAAATCAACTTTTTTTATTCAATAATTTTTAGATAAAAATTATTTTTATCATAATAACTTAATATTATCAATATATATTATAATTTATTATTTAGTTATCGTATTTAATGCAATAAATTAGTAAAAATCAATTTGATATCTATTAAAAATATTTTTTATGAAATCTTAGTTTAAACTTTATTTTATTAATAATAATATAAAAAATTGTATTTAAAGATTTTCAGGACCTATAAATACGACTAACAAACTCATTTCCCTTAATCAAAAACCTCCACGATTATTTTTATACTCTTCAGCATAATGAATATTTATCCTGGGTGTGGCCACAACTTTCTCTTTTAAATCTTCCCCAGTGGTAATAAAGAGCTCATATTCACAAAGATCCATCCAATTGAGGGGATGTATCGATACCCAGGGATTAGCAGAGTTTAGATGATCCGTTGGTCAGATTTTTAAGTTTGCCTGAAGATATATCTATACTCCGATGTTTTACCATTAATTCTAAGCCCATAACAGGTTCTAAATCTCGGATAAGCAAGGCCCGGGGTACTTCTTCCTTCTCAGTCACCACGTTGAGACAGTAGTTATAACCGTGCAGCTGCTAGATATAAGCAAATCCACCCTTTTTGTAGAGAGGGTCCATGCGGGGCTATGTCGTCCATTGTAAGAATGGGCAGCTTTATCCTTAGTGCCTAGATAGGCTTCAGTTTCTACAATTATACCACTTACAGCACCATATTGTGATTCATGAACTAAAATACAACCTAAAAGATCTGTGCAACAATTAAAGTCTCTAATTCATAAAAAGATCGTTCAACTTTCATAATCTACTATCTTCCAGCTCGTGATGCCTGAAACAATCCACAACATGGTCATTGACCATACCTACAGCCTGCATGAAGCCATAGCAAATAGTTGGCCCCACAAACTTGAATCCCCTACTTTTCAGATCTTTACTCATTTCCAGAGATTCATTAGTAGAAGAGGGCACTTCTGCCGTTGTTTTCCATCTGTTTTGAATGGTTTTGTCACCTACGAATTTCCAGATGTAAACGTCAAAGCTTACAAATTCTTTTTGAATATCTAAAACAGCAAGTGCATTAGCCACCGCAGCCTGAATTTTGAGACGATTACGCACTATACCTGAATTATTAAGTAGTTCTTCAATCTTATGCTCATCATAAGCAGCCACTTTCTTAACTTCAAAGTTATCGAAGGCTTTGCGGTAGTTATCTCGTTTCTGGAGTATTAATGTCCATCTTAAACCAGCCTGAGCACTTTCTAATATCATGAATTCAAAAAGAAGCCTATCATCGTGGATGGGAACTCCCCATTCTTGATCGTGATATTCTATAATTAATGGGTCGTCCCGAGCCCAGGGGCAGCGATTTTTCATGCGATACTCTCGATTTCATCATCATCAATAACCTTCTGAACCAGAGCAGAATCAACGTAGGCCATTACTTCCACTATGAAGCCATTTTTAAAATGAATCACCCAACAGTAGGTTTTATTAAATGGCATTTCAGTTAAGGCAGTGGAAAGTGAATGCCTTTTAACTACAGCAGTTTCATTTTGCACTATTATGTTGCTAACCTTTAAAACAACTCCATCTTTTAAAATTCGATTTAAAAGTTCAAAAGTACTAGAAATAAAGTTATGTTTACTGTGATAGTCCCCAGCCAAGGGATGGGTTTCCATTAATGTCCACTTAACATCTTCTGCTACTTGTTTAAAAAAAATTTCATTTTCTCTAGTTCTGAGATAATTAAATAAAGTTTCTATCTGTCTACTGGCTATTGACATTTTTTTATTCCCCTCATCAAAGATTATATGAATTAATTTAATTAAAATTTTTTTTTACTCATGTTATAGGATAGTAATCCCACCCAGAGGAGGGAAGAGAACACGGAGGCCCATTCTATTCCTGGTATCGGTACAGTATGATTAAAACCTGCCAATGCGTTCTCGTACTGAGGTAGAGAAAGTATAATGATAAAGAACAGGTCAATTAAAACTGCTATAATTCCCCAGTAAGCTACAAAATGAATGAATTTGGGATGTTTAAAAAGAGCAATAATCAAAAAAATTATTATTAAAAATAAAGATCCAAAAACCCCAGAAGCTGCTAAAACATGCAGTTTAATATAAGTTTCAGGAAAAACACCCACACCTATTAGGGAAATAGAAGCAAAAATACCTAGAATTATTCCTATTAATAAGAAGATTTTGCTCCAGTTCATTGGGGAATTCCACCGGTAAAGACTTGCAATGAATGGTATCAATATCAAACCGGTTATTATGCAACCCCCATTAAAAAACAATGCTCCAGAAGGGTTTAGATTAACATTTCCCAGATTACTTAGCCAATCGTACAAAGGATTATAAGGCGTTGGATATAATGCAACTGAGATAAAAGTAAAAATAGTAAATACAAAAACGGCTAATATTCCTAGAATATTGAATGAAGACCATTTTGAGTTCATATTAATAATAAAATTTTTTTATAATAAAATATAACCACAATTCTAAAATAAACTCAATAAGAAATAGTTCTATCAAGAAATTTAAAATTATATGTTATTAAATCCCCGTTTATAATTAATCATTTAGGATATTAAATTTAATTTGAAGATTCACCTGAAAATTATTACCACATATCATAATAAATGAATTTTAAAAAGAATACATTTCTGGAGAGAGATTTAGATCATGAGTGGGAGGGAAATATGTCACCTCTCGAACGATTAAATAACTTATTCTAAAACATTATCTTTTTTTAAATGAAAAATAGGGTTGTATTTTATGAATAATAATTAATGAAATATGTCAAAATTAATATGAAATTGAAATTATGTTAAATAAGTTATCAATATTTTTGCTATCACTATATAGAGCGACCTATCAGATTTCATGATTTTAGATAAGAATCGAGTTTTTCATTTATATGGCCATAAATTTCTTTTGTAACTCCAACATTCCTAATAAAATCGTCTGAATATCTTATGTCACCTCTTTTACGATTGTCTTGTCGCATAACGTACATACAGATTGCGGTAATGATCATCAGAGGATCTGTTTTTCTACCTTTTCCTCCACGATATAGTTTCCTGAAATCAATTTTGGATATTATTTCCCGAGCTCGGTCTTTTTGTCCTCCTCTTACCGGTAACAAAACTTCATCCCCTTCCTCTCTTTTGGTTAAAACCAAGGTAGGGCTGTGGCCTGTCATCATGAAATTGCTGGCAACTATACTCAGTAAAGCGAGTTTTTCATTTAAGCGAAAGTCTTCTTCAGCTGTTTTTTCATTGTAAGGTTTGTATCTCTCGTATTTTATTATTTTCTTTTCTAATCTCTCGATTTTCGCATTATCATCAAGAAAGATGTGTTTTCGTTTTTTCAAATCTCTCGCCACTAACTTTGAGTTTTATAATATCTATATAATATTTTAATTTAACAAACCTGAATATTTATTTCATAAATACATGTTTCAATTATGTTATTAGTTTTCTTAATTTAAAATGAATATTTTTTATATTCTAACTACCACACCATTCTCTTTCAAGTATTCCTTAACCACAGGTATAGGAAATTCATTAAAGTGAAAAATACTCGCAGCCAGGGCTGCATCTGCTTTTCCCATTTCAAAGGCTTCGTAAATGTGTTCAGGTTTGCCCACACCGCCACTGGCTATGATTGGAATATCCAGCATATCGCTCATGGTTTTGGTTAACGGTAAATCGTAACCGTCTTTGGTACCGTCCCGATCCATACTAGTCAGTAAAATCTCTCCCGCACCTCTTTCTTGACACTCTAAAGCCCAGGCTAATGCATCAATTCCTGTAAATTCACGGCCACCATAGATGCTGCAATCATACCAACAGTAACCTTGTTCTGTTTCTACAATAATCTTATCCTTGTTTTTCTGTATATCTTCAACGTACCTACGTTTGGCGTCGATGCCAATCACACAGGCTTGGCTGCCAACTATCTTAGAAGCTTCATTAATCAGATCAGGATTATGTATGGCTGCCGTGTTGGTTGAACATTTATCTGCTCCTGCTTTGAGCATGTTCACATAATCAGCAGGCTTTCTAATCCCACCTCCAACACAAATTGGCACGAACACGTTCTCGGTGGTGGCATCTAAGACCTCCGCCATGGTTTCTCTTCGCTCATGAGAGGCGGTAATATCTAAAAACACTATCTCATCGGCTCCATCTTCGTAATATTTAGTGGCTAATTCTACGGGATCTCCAGCATAACGAATTTGTTTAAATTCCACCCCTTTAACCACTCGACCATGAGATAAATTCAAGTCACAGTCTAAACAGGGAATAATTCTTTTAGCCAGCATTAAATTGCCTCTTATATTAATTTGTAAAGTTATTTTTTATAGCGAGTTATACTATACTCTTTAAGTAAAATAATTTTAAAATAATATTTAATTATAAATCATTATATGTAATAGGGGATAGATCATTCTTTCTCTTCGATATGGTTATTGTCCTTAAAAACATATATTAAAAGATCATTTTTGTGATCAAACTTTCTATGTGGGCCTGTAGTCTAGCCAGGAATATGACGTGGGACTTCGGATCCCAAGGTCGGGGGTTCAAATCCCCCCAGGTCCGCTTATTTCACTATTTTTTATATACAAATTTTTATCCATTATGCAAAAACTATTTTAATCATTTATTATCCATTCATTTGACAAATTTAAATTAATTTAATTTCTAATTATTAATTTAGCTAAAATTAATATAAATGATAATAAATTTTTCCTTTTGTAAATTGAGCATTTTACATTTAATATTTAAATAATTTGAATGCTTTACAATTCAAAATGGTCTATAAAAACTTTTATTTGAACCAAAAAATTTTTCAAGAAAATCCGAGATAAATTTTAATCAACATGACAATCTTAAACATCGTTCATCAGCGGCTTATTAATCAATATATTGTCGGAGGCTACATTGCTGCATTTGCATAATATTAATTTCGAGGGAATCATTTTTTATTAAATGATTCTTTAATAGAATATGCTTAAATAACGTTGTTTGCTAATCTAAATTAATTTTTGTATTATAATATATATAACTTTACTAAACCTCTTTTTTTATTAATTTAACAGGTAATAACTGTTTAATAACTCTAAAAACCGTATATTTATTAATTGTAAATTACATAATATTATAAGAATGATGGATTGAATTTTAGAATCTATTTGTACCCCTTAAGAATAAAAAAGCGCTGAATATAAATTTTAACGTTTAAAATAAAATTGGAAGAATTATCAGGTTTAATTGAAGGAGTTTAATGATATGTTAAAAGTCGATTATAATATGAAAAATATGATGAGATGCCTCTGTGGTACCTGCCCGGTTCAATCTAAAAGTGATTGTGCTAAGAAGAAACTGATAGCTATGCAAGAGATGGAATCAAAAGGTGTCGATTCAATTTCTGAGTTAGAACCAAAAGATTTTCCTTGGTTTTACTGTTCTATTGGCAAAGCTAACTGTAATGATATTAATTTTGAAGTAGAATGCGCTTGTAAAAACTGCGAAGTTTGGAAAAAATACAATTTAGAAAAAAGCGAGCCAATGGAATATTTTTGCAAGAATGGAGAACCAAAATAAAGATATATCTTATAATAAAACATGAAAATGATTAAAAAAAGATTTGAGGCTAAATATGATTGAAGGAATAGATAAACCAGAAGTAAGTTTGAAGATCAGTAAAGATAGAACTATACTACTTATTCATGGCTTATGGATGACTCCACTCTCTTGGGAATATTTTGATAAACGTTTTCAAGACTTAGGATACCAAGTGATGTTGCCCGGTTGGCCTGGCCATGAGGGAGACATTCTAGAGGTACGGCAGAAAGCAGAATCCACTCTAGCTGGTCTGGGTTTGGAAGAGGTAGTAGCACATTACAAGGATATCCTCAACAATTTAAATGAGTCTCCCATCCTTATAGGTCATTCTTTTGGTGGGTTGATAGTACAGATTCTTATGGATCAGGGTTTTGCCGCTGCAGGAGTGACTCTAGACTCGGCAGCACCTAAAGGTGTGCATAAATTAGCACTGACTCAGCTCAGATCCACATTTCCCGTCCTTTCCGATCCAAGGAATAACATAAAGTAGTAGAATTAACGTTTAAACAGTTTCATTATGCTTTTGCCAACACTATGTCTGAAGAAGATGCTAGAAAAGCATATGAAAGGTACGCTATACCTGATACTGGAAAACCCCTTTTCCAAAGTGCATTTTCAGACTTAATAAGCCACGCTACTACCAGTATAAACTATAAAAACAATATTCGCAGCCCTCTTCTGCTTTTAGCAGGTAGTGAGGATCACACAGTACCTGCCACC
This sequence comes from Methanobacterium sp., assembly GCA_003166335.1. Classification (GTDB taxonomy): domain Archaea; phylum Methanobacteriota; class Methanobacteria; order Methanobacteriales; family Methanobacteriaceae; genus Methanobacterium_A. Next base: position 9,800 of record PMWA01000050.1, on the reverse strand, counting down.
GTATCTAGGGCGAATTATAAAAAATACAATCAATCAAGCGCTAAAACAGATTTCCATGAGTTCCCCGGCCGTTCGAACCTCATTATGGTCCAAGAAGGATGGCAAGAAGTTGTGGATTACATCCATACTTGGCTCAATAAAACATTAGGAGATTAAAAAAAGGAGAAAATAACCTTTTATATTTTATTTTAATTTTATTCGTGTTGCACAGCTTCTTTAAAGAACTCTGGAACTAAATGTCGATAAAGCCGATTAGTGAAGAGCATGCGAATGTTGCCATCTAAAATGTAAGTTTCGCATTGATCATCTTCAGCCCGCATTCCACGACCATAAGCCTGAATCAAAGTCATAACAGTTTTATAAGCATACCATTTCGGGTCTTTACTCTTTCTTTGGTTAACCTGTCGATCTCCTAGATAAGGAAAAGGTATCTTGTAGATCACTTGGAATTGACATTTTTCATAGGGTAAATCGACTCCTTCACCCATGGAGGGACTTACTAACACCAAAGATTCCTCACTTTTTTCAAATTGTTGTAATTTATGCTCCCGGTTAAGACTATTATGACCTATTAAACGCTTATTATTAATTTTATTCATAATATAATTCTGACACTTATAATTATGAGTATGAATCAACCCTTTCTCATATTTATGATGATCTATAATCTTTTCAAGAATAGGAATACTTCTAGGTGCTGTACGTTTAATAGATCGCTGAGACATATTTCCTGCAATCCTCAAGTGAATCGGCCGAGATGAAGGAGGGAAAGGACTTTTAATTTGAATCTTATAAGCTTCTTCGGGTTCTATTCCAAGCCACTGGCAAAACAAATTTTGATCCAAGATAGTGGCGCTCATAAAAATACAGACATCAGCATGACGGAACAATCTATCCTTAGCGTACATATCAATTTTAAGTGGTTTAAAAGATATTCCACCAGTAATAGGGTCAACCACCCAGTTTTCAGGTTTATCTTCCAAGTTAGTTAAAAGTTCCTGTAATCGGAGTTTAGTACGATTAATGCGGTCAGCCTTATTTTTAGGCATCTTTTGAACTGCTATCGATTTATATGAGTCATAGATGGATTCTAAAAATAGTATCCACTCCAAAGGATCGTCACAAGCCATTAAATCATGGGGTATGATTGTATTAACATCATTTTCAAGTCTTTTACTATAAATATTTACTTCTAAACGTTGCATCAGCTTATTTTCAATGTTATGAGCCTCGTCAAGAATCATTAAGCTCCGTTTACCAAAATGTTTAACATAATTAAGCTCTAAGAGAGCATAATCATAATTCATCAACGTTATAGGACTTTTAACAGCGTTTGCCTTTTGACGCCAGTAATTACAGCGATCCTGAGATCGGAAATAAATAGGCATGTCGAAGGCATCTTCAAAGGCAAAACTTCCACCATCAAATGGTGATTTGGTTATTCCAAACTCACAAACAAATTTTTGTCCGCTAGGTGTGGTCTGACAGGTACCAATATCACAACCATCTTCTAAACCTGTATCTTTACAAGAAAAGTTACATCTGCCTTTAACTAGAGGATAGCCAAACTGAAATCCATATTGTGATTGCAGTTGCTTAGTCATTGTCAAAATATATGCAGACCCATAGATACCTGCAAGAGTAGTTGCTATGGCAGATTTACCTGTACCCGTACCCGCTTCTAAGAGAATATACTTGAAACCCTTTTCTATCGCTAGTTTAATTTCCTGAATAATATCTAACTGTCCCGATCGAGGTTCAATAAAAGGAAATTTTTCTATAATTTCTGATTCTATATGAGGATACATCTTTTTTATCTCAGAAATATCTGATTCAGGTATTCCAGAGCTTTTTACTAGTTCTATTCCATCTTTAGAACAAATACAGTTATCTTTAATCATCCCGCACTTACTACAGAAAAAGCCATTATCCATGGGGTTTTATATCTTGATGATGGTATAAATAGATTAAACCTTTAAAAGGTTTTTATTATAAATCAAAATATGGAGTTAACCATAAAAGCGGTTTTTAATCAGACATTTGAAGAAATAATAATCCATTCCAAGATTTTTTTTCTATTAAAAAATTAGGACGGTATAAAATTTATGAGGAAAGGTAAATTATTAGGTATTGGGGTTGGTCCGGGGGATCATGAACTTTTAACCATTAAAGCATTTAATTCTTTAAAAGAGGTCAAGGTGATATGTGCACCAAAATCAGCTGCATCTAAACCTAGTCTCGCATTATCAATTGTACAACCAGTTCTTGAAGATCGAGAAGATAAATATGATATTTTAGAACCATTATTCCCTATGATTGAAGATAAAAACGCTCTTTGTAGCTACTGGGATGATGCCGCGGTACTAATAATCCAAAAATTGAATAAAGGGGTAGATGTGGCATTTATAACCCTAGGTGACCCTACAGTTTACAGTACATTTTCATATATAGAAAGTAGAATTACCAATCAAGGGTTTATAGTTGAGATAATACCTGGAATAACTTCATTCACAGGTTGTGCAGCAACTGCAGGTATTTCACTTGCGGAAAAGGATGAAATTATGGTTATAGTGCCTAAAGTTGATGAAAGACTGGAGCAAATTCTTGAATATGCTGATACATTTGTGATTATGAAGACCTCTCGTCATTCTGAAGTTTTAGAAGAGATTATAAATCAAGATAAAAGAGAAAAAGAAATATTATCCATCCAAAATTGCAGTATGGATGATGAAATGGTTTTAAAAGGATTTTTCAAGGATAAAAAATATTTATCCACCACTATAGTTAAATTTAAGGAAAAAAAGATTGAATAAATACCAATTTAAAGTTCTGAATTTTTTAAAAAAAATAGATTTACTTGAACTCTTATTTTATCAATTCTTTTTTATTATAAAGCTGCAGTAATTATCACCCTTAGCGTAACATTTAATTTCTTCTACATTCACTTCACTTTCAAAGTGGTTGGAGAAAATAGCTTCTAATATTCCAGAATCAAAAGCACACGCAGACCTACCAATTTGAGGGAGGTCTTCACATTCAAAACAGTCGTAAGCCCGTATAGTCAAAGGCATCATATTTTCAACTTCAATTTTACCTAATTTATGGGTTTCCCAAAATATTGCCACATTTTCAGCTAATTCATGTGTTTTAGGATTCTTTAATTGATTATAAAATGTTTCACCAACTTTAAAGCCAGCATTATGTAATATTGGGTCTATATTAACTCCTTCATGCATTAGAGCTACTCTTATAGTTCTGAATAAGAACCTGAAGAATTTAAATGGATCATTAGAGTTAGCTATTTGATTGTAAAGGTATTCATCCATATCATTTTCTAATTCTAATTCTTGAGAAAGTTCACCCAGATATCTTGATTTAATATAGAATATTTTTCGACGTCCATCATTGGGATCTGGTTTGTAATCTATAATTCCGGCATTTATAAGGTCTTTGAGATGGGTTGAAATGGTTGATTTGGATTTACTAGTTAATAAAACAATATCTGAACCGTTTAAACCTCCATTTCTTAGTAATGATAATATCTTAGATTTTATGGGACTATTTATTACATTAATACCCGTGGTGCTTGAGAATAATTTTATTTCTGCAATGTCGTCGTGTTTATTTTTCACATGTTCCATGATGAATCCTCATTTATTATGTTCTCTTACTACCATATAAATTGTTCGTATTTGTACGAACCATAAAATTTATCTGAAATAGTTCGTATATTCCCATACAGTACGAATGTGTGCGAACTAATATTATTTATAAATAAAATTGGAGGATAAAATCTTGAAGGCAAACTCAGTAAAAATAAAGGATGGAGTATATTGGGTTGGAGTTTTAGATTGGGATATAAGAACATATCACGGTTACACCATAAATGGGACAGTTATAATGCCTATTTGGTATTTGGCGAAGATAAAGTAGCATTAATAGACAATACATATCCAGGATCCTCAGCCCAAATGTGGGGTAGAATCGAAGACGCTTTTGAAAAAGAAGGAAAAAATTCGAAAATCGATGTCATAATACAAAATCACATTGAAAAGGATCATAGCGGAGCATTACCAGAAATTCACAAGAAATTTCCAGAAAACACCCATATACTGCACCGAAATAGCTGTTAAAGGACTAAAAAAACATTATCCATCATTAAAGGAGCTGACTTCGCGGAGGTTAAAACCGGAGATACCTTGGATCTTGGTGATAAAACATTAACCTTCCTAAATGCATTTTTACTGCACTGTCCCGATAGTATGTTTACTTTACTAGCTGAAAAAGGCATATTATTCCCCAAAGACGCTTTTGGACAACATATATGTTTCACCCAGCGATACGACCAGGAAATACCCGAATACATACTAATGGATGGCGCCCAAAAATTTTATGCTAATCTAATCACACCACTATCAAAATTAGTTCTAAAAAAATTCCAGGAAGTCCAAGACTTAGGCATTCTGAAACAAATCAAGATGATAGCTCCAGCACACGGTCAAATATGGACAGACCCCATGAAAATTATTAGCGCTTACAGTAACTGGGCCACGGAAACTGTAAAGATAAAATAACCATCATTTACGACACCATGCACTACTCCACCAGAAAATGGCACATGCCATAGCAGAAGGAGTTATGAGTGAAGGAGTGGATGTTAAAATGTACTGCCTACACCTAGACGAAAGAAGTGAAATTGTAAAGGATATTTTTAAAATCAAATTAAACTTAAACCATAACACTATTCTTTTTTAATATTCACATTTTTTTCAATCTTTTCAACTTCCAACAAGCATCTTCCGCAGCTAATATTATAGGATCTATTACCATAGAAACTGGGTGAGCATAAGAAAATTCCATTGCAGCCAATTCAGAACAGGTAACATCCTTTGCAATGGCTAAAGACATAGTATCAATTCGTTCAGCAACTCTCTCCTCAGCAATTATCTGACAACCAATAATTCTACCATTAAGAGTACATATCATTTTAACATCAATAGTCTTAGCCCCTGGATAATATCTAGCCTTGGTAAGAGCTTTACTCTTTCCTGTGATTACTTCCATTCCGTTGTGAACAGCCCAACTCTTAGTGGAACCCACAGCCCCAAATTCCAGTTGCCCGATCTTGGATACCATGGCATTTAAAACTGGTCGGAATTCTGCACTCATCCCCACGATATTTTTTGCAGCTATTTTTCCTTGCCTCACCGCTGTTGTACCTAGTGGTGACTGCGTATTTTGCCCGGTTATTGCATCATAAACCTCTACACAATCGCCTACTGCATATATGTTTGGAACCGAAGTTTGCATCTTTTCATTAACGAGGATAGCCCATCTTCCAATATCGCAACCAGCCATTTTTGCCAGTTTAATCTGAGGTCGGATACCAGTAGCCATTATAACCATGTCAGCATTTAACACTTCTTCCCCAATAATGGCTTTCTCAACCCGTTTGTCGCCAATTATTTCTTCTATAGGATTACCCAAAATTACTTGTAAACCCTCATTTTCCATGTATTGTCGAACAATACTTGCCATGTCCGGATCTAATGATCTGGGTATAATCTGGGGCAACATTTCCGTAACTATAACGTTTAAGCCCATTTCTTTTAGTCCATAGGCAGTTTCGAGCCCAATCAAACCAGCCCCCACAACCACGGCATTATGGTTTTTTTCAGCCCATTCTTTGATTTTAAAACCGACTTCTATAGTTCTAATTTTGAAAACACCATTTAAATGAGTCCCTTCAATCGGAGGAATAAATGAGGTTGCACCGGAGGCTATTACCAGATAATCGTATGATAACTCTTTTACAACTTTTAGATATCCGTTATTAAAATTATATTTAAGTTTATTTTCTCTACTAGAAACTTCAAAAACTTCTGCATTAATTACAATATTAATATTTTTTTCCAAGTAATCTTCGGGTTTGTGCATCACAATATCTTCAAAACAATCCACTTTTCCACATAAAACGTAAGGTATAGCACAAGGAGAATAAGCAATAAAACTTTCACGAGTAATTACTGTTATTTCTATATCTTCATCATATTTTCGAATATTAGAAGCTGTTGATAAACCAGCAGCTCCACTACCAATTATTACCACTTTCATTTTATATTTTCTCCGGAATTAAAACATTTTTCATTAAATAAGTATCAATTCTGTAAGCTTGTTCTTTAAATGTTTCTTCAACACGCTTATTTAATCTAAGCAATAATTTGTGAGGTAATTTGAATTTTATTTAATAGTATAATTTATATAAACTTTTATTTAGAAACATTATAACTAATATTCTCAGATCCCATAGAATAAAAATTTACATTTTTTTTAAAAATTTTACAACCTCTCCCCTTATTATGTGAATTTTATAGTGTTTAGATGTTGGCGCAGATCTAACAGAAGTTAAATTCACAGGTATAGAAGTTATGACTGAACTTAGAAGTTACATACCAGGATATGAAGCAAAAAACATGATGAAATTTCTGAATATAGAATTTGACTATGTGATGACTTCATGTGGTTCTGAGTCTTTCCAGGCAGCAGAAAAAACATAATTCACCATAATTTCAAAGACCCCAGTGCATTTAACGGGGACAATTAGGGTAATTTAATATTTTTCAGGCAAATAAGGGATGAAATTAAAAATTGAATTGAAAAAGAATTTAACAAGAAGGTAATGTGTTAATGTTAAAAATTGTTATAGTGACTGACGGCTCTTATGGGGATCGGGCTTATGATAACATTAAAACTGAGTTTGAAACTGAATTCATACTGCTAGAACAACCCACATCCAGCTTTGCGGATGAAATTGATATACCGGAAGATGTTCTTAAAAAACTCGAAACTGCAGATCTTCTTATAACATATGTTCTACATCCGGATCTCACCTTGGAAATAGTGGATAGACTACATGATAAGGTGGGATGGATTATAGTAGCTGCCTGGAAGGGTGAAGGCTTTAAAAATCAGTTGGAACGTTTCGAGAATGTAACAGCCCCGATTAACATGTGTGACCTAGAAGAGAATGGCAACCAGATATTTGATGAATTCACTTCTAAATTTGGCAGGCCCATAGTGAAAATATTCAGTGAGAATGATAAAGTTACTGAAATCCAGGTTTTAAGGACGTCTCCCTGTGGTTCCACTCTTTTTGTAGCAGATGAAATGATTGGACAGGATTTAGAAGATTTACCTATAAAAGCAGGTCTTAAATTGCAACATTATCCATGCAGAGCTCCTAAGTTTAGATTATTCACAGATGAGGAATGTAAAAAAGAAATGGCAGCTAATTTGCATAAAAATGCCTTTGAAGAAGCTTTAAAATACTTTTTTTATAAAAATCAGTTTTTATAAACTTTTTCATTTAAGACAGATATTAAAGATTTCTTCATAAATATCCATAGATTTCTTAACTATTATTTGAACCGAAATTGAAGGAATATAATGTTTTCTTATTTTTTACCATTTTAAAATAACATTAATATTCCTCTTCCAGTCCCATAAACTATACTCACCACTAGGATAGTCCATAATACTATGGTTAATCCATTAGTTATTCTATTAACAGTCGTTTTAGATATTCTATAGGTTAATATCTCTTCAAACAATAATCCACCGTCCAAAGGCCTGGCCGGCAGCAGGTTAATAATTCCAACCGCGAAATTTAAAACGAATATCCATGTAAGCAGATTTATTAAAGGGAATAAGATCCACTGGGATAAAACTCCATAAACTGGTGGAAGTCCGCTATTTAGAACATCATTTTCTTGAGTGCGTATTCCAATATAAGCATGGGTGCTATTATCTGGGTTAATGCCAGCTTTCACCTGAAAAGTTCCTTGATTAGTTACAAAGGTTAATTTCTCTCCTATTTTGATATTATTTACTACACTAAGGTAATTATCATCATTATTAGTGCTATAACCATTTATACTATAAATTACCATTCCCCCTTGCAAAATTCCATCTGCAGGGCTTTTAGGAACTACGCTTGAAATTTGTATACCATCAGCATGAAGGGAAGGGAATATTGGGCCACTTATATTCAGCCAAACAGGCTCAGTTTTGAGGGCAGGCGCTCCCGGTACAGATATGCTGGGAATACCGAAAGATAAGCCGCTGATAAACAGTAATGATAAAATCATAAGTATAAAAAGAGATATTGCAGCTAATGATAGGTTAAAAATAGAACCTGCCGCATATATTCTTAGTTTGGATGTTTTTTTAGATTTTTCAACATCTTCTTCATCTGGCTCTACAAAAGCACCAGGTAAAACAGCTAATAGCATTAATCCAATGGATTTAATACGTACTCCTTCAACTCTTGCTAATATCCCGTGTCCAAATTCATGTACCACGATCACTGTAGCCAAGGCGATAAGTCCTGGAATAAATGGAACAGCAATAGCTTGACCAGGTAAATCTACTCCTGGGAGAATTAACTGAGTTTGTGGTGCTGTAAAAAGTGTTTGTAAGGATATAACCAAATAATAAAAGGTAAAAATCATGAAAAATATAGAAACTGGTATTCCTATAGTCATGAATATTCTCCAAAAGCGGGGATTACTTTGGGCTACACCATCAATGAAACCCCTTAATCTTTTGGTTTTACGCATTAAAATGGGTCCTTCTACATCAATTTTGAGTTGTTTCCTGAATAGGAGAGCTAATACCCATATGACTATGAATCCAATAGCATAATACCATAAAGGATTAATTGTAAAGACGTTCAAAAATAATCACCTTCTAAATAATAGAAAAACTTTAATTTATTTTGTTATCAAAATTTTTGATAAGCTTTTAACTACTTTATATAGTTTTACTCTTAATACACTTAAACCCGTTGGGAATTGTAAAGCAGAACATCGCACATTTCTCCTTCCATAATTCCTTCAAGGTTCTCTTCTATGATAATGTAAGAGTCTGATTCCACCATGGATCGTATAATGCCTGATCCTTTTATTTTAAGCGGTTTTACTTTATCTCCAATTGTTTTAGCTCGTATATAATCGGTTCTGCCTAGTGTGGATGGAATCTTACGAGCAGCTNNAGCTATTTTTTTTACTGTGGGAGTCTTCCAGTTCAGATTTTGCATTTCCAGTAAATGTTGCCTAACAAGTACATCGAATTGAACCATGGCTGCTACAGGATATCCGGAGAGCATGAAAACTGGTTTATTATCAATTTGTGCATATGCAAATGGTTTTCCGGGGCGTATTGAAACTCCGTGAATCATAACTTCTCCCAACTTGTCCGCCACATCCACAACCAAATCTCCTTTACTAATAGCTGTTCCTCCCGTGGTTATAAGAACATCATTTTTTTGTAACATTTTTTTAAACTTATTTTCAACTAATTCTGCCTCATCTATGCAATGATTGAGTTCTGGAATCGCTAATGAGCTTTCTACTAGGGCTTTTAGAGTGTAATGATTGGAGTTTATTACTTCAGCTCCATGAATATTTGGATGAGGTATGACTAATTCGCTGCCTGTTGTTATAATACCTACATGGGGTTTTTGATACACTTCCACATTACTATATCCTGCTGATGCTATTATTGCTAGATCCTGTGGTTGAAGAATTTTACCTTTCTTTAATACTACATCGCCCCTCTTTATGTCCTCGCCTTTATATGAAACATTTTCACCAGGAGTTACTGAGGATTCCACTTCTAAATGATCTCCTCTCTCTTGAGTATACTCTTCCATAACTACTGAGTCGGCTCCTGTGGGTATAGGGGCACCGGTTGCAATTTTAACTGTTTCTCCTTTTTTAACTGTCATATTAGATACAGTT